>JAGCYQ010000206.1 GCA_017960765.1 Treponema sp.
AACAACATGATTGCCTATACTGCAGTAAATGTAAGGAAATATTTTACATGGGAAACCGTCACCAGGGAAAAATACATCCCGCTATACCAGTCTCTGATAAAAATACCAGAATTTCTTTAAATTGCTATTGACATAAATATAAAATTATTATATAGTTTTTTCATTCATGCCGCTATAGCTCAGTTGGTAGAGCACGTGATTTGTAATCTCGGGGTCCAAGGTTCGAGTCCCTGTGGCGGCTTAATCCAAGCAATTGGATATGGGGAGTTTCCCGAGTGGTCAAAGGGGGCAGACTGTAAATCTGTTGGCTCGTCCTTCGTAGGTCCGAATCCTTCACTCCCCAGTAAAAGGTGCCAGTAATATGGCGCCTTTTTTTTTTGCCTTTTATTGGCTTACATACTAGCAAAAATATTAAACTTGTAGTATAATCTCATATAAATTCTTGTTATGTTTTAAAAAGTCATTTTTTCTTGAATGATTATGGAGGAGTTGTGAAAATACATTTTTGGGGCGTCCGCGGTTCTATACCCACTCCCATTACACCCGAACAAGTCCAGGCAAAGATTGCAGCAGCTATCGAACGAATGACTCCAAAAGATCTTGAGTCAGAAGATACACGTACAAAATTCATTGCATCTCTTCCTCCATGGCTTTTCGGCACTGTTGGCGGCAACACTTCATGCGTTGAGCTTACGAACAAAGCAGGCCATCAGTTCATCCTTGACTGCGGTTCAGGCCTCAGGGAATTCTCCGTTAACGGAAAAAAAGCACCGGACAACCATTACTCCGTCTTCATGTCACATTATCACTGGGACCACATACAGGGCATTCCTTTCTGGGGTGCCACCTACGACCCAAGGGTCAAGATAGATTTGTATTCCACTTTCCCCGACGCAGAAAGAATACTTGCAGAACAGAGCCGCTGTCCGTATTTCCCGCAAAACGGATGCTGGGAATACATACGCGACCGCTTTACATTCCACCTCATAAATGAACTGGAGCCTTTTTATGTTGACGGTGTCAAGGTAATGTGCAAAAAGATGAAGCATCCTGGAAATTCCTATTCATATTCTTTTGAGGAAGACGGAAAAAAAATCATTTATGCTACCGACGTTGAGCTCACTGCAAAGGATTACGACCTTACAAACAAAAACAACTATTTCTTTGAGAACGCTGACGTCATGATACTTGACAGCCAGTATACGGGAGAAGAGGCCATCAACAAGAGCGACTGGGGCCACAGCATTTTCTGTTATGCAGTTGATTTTGCAAACGCCTGGAAAGCCAAAAGCCTGTATTTCTTCCACCATGAGCCGACTTACAGCGACAAGAAGATTTATTCCGTATTGCGTGCCGCCAAATGGTACGAGGATTATTCCGCTAAGTACGATGTAGACATACATATCGCGATAGAAGGTCAGGAAATCGAAATATAATGAAACACAAAGCTCTTGTCATTGTCCCAGTTGTCCTGCTGTCTTTACTGGCCATAGGTGCATTATCCGCGTTTATTTTCTGGAAGACGGTGCAGACTCCAAAGCAAAGTGAGATGGACGGTCAGACGATTGAAATGAAGGTTCCGTACGGCATGTCAGTTCAGGAAGTAGCAGATGAGCTGGAGGATAAGGGTCTTGTCCGTTCATCAAAATTGTTTTATGCGGCCGTAAGGTTCAATCTGCTTGGACTTGATGACGGATTTGAACTTAAGAGCGGGGTATACGAGCTGAAAGTCGGTTCTACGATGAAGGAGCTGGCGGAGGAGCTTGAGAAGGGCCGTCCTGAAACTATTTCCGTAAGCATTCCTGAAGGACTTACAATAAAAAAGATTGCCCTCTTGCTGGAGGAAAGCAATATTTGCAAGGCAGACGAATTTATTGATCGTTGTTACGACAAAGACCTGCTTGCTGAATATGACATTCCTGCTTCTTCATTTCAAGGCTACCTTTTCCCAGACACTTATTTCTTCAACCCAAATTCATCCGCGGAAGAGGCATGCAGAAAACTGGTGGACACTTTTTTCCAGCGTATAGAAACCATACCTGAGCTGAGCGGACTTTCACCAGAGGAGCTGCATCAGAAACTTATACTTGCATCGATTGTCGAGCGTGAGTACAGGGTTGCCGATGAAGCACCCTTGATTGCCTCCGTCTTTACCAACAGGCTTAAAATAGACATGGGGCTTTATTCCTGCGCAACTATTGAATACATTATCACCGAGATAGAGGGAAAGCCTCATCCGACAAGAATCACTTACGAGGATCTTGAGTCAGAGAGCATGTACAACACGTACAAGTGGAGGGGACTGCCGCCAGGTCCTATTTCTAATCCCGGCATGGTAGCTCTGAGGGCCGCCGCAAAACCAGCGGACACACCGTATTTTTACTTTGTCCTGACCAACCCGGATGCAGGCACCCACAGCTTCACGGAGACCTTTGTGGAGCATAAGGAAGCCGAGAACATGATGTATTACACAAAGGACTGATGAGCGGATTTATAAGCCAGGAATCAATAGACGAAGTTTCCTCCAAGACGGACATCGTACAGGTAGTGAACGAATATGTTCCGCTTACCCAGAGAGGCAATGACTGGTCCGCATGCTGTCCCTTCCATAACGAGAAAACACCATCTTTCCATGTTTCCGCCGACAGGCAGTTCTACCACTGTTTCGGCTGTGGAGTGGGAGGAACCGTATTCAATTTCATCATGGAGATGGAAAAAGTCTCCTTTCCAGGTGCAGTAGAGCTATTGGCCAAAAGAGCAGGCGTTCAGCTCAAGTACAGTGATTCAGGACAGAGCTTTCAGAAAGAAGATCCTGACTCAAAGCTCAAGGAAGACCTCATAAGCCTTTACAACCGTACAGCATCTCTTTTTCACTATATGCTCATGGAGACAGAGGCCGGTAACTTTGCCCTTGATTACATCCTGAAACGGGGAATCACACGAGACATGCTGGAAAAATTCAAGATCGGATATTCACCGGCAGACAGGAGATGGCTCAAGAATTTCCTGAGGAAAAAGAACTTCAGCGATGAATTCCTGAACAAATCAGGCCTTTTCAGCAAGAACTACCCCGATTTTGCATTTTTCTCCGACCGCCTGATGTTCCCGATTTTTGACCGCAAGGGTGATGTTGTGGCCATGGGAGGACGCTTTCTCAGGGGAGATTCCTCAAAATCACCAAAATACCTTAACTCAGGAGACTTGATCCAATACAAGAAGGGCAGCACGCTTTATGCGTTCCACCTTGCAAAACAGGCCATCCGCGAAAATAAGCAGGTAATCTTCTGCGAGGGATACATGGACTGCATCGCATATCATCAGTGCGGAATAAACTATGCAGTCGCTCCTCTTGGAACTGCATTGACAAATGAACAGATTGCCATCATCAAGCCCTTTGTCGATACGGTGCTCCTTTCTTTTGACAGCGACGGGGCAGGGCAGAAGGCAACAAAGAGGGCTATCCTCATGCTGAGGCAGCAGGGACTCTCGGTAAAGATAATCCAGCTTAGCGGCGGAAAAGATCCTGCAGAAATTATGCTGAAATTTGGTGCCGAGACCTTGACGAATGACATAAAATGTGCTATATTGGATAATGATTATCTGTTATCTAAACTGCTAGAACTGTATTCAAAAGAAACCCCTGAGGGTAAAGCTCATGCTTCCCTGGAGTACTTTGAGTATCTTGACTCCTTGCAGTCGGATGTACAGAAGAACGCATGCCTGGAACAGTTGTGCCAGACATACGACATAGACCCGGAGGCAGCCAGAAGAGACTATTCAAACCGAGAACGGCTTACTCATCGTATCACCAGAACAAATGACAAACCGCAGAATAATCCGGAAAAGCCCCAGAAGATAAAGCTTTCGTCTGAGCTGCGAGCTGTAATTACAGTAATAACTGATGATAAGAAATACTTTCAGCAGATGAGCCGGGAAATCTCAGTTGAAGATTTTGATGACCCTCAGGCTAAAAAATTGTTTATGTTACTTGCCGAATGCAGTGCACAGGGCAATTTTTCTGTAAGCAATATTTTGAACCGTTGCGACTCTGATGAATTAAAAGGACTGATAATGCAGTCAGTCAATGAGTATTCTTCACACATCGATGAGTCTGTACGGGACAGCATAATGCTTATCAAGAGGAATTCCCTAACAAACAAACGCAAGGATATAATGTCCAGGATCCGCAGGCTGGAGCAGAGTTCCATCGCAGAGGATCGCGAGTGTTTAAATGAACTGCTGTCGGAAAAAATGAACATAGACAGTCAGATTGCTTTGTTGAAAGGATAAACCATGGCAAAGGTAAAATCACCCGCCACAAAAAAAGCGGGAACACAAAAGAAAACCGAATCTAAAAAAACACCGGCTTCAACCACAAAAGCTAAGACTTCTTCAAAGGCTGGTACTCAAAAAAAACAGGCTTCAAAAACCACAAAAAAAGCTGAGCCCGATAAAACTGCAGCAAAAAAGAAGAGTGCCGCTAAAGAGGAAAAAAAGCCAGTAAAGAAAACTGCGGCTCCTGCTAAAAAAACTGCAGAAAAAAAGACTGCTACAAAAACTACCTCTGCGAAAAAAGAAGCTGTCAAGAAAACGACAGCAAAAAAAACCGCAGATAAAAAAACATCACCAAAAACTGTTGAGGAAAAGACAGGCAAAAAAACTACAGAAAAAAAGAACTCCAAAAAAGCAGATCTTGAGAAAGAAAACAAGACACCTGTAGTTTCTCAGGACGTTCAGGACGATTCTTCTGACGATTCAGATGAGGAATTGAATCTTGATCCTCAGGTTGTAAAGCTTCTTGATTATGCACAGACAAAGCAGGTCATTTCCTGGGACGAGATTACGGAATTGCTTACACCGGAGTTCATCAACTCTCCTGCAATGGAGGAAGTACTGCAGCTCCTGTCAAAAAACAACATCCAGGTCATGGAAGAAACAGACGGAGATCCTATCCTTGATGAGGAAGATGTTGAGGATCAGGAGGATGACGAGGATGTCCTGGAATCAGAGGTTTCTGTTGAGGCAAAAATCGACAGCAACGGAAACCACCGCTTTGTCTCAAGTGACAAGGATTCCAACATAGATGACCCGATCAGGCTCTATCTGCGCGACATAGGAAAGGAAAACCTTCTTACAGCCGAGCAGGAGGTAATGCTCTCCAAGAAAATGGAGGACGGCCAGAACATCATAAAGAATGTCATCAAGAATTCAGGCATGATGATTCCGGAGTTCTATGCCATTTCCCAAAAAGCATTCATGAAAATCGACATTCATGAGCAGGGCAGAGCCAGAAAGGAAATAAATGAGGAGATGGCTGAGAAACGCCGTCTTAAGAGCTGCTACAGCTCAATCCTTAAACCGCTCAAGGAAGAGATGAAGCAATACATGGCCCTGAAAAAAGTTTTGAACGAAAACGATCAGAGCATGGCAATTTTCGAAGACGAGCAGCTTGTAGATCTTAGAAACAGGATATCTCCGGAGCTTCAGAGAATCGACATCCAGATTGAGGAGATAGAGCGCTTTTCAACTAAGTTCATTGACGCATCTCAAAGAATTGACGAATATCACCGCCGCCAGGAAAAACGGATGAAGGAGCTTCGCATCACAGACACAGCAGGTCTCCGTTCAATCGGCCGCCGTCTTGCAACACATTCCGAGAGCATCAAGCTGGAGAAAGAGCTGGGACTCACCGCAGATGAGATCCGCGAGGTTTACACACAGATTCAGAAAATAGACCGCAAGCTTCGTCGCCTGGAATTTGAATTTGAGAATACCGTTGACGAGATCCTGGAGAAGACAAAGGAGATTCTGCGCGGAAGACAGATGATGGAACAGGCTAAAAACCGCCTTATCAACGCAAACCTCCGTCTTGTCGTTTCCATTGCAAAGAAGTACACAAACCGTGGACTTCAGCTCTTTGACCTTATTCAGGAAGGAAACATCGGACTTATAAAGGCAGTAGAGAAATTCGAATACCGCAAGGGATATAAATTCTCAACCTACGCCACATGGTGGATACGTCAGGCAATCACAAGATCCATCTCTGACCAGGCCCGCACAATCCGTGTTCCTGTCCACATGATTGAGCAGATCAACAAGGTTGTCCGTGAAAGCAGGCAGCTGGTACAAAAACTAGGACGTGAACCAACTGATGAGGAAATCGCTCAGCAGCTTTCATGGCCAGTAAGCCGCGTAAAGCAAGTCAAGAATGTTGCAAGGGAACCAATCTCTCTTGAAACCCCGATCGGTGAGGAAGAGGACAGCTCACTCGGCGATTTCATCGAGGATAAGGAAGTTGAGAATCCAGCAACACAGACCTCCTACAAACTGCTTCAGGACCAGCTCAGGGAAGTGCTTGACACCCTGCCGCCCCGTGAACAGGAAGTGCTTAAGATGAGGTTTGGACTTGAGGACGGATATTCCCTTACACTTGAGGAAGTCGGACTTTACTTCAATGTCACCAGGGAAAGAATCAGGCAGATCGAGGCAAAGGCACTGAGAAGGCTCAGGCATCCAAGAAGGGCCCAAAATCTAAGGGACTTCATGGATTAATAGGAACAGTTTTTCAGCTCTATGGGGGAATTACAGAAGACTCTTTTGCAATTCCTCTATAGACACAAAATATAAAATAGTGTATATTCTAGGGATAGAGTATTTTCATTAAATGTAGGGGTTAATACCGATGCAAATGTCAGAGACTCTCGCCAAGTTACAGAACCTTCAGGATGTACTTTGCGAAAAATATGAGATTAAGTCAAAAGTGGATGAACTTCCAAAATCCTTAAATGGCTCCAGAGAAAGTCTTGAAAGATTCAAGAAGGAATATATCGAAAAAAACGCGGAATATGAGGCAGAAAAGGAAAAAGTCAGCTCATTGAAGGCAGAGCTTGAAGAAGCCGAGCACACCCGCGAAAAATGCGAAAAAGAAATGGACGAGACAAGTACTCATCGTGAGTATGAGATTCTTGACAAGCAGATTTCTGAAGCCACTGACAACGAGAACAGGATTCGCAAGGAATTGCAGAAAGAAGAAAAGAACCTGTCAGAACTCAAAGACATTATTGAAAGCACCGAAGCCCTCATTGCATCTACAGAAGCAGAATACAATGAATTGAATGAATCTCTTGAAAAGGAACTTTCCGGAAAGAAGAAAAGACTTGCAGAGCTTGAAGATATGGAAACCTCCATGTCAGAGGGAATTGATCCGGAAACTGTATTCAAGTTCCAGCGCATCATTCAGAGAAACAAAGAGGGTATTGTTGCAGTCCGTGGAAGTGTATGTACAGGCTGTCACATGATTTTGCCGGCACAGTTTGCTGACGAAGTTCATCGTGACGAAAAAATTCTGTTCTGTCCATATTGCAGCAGAATCCTGTATTATGAAGAAGCAGACGAAAACGAAGAATCATATATCCCGACAGAGGTTGCAGGTAGCCTTGCCGGAGAAGATGAAACTGACAGTCCTGATTTCTTGGAGTCAGATGGTAGTGGTTCCATGGATGAAAAGACCATGGATTTTGATGAATAATTAGAAAACAAGGATGCATGGCCGCTCGCCGGGTGCTTATGACAGTTCCTTGGCGGGAGGGAAAGTCCGGGCTCCTTCGGAAATGATGCCGGGTAATCACCGGGCGGAAGAAGAAAGTTGTCTAAGTAAAGGTTTCCTTTGAGCTGACATAACTCTTTATTCCGACAGAAAGTGCTGCAGAAAATAACCGCCTGTTCTACAGGTAAGGGTGAAAAGGCAGGGTAAGAGCCTACCGCATTTACGGCAACGCAAATGGCATAAGCAAACCTCATCAGGAGCAAAATCATGCAGCGGTTTGGCATTCCGACCTTATACCGCGGGTAGATTGCTGGAGGCAACGGGCGACTGTTGTTGTGGATAGATGGCCATGTGGGTTTATCCCATACCAGAACCCGGCTTACCGCATCCTTTTTTATAAATGTAAAAAAAACTTGGGTGGAATATGAATGGGAGACTGAATAGCGATAGCCACATAGCGAAACGAAAAAGCAAGTTTTTACCTCGTTTGATTTTGACAATAGTGGTTATTGTCGTCTTGACCCTGATTTCAATCGGTATCTACAGATTCCTTAACAATAAAGTCCATTCAGAAATATCAGTAAATTCACTCTACAAAAACTGGGATGCAAAGGACTATCAGGCGGTCTATGACAGTTCCAATGCAATTCTTGAAAAAAACAATCTCCACAACGCCGCACGTACACTTCATGGGTACAGTTCCTTTATGCTTGCAGAATCAGAGGTGGACAATGCACGTTCCCAGGAGCTTCTTGACGAGGCAATCATTAACCTCAGGATCGCCATGCAGTACGCAAAGGAAGACATGCTTCCGCAAATTGAATATATGCTAGGCCGCTGCTATTTCTACAAGGATTATCCAACAAACGAGCATTATTATGCGGACCTTACGGTAAAATATCTTCTTAAATGCCAGGAAAACGGCTTTTATTCAGATGACATCCCGGAATTTCTTGGATTGAGCTATGCGGCATTGTCTGAAACCCAAAAAAGCATAGAATCCTTTACCACAGCTCTTCGTGACAGGGAATCTGACACCCTTTTATTTGATATAGCAAAGCAATATTGCAAAGCCGGGCAGGGCGCGGTGGCAAAACAATACCTCAACCGTGTAATAAACATGACTGCTAATGATGATGTAGCATTGAAGAGTCATACGCTGCTCGCACAGATTTACATGGATGAAGAGAAATATGAAGATGCAGAGAAAGAATTTGAATCAATTTTAGAAAAAGATGAAAATTCTGCTGACGCACACTATGGTCTTGGTGTAATATATGAGAAACAGGGTGACAATGCAAAGGCACGTTCTGAATGGAGAAAATGCCTGAACATTCAGCCCCAGCATACACTCGCCAGACAAAAGATGGCTGAAAACAGGTCGTAAAGGGAGGAAGGAAGATATATGGGTTTTCTAGACAGTTTTACAACGGACATTGGAATTGATTTAGGTACATGCAACACATTGATTTACGTTAGGGGACAGGGCATTGTCATCGATGAGCCTTCTGTTGTTGCAGTGGAAAAAGGAACAGGTAAAGTTGTTGCCGTAGGTGCTGAAGCAAAACGCATGCTTTGGAAAACTCCGGGCAATATCGTTGCCATCAGGCCTCTTGCAGACGGTGTCATTTCTGACAGTGATTCCACGGAAAAGATGATTAAGTACTTCCTTTCTAAAATTATACCACGTCATCACCTTTTCAAATCTACACGTATGAAAATCGGTATTCCTTCTTGCATTACACAGGTTGAACGCGATGCAGTTATGGCCGCAGCTTTGAAAGCTGGTGCAAAAGAGGTTGAAGTAATCGAGGAAAGCCTTGCAGCCGCAATCGGTGCCCAGATTCCGATTTACGAACCGGCCGGACATATGGTCTGTGACATCGGTGGTGGTACGACAGAAGTTTCCGTCATCTCCCTTGGCGGTATGGTTATCACAAGCTCAATCCGCACTGGTGGAAACGAATTCGATGATGCCATCATGAAGCATGTCAGGGCAGTGCATAACCTGATCATCGGTCAGCAGACAGCAGAAAAACTCAAGATTGAGATTGGTAACGCAACAGCTGATAAAATCACGGAAAAGATGGAAATCAAGGGTACAGATGCCATCACAGGACTTCCACGCCGTCTTGAGGTTGATTCCGTTGAGGTTAGGGAAGCACTCAAAGAGCCTATAACAAAGATTGTTGAGGAAATAAAGAAAACTCTTGGACGCACACCGCCAGAGCTTGCCGCTGATATTGTAGAGCGCGGTATAGTCATGACAGGCGGAGGTTCAATGCTCAAGGGCCTTCAGAAGCTTATTTCCAAAGAGACAAATGTTCCTGTCATTCTTGTTGAAAAACCGCTTGAATGTGTTGCAGTTGGTGCCGGACAGGCATTTGAGCTGTACAAGGACATGTCTTCAAACCGCTCCATTTACGACAACTTGAACGGCTAAAATATGAAAAAAGCATTTCGTATAACGCTGCCTGATGCTGTTTTTATCGTTTTGCTTTTAATTAGCGGAATAATCCTGGGACTTTCCTCAGGAGGCTTTATCGTAAATTTCAAGCAATTCGGCTTCTCTATTTTTTCAACCCTGCAGAAAGGGGTGAGTACTGTATCCACATTCGTAACCGACAAAGTTGAGTCTGTCCAGGACATGTTCACAATGAAAAAGGAATATGCCGAGCTCAAGGAAAAACTCAAGGATTATGAATACCTTCAGCGCAACAATGTTGAAATCAGGGAAGAAAACCAGAAGCTAAAAGAACAGCTTAATTTTTCGACTTCTTTGGAATACAAAAACTTACCGGCCCAGATTATTGGTCGTGATCCGAACAGTCTTTATTCAGCCCTAACGATTGACAAGGGCGTTAAAAGCGGTGTAAAGAAGGGATTGCCAGTTATTGCCATTCAGGACGGTAACGTTGGCGTTGTCGGTAAAATCGTCACGGTTGGCATGGAAACATCCATGATAATGCCTATTTATGATACCAAATGCAATATCTCAGCACGCATAAAAACAACCCGCGAATTAGGAATTGTTTCCGGTACTGGATCAGAGGAAAAACCTCTTTCGATGAGCTATATAAGCAAGAGGTCCCTTGGCAAAATCCAAAACGGTGATGTCGTCGTAACTTCCGGAGAAAACGGAAACTACATGCGTGACATACCTATCGGTTCAATATCAAACATACAGACGCTTGATTATGACTCTTCGCTAAACCTTGACATCGGTCCAATTATAGATTTCTCAAGGCTTGAGATGGTTTTAATCGTAGACCAGACAATGGGAAACGACCGCATAGCCGATTCAGATACAGATTCAGCTACAGAGCCAAATCCAGATGATTCTCAGGGTACAGATTCAGAGGGGGCAGAGCAGTGATTTTCGCTTATTTGCTTAGTACATTCATTCTTCTTGTTTCTTCATTGATTCAGGCTGCCATTCTCTCAAACATGACGTTTCTGCCTGCAGTTCCGGATTTATGCCTCATCTGCGTGCTTTATTTTTCACTCCACAACGGAAAACTTTTTGGCGAGACGAACGGTTTCCTTTCAGGATTATTCCTTGATTTCTTAAGCGCAGGTCCACTTGGATTGAACTGCCTTATGCGCACGATAATCGGTTATATCGGCGGAATATTCAGCAAGACAATCAACACTGAGGGATTTTTTATTCCAGTGCTTCTAGGTGCATGTGCCACAGCCCTTAAAATGCTCATCACGTGGGTTTTGTCAATTCTGTTCCCCCATTCAATAATCGCATACAATCCTTTTACAGTGCTTTTTGTCTTTGAAATTGCAATAAACAGCTTGCTGTCACCCATAATCTTCAAGATTTTAGGACTGTTCAGCAAAACATTGGTTTTAAAACCGGAGAACGTTCTGTAAGATGAAGGCTACTTTTTTCCAAATAAGTGAGGATGTTTCTGATAGAAAGAATTTCCGCCTCTTTGTGGTTTTTGGAATCATAGTGCTTGTCTTTGTCCTTTATCTTTTGAGGCTCCTGTCAATGCAGACTGTAGAAAGCTCATACTACAGTGACAGGGCTGTTGCACGTAAAAACTATGTCACAGTCCTTGATGCCAAACGCGGAGAAATCTTCGACTGCCATGTTGATGAGGAAAATGTTCAGCCCCTTGTTACCAATACTGACGCATTTGCCGTTGAATTGATTCCCGGTGAGATTCCGGACGGAGAATATGATACCGTAGCATCCAAGCTTGCAGATTATCTTGGAATATCAAAAGCCATCATTGACCAGCAGACAACCGGTAAACGAAGATCAAATGAGCCTATACAGATAAAGACCAATGTACCTCTGACGAGCATCAGCAATATTGCAGAGAACATTGTTGAATTGCCAGGTGTCTCGTGGAAAAACAAACCTATAAGAACTTATAATGAATCCGGCTCAATAAGTCATATCCTGGGTTATGTCGGAAAAATCAGCCCGGAACAGGCCAAACAGCTTCACAACGAGGGTTATACAAACAATTCAATCATAGGTCAGGCCGGAATCGAAAGCCAATACGACAAGCTTCTTCAGGGCATTCCAGGCACAGAGAGCCGCACACGTGACGCCCAGATGCGCTTTACAGACGACCCGCCGGAGATTATCCCTCCAAAGATGGGTAACACTCTTGTACTTACGGTGGACACAAGGATACAGAAACTTGCGGAGGAGACACTTGGCGAAAGGGTAGGTGCCATAGTTGTATTAAAACCTGCGACAGGAGAAGTTCTGGCAATGGTTTCATATCCGTATTATGACTCAAACCTTTTCTCATCAGAAAATTTCTCAAATGAATATACCCGTCTTCTTGAAAATCCCAACAGGCCTTTCCTGAACCGTGCAATAAATTCAGCGTATCCGCCTGCATCTACTTTCAAGACTATAATGACAACCGCAGTTCTTTCTGAGAAGAAGATTTCTCCGGACAAGAAGATTGAATGTGCAGGAGAAATATATCATGGAGGAATACATTTCCATTGTCATAAAAAAGCCCCTGGACATGGCTGGCTTGACTTAAAGAACGGTCTTGCACAGTCCTGCGACGTTTATTTCTGGATTATTGGCCGCGATTATCTTGGTGCTGACCTGATAGCCCAGTATGCCATGGAATTTGGATTCGGTCAGAGTCTGGAAATTGATTTGCCCGGACAGGCCACAGGTTTCGTTCCGACTGCACAATGGAAGAACAAGGATCCAACTACGCCAAATTGGACTGATGGAGACACGATGAACATGTCCATTGGTCAGGGATTTACGACAGCAACCCCGATGCATGTTGCCAACATGATGGCAATGGTCTGCAACAGCGGTGTAATATACAAGCCTCATTTCCTCAAGGAAGTAAGGGACTCCAATACCGGAAAAGTAATACAAACTGTGGAACCAGAGGTTCTTCACGAATCAACCGTTTCAAAATCTGTATGGCGCACTGTTCAGAATGATTTAAGGTACATGATTACAGATGGTACAGCCGTTTATCCGATGGGTAATAAACTCGTGAAAATTGCAGGAAAAACGGGTACAGCTGAGACTGGACGCTATAAGGACCGCTGGCATTCATGGATGGTTGCCTATGCGCCGTTTGATGCCCCGGTAGAAGATCAGATAGTAGTTACAAGTTTGGTTGAGGACGTTAATGATTGGGAATGGTGGTCTCCCTATGCGACAAATATCGTAATACAGGGCATATTTGCCAATCAAACCTATGAGGAGTCAATCAAGACACTTGGATTCGAATATCTGAAAAAGCAGGTGGGAAGGCAAGAGTAATGAAAATAAAGTTTTTTGAACGTTTTGATTATTTGATTATAGTATGTATTGTCATTCTCAGCGCCATGGGAGTTGCATTCATCTATTCCTCTGCAATAGATTCCAGTGGTGTGCTTCAAAACCTTGATTACCGGAAACAGTCTGTCTGGTGTGCTGTAGGGATGTCCCTGATGATTGTCGCCACCATATTCGATTACCGTCTGTTCAAGCGTTATGCAATTCCGATCGGAATCATTCTTGTTGTTTCTCTCATAGCTACAAGATTATTTGGAAAGACAGTAAACAATTCAAAAAGCTGGCTTGGCTTCTACGGACTGGGTATTCAGCCGTCAGAACCTGGTAAAATACTGTTCATTCTCTTTATGGCATGGTTTCTTGAGCGTTCAGACAAGGATAACCCGCTTAAAAGGTTTTTTCTTGCTCTTTGCTTTACATTGATTCCTATGGGCTTGATTTTGCTCCAGAATGACATGGGAACGGCTCTTGTATATTTCCCGATCTTCTTTGTGATGTGTTACATAGCCCATGTTCCGCTGAGATATCTGCTTCCAGTATTGTTTTGCGGTATCTTGACCATTGTATTCATCATGGTTCCACTATGGCAGCAGTATATTCTGCAAAAGCCGATTTACATTGTTTCTGTCCTGCGTGATAAAACCATTATGATTGCAATATCCATAACGCTGTTGCTGATAATCATTCTTTCACTTTTGGGATACAGATACACAAAGAAGAAATACTTTTATTGGATAATTTACGTCTGCTCAATACTTCTGATATCATACGCATTGGCATACATGGGACTGCATGTTTTGACCAAAGAAGGCCACAAATATCAGAGAAACAGGCTTCTCGTATATCTAAAATCTGACTATGACGTCCAGGTTGCAGGATATAATGTTACGGGTGCAAAAATCGCCATCGGTTCCGGAGGCATGTTCGGGCAGGGCTTTAAGATGGGAAACCAGAGCCACCTGAAATTCGTTCCAGAACAGAGCACTGACTTCATATTCAGTATCATATCTGAGGAAATAGGCTTTATAGGCGGTTTGATTGTTTTCTCCTGTTTTCTTTTGATATTCCTGCGTATTGTCATAGCGGCACGAACCACAAGCAATCTATTCGGCTCATATATATGCTCCGGTGTACTAGGAATGCTGTTTTTCCACTTTCTGGTAAACATCGGAATGGACATCGGCCTCATGCCTGTTATGGGAATCCCTCTGCCATTTGTCTCATATGGAGGCTCGGCATACATTACAAACTGCATTGCCATGGGTCTGGTAATGAGTGTCGCCTCAAGAAAGCTAGACTTCGGTATCATGAACTCCCTCCAGTAAATCCATCTTTCAAGGATGAAAAATGGTATAAAGAGCACTCAGATACCTGATATGGTTTGCTTCACAGATATTCTAGTAGACAGAATATACATTATAATCAGTCACGGGATATTTATTCGAATATCAGGCTGATACTGTCATTTCAGGTTTATATATCTAAAAGTTTCTCCATCCCAATAGTATTCACTTAGCTTTTCAGATTTGTAAGTGATAT
>JAGCYQ010000207.1 GCA_017960765.1 Treponema sp.
CGGGCTTTTCCATAAGAGAATATGATACCGCTTCAAGCCATTTATACACATCGCTGTCCTGGAACTGCCAGCCATAATGCTCACCGTTTCTAAGACCAGCCGCAATCCTAAAGTTTTCAAGACAGTGGCTTTTTTCGTTCGGAATGGAATTATCGTTCCGCTCACGTTCAATGTTTACGGCTATTTCATCATTCAGAACTTTATATTGGTACGGAATCATTTTCTCCCGTACCAGATTCCGGTCATTGGTAAAAAAACGGTCTGTAATTTTTATGGTCTGCATATTTTCCTCATCTGCATATATTTCGTATTGGATTATTATACTACAAAAATAGCCATGAGCTTCCAAAAACCCATGGCTACCTGTTCATTAAAGGTTCAACGCCGTCATACGGCATATCTTTTTATTTTCCAAGAATTGCATCTATCGTTGCCTGTGCTTTGGCAGCCGCTTTTTTTGGTGTGCTTGCTCCTGTCATTACTTCGTTGAAAGCAAGAGAAATAGCATCTGAAATGTCCGGCCATTCAGGAAGCGGTCCACGGGCACCTGCGTATTTCATTTCATCAACAAATACTTTGTATACAGGGTCATTTCCGAATTGTCCTTCTGCAATAGTTGAATCAGATGAGATATATCCCATTTTTTCCATCATGTACAAACAAACATCTTTTGATGTTGCATATTTCAGGAATTCAATTGCTGCAGCTTCATTACCACCTGCAATAACAGCGTAATTTTCACCACCAAGACCAGAAGCCTGAACTTTGTCCTGAGGAATCGGTGCAACATTCCAGTGCATATCAGGAACTTCTTCACGCATAGTAGGAATTTGCCAAGTACCGTTTATCATCATAGCAAGGTTACCAGAAATAAACTGGTGCATGGTATCGCCCTGTGTCCAGTTGATTGCTTCAACGGTCATGCCGCCGTTTTGTATCATTTTTTGAACCTGAGTCAAAGCTTTAATACCGTTTGCTGTACCGATTTCATAAGAAGTTGCACCTGTTGACCAGAGCCAGGTAAGGAAGTTGAAAGTACCTTCCTCATTCTGAAGTGAGCTGTGTGCAAATCCTGATACGTTGCCTTTTGTACATTTAGCAGCGGCATTGAGCAATTCGTCCCATGTAGTAGGAACCGAAACCCCAGCTTTTTTTAACATATCTTCGTTGTAAAATAGTACCAAATCATTACTTCCAAAAGGAACACCATACAAGCGTCCGTTCAATGTACAGGAATTAACAGGTCCCGGATAGTAGGTACTTACATCAAATTTACCGGTAATGTCCGCAAAAATACCCATGCTTGCATAAGACGCATGATCAGGGTTATCAAGTATTACCAAATCCGGCAGTTCAGAAGCAGCTGCACCAATCGAAAGCTGTTTTTTGAAATCAGCAAACGGTACATACTTTGCACTCACCTTAATAGCACTCTGCTTGTTATTGAACTCCGTAATAATGTGATCCAAAGCCTTCTGATGACCTATTGTTTCCCAATAGTACCAGATTACTACATCTCCAGACGGACTACCGGCAACTGCCGAAGTAGTTGTTTTTGTACCATCTTTCTTTCCGGCGGCAAATGCGCTGAAGAGAAGAGATGCAACCATTAAAACCATCACGAATCTTTTCATGATAATCCCCCTTTTTTTGATTCCATATAAGATTGTAATGTTATTCTAAATCCACCTTTTCAAAGCCACAAATCGGAAAAACCTTTAAAAAGGTGGATAAAACTAAACTGATTTTTCTGTTTCTACCGGAAAAACCACCGTAATTTCGGTTCCCTTACCTGGAGCAGATGTCACATTAACCGTTTCCTGCCCATCGCAATACATATGCAACCTCATAAGTGCATTGTAAATGCCGATGCCAAGCGCACCGCGATCCTGTTTCCAGGAACCAGAGTTTATAACTTTTGTCAGATTTTCATCCAACCCCTTTCCGTTATCACGAATAACAACAGAAAGTTTGTCATTTACATTCCGCATAATGACATCAAGCACAGAAACGCCCTCTGCGTTTTCAAACCCGTGGATAATGGCATTTTCTACAAATGGTTGGATCAGCAGTTTGTGAACCGGCCAGTCCATGACATTTTCCGCCACATCGATATTGCAGACAAACTGATTTTTCATGCGGTACTGCTGCAAGTAAATATATCGCTTGAGCCAGTCAACCTCATCGCGCACAGTTACAATCTTATTGCTGTTGCTTATAGCATAGCGAAGAATTGTAGCGAGCGAACTTATGGCATTACTCATGTCATATTCTTCTTTGTCTATCGCCATCCAGTTGACCGTATCAAGCGTATTGTAGATAAAATGAGGATTTATACGTGCTTCAAGCATTCGTATTTCAGCCTGCTGCCGGCTTGCAGTTTCTTCTTTTTCTTTTTGAATAGCCTGTTCAAGACGGTCAATTGTCTTGTTGTACTGACTTACTATACTGACTATTTCAGGCGACATATCTTTTGTGGTTTTGAGCGGTTCGGGCAGACTGCCGGTACGAGTCTTGCGCATTCCCTGTACGACATCGCGTATAGAATGAGTCAGCTGACCGGAGATATTCCAGATAAACAGAAGCGTCACCAAAAGACTTCCTAAACTGATAATGCCTGAAATAAGGATATTCTGGGTAATAACTTTCTTGTTTTGGGTTTCATTTTTTACTTGAAAGATAGTCCAGCCAAGGTCATTGTGCGTGTAGGAATAGACTGAATATGCCGATGGAATTTCTTTCTGTCTGAAAACAGAACCTATAGTTGATTTGTCCGGTGCAGAAATAATTCTTCCGTCTTCTCCGGTCAAAAGGGCATAGTCTTCTTCAGATAAGCTTTCAAGCTCAATAATATCAGAAAGCAGTCTTTCATCCAGTGAAAGAATAACAATGC
>JAGCYQ010000208.1 GCA_017960765.1 Treponema sp.
TACTCCTCCATCAGCTATCTGGCATACCTCCCCGTTGGCGTGGTAAAGATCGACAAGACCATGGTGGACGTATACCTGCACGACGGAAAGGACGTACTGATCCAGAACATAATCAACATGGTCCACAGCCTGGGCATGAAGCTCATTGCGGAAGGAATAGAAGAAAAATGGCAGTATGAGAAGCTCAAGACATTCGACTGCGACGTCATTCAGGGCTATTACTTCAGCAAGCCGATTCCTGGCTCGGAAGTAAAGAAATATAATGTTTCGTAAACTGGTTAAATCTAATGTCAATAACGGGGTGATTTAGTAGTCGGTGGGTTATACTTAGACTATAATCCAGGATTTTAAAATTGTCAATAGGGACTTTTAAAGTTTTTTAGAAAATTGTCGAAAAGGGCGGTGCGTTTACGCACATGCTCTTTTAAATACTACTGTAATCAAATTCATATACAAATACATAATCAAATTCAAATTCATAATCAAATTCATATACACTCGGTGTATTTGAGTTACTCATATACATAGTGCAAACGTCTGCAAAATCTGCATTTGCATTATTTGCTATGCAAAAGTTACATTTGCATAATTTGCTATGCAAAATCTGCATTTGCAGAAAACTATTTATATTATAATAATTTACAGAATTGGTTTGTGTGCGTTTACTGATATGCGATAAAGTTTTTGTTGTATGTTTCCGATTGACAGACCATGAATTACGAGTTACAAAAACTAAAAATGCAGTACATCCCGATGTTCGCACGCGGTGAAATTTCTGAACGTGAGTGTGCGCGTTTGATTGGAATTCAGCCTGTTTCAGTGTGGCGGCTCAAAAAACGCTACCTGAAATATGGTGATGCAATTTGGATTCATGGCAATACCGGACGTACTCCGAAAAATAAAAAATACGATTATCAGAAAATCTGTAATGATTACAAGAAATTTGAGGGTACTCCATTTGCATCATTTAGAGATGATTGTGAGGATTATCTGCATTATGATGAGCTTCCTTCGTACACCACTTTTTATACAGCTTTGTCTTTATCCGGCATCATCTCTCCAAGAGCCCGCATTACAAGCCGGGAAAAGAAAAAACATCTGCCGCGCGATGAACGTCCGAATGAGGGTGATCTGATACAGATTGATGCGTCGTTACATGATTGGTTTATGAACGGTCACAAAGTTACCCTGCACGGTGCCATTGATGATGCAACTCATAAAATTGTCGGTTTATATTTTTGTGAGAATGAATGTCTTCTGGGATATTATCAGCTTTTATGGCAGGTTTTCTTGAGGACGGGAGGACTATTGCCTCGTTCAATTTATTCTGACCGTTCGCAATGTTTTTTTACAACCCGTGGTGCTACTCTGGAAGAACAACTGGCAGGTGCAGAAAAATCAGAAACGCAATGGCAGAAAACCTGCAAGGAATTACAAATTGAATTGATTGCCGCATACTCGCCTCAGGCCAAAGGACGCATAGAAAGATTGTGGCAAACATTACAGGGACGCTTGCCGTACATTTTCCGATTTCTCAAAATAGATACTGTTGAAAGGGCCAATGCTTTTCTAGCTGATTTCATCGACGGATTTAATGCCAGATTTGCGGTAGAAGCTCAGGATGAAATTCTGCATTGGAAAACTCCACCAGCAAGAGACATAGATTTTGATTATTTATTCTCTGTCAAAGCTGAAAAGAAAACACATTCAGACGGACATTTCATTTATCATGGTTATAGGTTTCGTCTTCTGACAAAGCGCTCTTCTTGCGTCAGATTTACACTTTGTCTTTCAGAAACCTACGGTCTTAGGGCATATATGAAAGGCAGATATTTTGATGTTGAATTGATGGATCCATTATGTGACGTAGTAGGCGACACCATGCCAATCGTGGAAAAAGATTTGATTTACCGATACTTCTATGCAGATACACATAGCGGCCTGGCATTGATACGAGCCGGATAAAAAAACGGGAGGCCGTTAAAAACCTCCCGGACGTGTTCTAAAAAATAGGGGAAATTTTCCTCTAATTTCCGTAAATTTCCCATACAATCCCCCTATCATAACGATACAGGGAAATCGCTTCTTGAATTAACTTGAACAGACTTGAATCACTTATTGAATCACTGATTGAACCGATGGTAGCTGTACACGCTGCCATCGGAGGAATGAAAAGACAGATATGGGGAACTGCCATACTAACCGATGGCTTTTCCGCTTGGGGAGGTAATAATGTGAGCGTATTGTTTGATTCTGCGTTACCTACAAATAATTACAGTGTACAAGTTATTTTATCTGATTCCATGAATAAGGAATATTGGACATTGTTAAGGACTATGTTGATCGGTAAATATCAAAGCGGATTCGTGTTGTATGTATTCAATGACTCAGAACATACAATAAACGCAGGAGTTAAATATGAGTGGCTCGTGACATACTAACTGGACAGCGTAAAGTCATTGATAGTCCACCGTGTTGCGTCACTATCAGAATTTTGACCTATTCTAACAACATCATTTTTCTTGACTTTAAACTGTACTGACCATATACTTCCTTTCGACACTGTATTCCAGTTAGAGAACTGGAATATATTGTTATAATTTCGTAATATCCAGCAAGAGTACCCGTCAGTATCTCTTCGCATCATTATAGTAGCAATTCCATCTTTTGGCATTGTGTACTCCTTATAATTGGCGGGATATGGAATAGGAAGGTTTTCGCTTATTCTTGTCACTGAAGATAACAAACCATCATCCCCGATGGCAGCGTGTACAGCTGCCGCTGTCGGAGGCAGGATTATTCCGCTTCCTACCGCAGACGATACATCCGCCTCCCATGTAGTGCCGTTCCAGATTATCCTTACGAATCCGCCCGCAGGAATCTCAAGAGAGAATGTGCCGTGTCCAACGGTACAGGCATAAGCTGACAGATTGCGGAGTGAGACCTCACATCCCTCATAGTCGCCCGCATCCATTGTCAATGTGACTCCTGCCTGCAATGATGCGGAGAAGGTCAGCTTTGCGTCATACTCGACAACAGTAGTCGTTGAGTTCTCCGTGACAACCTTTGGCCGCATATATGCCCACGGCATCATCATGTTTCTGTTGACCTCAAAGGTGGATAGACCGCCTTTGTTTGCCTGTGTTTTCGTTATCATTGTTCCGAAGTCTGGAGTAAAATTGTCCAAAGCCGGAATCTTGAGTGCATCAAGTGATAAATCAATCGTTGCCATTGTTCTCTTCCTCCTGTCTTACATAGCTTTCCTTCTGTGAGATGTTGCCCCACTCATCCATCAATATCGTGAGTGAATATGTCACTGCCTTGTTAGCAAGGCATGAGGCACGAATCTGGTGGAAAAGCATCAGAGCCTCCTCCCAGTTGTTCTTGATTGTGGTTGCCGTTGCCTGCTTGCCGTTTGCAACAGCTGTCTCAAATACATAGAATTTCTTTTCTTCCATGTTTTATTCCTCCTAAAAAGCCCTTATGATATAATTGACACCGACACGCTTGCCGTGCGTTGTTGAGCCATAGCGTCCTGAGTTTGGCCATGACGTTCCATCATTGTAATTAGATACTTGATCACCGTAAGTTCCCTGATTCAATGTCTGCCCGCTACCACCGTGCCTATGGGCATAGGTCAACGAATGTTTATGCTGCTGAAACTGGTCATCCTTGAACTCACCAAGCATGTACACATCATGGTCCTGATTGCCGACCGTTCCTGTGGCAGGGTTGACCTCTGTATTGTCATAGATATAATGATTCGGATTTGAGCATTTGGATATACCGACAAAAGAGATTTCCCTTGAATCAGGCAGATTGAACGTGGTAGAGCCATCTCCTGCTCCCCAATAAGTGCCGATAATTCCGAACAACACCGCATAGGTCGTTCTTGATATTGCCTGCCATCGGCATGGGAACCATCCTAAAGGCACCTTGTCGTCAGGGCCGCCAAACTCCTGAATGAATCCTATCTCATACTTGTTGTATTCGTTGAACAGAGCCTGAACTTTCTGCTTGAACAAATCATCATCAAACAGATTCGTAATCAGCCTTGAATTATTTGACTTGTTCAGAATAAAGTAATCAGCGTCATACGAATTGGCGGCCCACGGAATCTTGGTGCTTGAACCCTCAAGGAACTTGACGTCTGTTTCTGATACGGTAGTATCTATGAAAAGCTCATCACAAAGGAAACTTTCCTTGCTTGAGTTGAATATGACCGTACCGCCAGAGCCTTGAGTCGCCAAATCTACCTTGACAACTGGATTAAGAGTTGCGAGTGTCGCATCACTTGAACCCATGAAAGTAAGCGTACCGTTATTGAGGACAACAGCAATATGATACCAATTATCAGTCTCCATCAAGAGACCTATGTCCTTTAGCTGTATCTTGTGAGTATTATTGTAAACAAGCACACATCCACTGCTTGCAGCGACATTGTACGGCTTGCCTTCTGGGTCCATCGTGTCAGTGTTATACGGTGGCTCTCCTTCCTGCGGCTCGTTGTAGTTAGGCTCGCTAGTCTCATTGACAATAAGTAGTACATCGTTGCCAACCTCTACTCGCATAAGCTCTTGATCTTCCGCCCAGACATATTTTATCCATACGTCTACGGTCCACTTCGAGCCAGTGCCTAAAGAATGCTCAAGGGAATAAAGACCATACAATGACTTTCCTATCTCTGAATAAGGGGCCTCCCTGATTATGGCAGGTGCCATGTTTATTCCATAATGCTCACTGTCCTCATCATCGACATATACAGGGTCAGGTGCTCCTGTCGCCTTAGTTACTGTAAGTCCGCTACCTCCGTACTGGTCAAGACTGTCTACATCGAAGTGATACACAAGGCTGTTTGAGCTGAGGTACTCACGGCCTATGTCGCAGTTATCCTCACGTCTGCTCGATATTCCCTGATTTGAGATGACCAAAGAATCATTCTCTGAGTAGACCATCTTTGTGAGCGTTCCTGCTACGTCCTGCTTTGCAATCACGTTCCATTCATTGTCAGTAGGAAGTTTCCTGCTCTCGAAATATGTGCCGTATGGAGTGAGCCTTGTACGCTCAAGCGATTCTTCATTTGTTTGAATTATAAACTCACCGTTCAGCTTTGAGTACGAAGAGGAAATCACAAACTTTCCGACCTTGAAGATTATCTCATATCCAAGAATTGTACGTCCGTCAATATCAATCTGCGGTATTACACGAAGATGCTGATTGTCGTCACCGACACTAAATGCACCCATGAAATCCTTATTCAGAATTGGCGGCACTGTATCTGGATGAGCGTTAATCAGCGTCTTAAGCGTCCAGTAGTCGAACTCTCCGCCCGCCATCGTTCCGCCTGTAATCCTACCCAGATTCGCACAGATTGAAGAAAGCTCAGACACATAGAGTTCCTTGAAATTCTCATTGGCCTTAACAAGGTCAAATATTCCCGTTACCGTTGCGGTAAAGGGACTGGGATATGCCCAACCAGATGTACCTGCCTCATTCTCAGCACTTACACGGATTCTATATGGCGTGTTCTGTGTCTTTCCCTCACCGACATAGGACTGTCCGACAAGAGGTAGTGTCTGTAAATAAGTCTCCTGTGCCACGATGTAATCAGGGTCAGCACTCTCATCCTTATAGTTGTTCTCTCCGCTGTACGGGTCCGCAGAGGTCGCAGGTGCCCACCACTCATCAGCTGCATCATAATCCTCTTGTCCTACTGGAGTGTAGCCTTGTTCAAGCCGTCTCTGTATCTGGACACGATAGCGAATAGTACCGTACAGCTGTCTCAAGTCTGAGCGTGGAGGCATTGAGAACGTAGCCTGCAATACACGGCCAGTGCTGTTGTTCTGTTGAATCTTGACATCTGGAACAGCCTGTCCGAACAGCCATGTTCCGTATGATGTGGTGATAACTGGGCATTCCGTCCAGTCGTTTGAAAGGTTGTATATGTTGATGGGACGTATGCGGAAAGCCCATGTAGCAAATTCACTTGCCTCGGGATAGCCGTGTACATTTCTCTGGAACATGAATGAGAATGAATTCGTTTTGCTTGTTCCCGCATTTTCCCATTCCGGCTCCTGTGCAGTCCTGTCATAGGTTACTTGGATTTCATACTTCTGGATGGAATTCTTGAGTCCCCGTCCTGGTGCATTCCATGTTAATTCAACTCCCTTTTCCCCTGCAGAAGCCGATAAGCCCGTTATTGAATCGGGAGGAGCTGCCGTACTTCCTGTGCCTGCCTCTAGTTCAGCGATTGCCGCATTTACGTCGGACGGTTCCGCATATTCCCTTACGTCTTCAATCTTGAGAGTTGAGGACTCAGGACGTGCAGTAATGTTGGAATGGTATTCGGGAAGGTTTCCGTAGCTGTACACATCCTCGTTGTATTCCGTAAGCTGGAGAGTATATCCGTCATCATCTGGAGATGATCCGGTAATGAGCATCTTTGTCGTTATGGTTGAAAATCCACCGTTGCCATCAAGAAGACCAAAGCTGAGCGTATCGCCTGGAGACGGAATCTTGGAAGCGTTATCAGAAAATTCAGTTACAACGGCAAGTATGGACGTGCGCCCCTCACCCTCGACCTCAAGGGAGATTACACCCGGCTTGTTGGTGCAGTTGATTATTATTCCGCACCTGCCCGATGAAGGGAAATCAACGAATCCGGCAAGCTCTATATGCGTGAGGGAGCCGTTCTGCCATGCCAGGGCTTTTATGATTCCATGACCCAATCCTATGCTCAATGCGTCATGCTGCAGGCTTATGCAGTCGAACATGCGGTAGAATCCTCCGGCCTGTCCTACTTTTACAGTCGCAGACATTGGACGTGCTATTTCCTCTGCCATCGTCCTCCATGCCCGCCTGAATGCCTGCGTAAAGTCAGTTATGTAGGAGAGTGCCGTAGTCGTAAGGGTGTCGGATGCCGGGTCATATTCTCCGCCGTCACGCATGAACGTTACGCTGTCTGCCTCATAGCCCGCATCCCTGTTGACGTATGTGACCTTAATGCCGTCTGCAATCCTTCGTACCGTCTTTAAGGCTGTCATGCTCAGTATGTTGTCCGACGTAAGGAGTGCCACAGGGTAATCCCTTCCGGAATCCACGGCAACTTCCATCAGTCCCGATGTCTCATTCATTATCAGTGCGGCATTTCCGTTTGAAAGAAGTTTCTCCAGCAAGCCTTTTTTAGCCGTAGCGTCTGTAACCGCACCGTCCGCATAGATTCCGTTGGTACTGCAGTATTCGTACCATTCCCCGAATGATTCCAGATCGAGCTCTGTATCAAGAAATTTCGACGGTTCATGTATCGCACTGGTTAATATTTCAAGCACCCATGCGGCTAGGTTTCTTTCCGGTACCTTGGTGTTGCTCCATGCGCTGCCGTTCCAGGTTCTTGCACATCCGCTCTGGATTACGGAGAAAGAATCCAGATAGCCGTCTGTTGCCGGAGTACTTTTAATCCTGATTCCTATTCTGGTACATTTGTCCCTCTGTTCCGGTTCCAGTGGCATAGCGGGTACGAAACCTTCTGATGTGCTTTTTTTCGCGTCATATATGGTTGACTGCACGGCCATGAGGTAAACTGAATCTTTTGCGGTTCCGCTGGATTTAGGAGTTGTCCTTCGTATCCTTATGCTCATGTTCTTGCCCATTGATTGGGCAACCGTGAAATCCTGTCCAGTAGTAAACCTTAATTGCTTGCGTACGTTACGCGTGAATGTGTTGCTTCTTGTTCCGTTCTGATTGAATGCAAGGTCAAAGTTATGCCAGTCCGATTCTTCCGGAGAATCAACGTTCGTCCACTGGACCTGTAGTGTTGCAGATGCAGAAATCCATGCACCGTTGTCCTCGTCGAATTTCCTCAATCCGTCAAAGAGAACAATGACTTCCACTGCCATCACGTGATCCGGTAATTGTTTTACAAGCCCATGTCTCCACTCGTCCTCTATTTCCTGTGCTTCTTCCTGGGTTGCATCATCTGGAAGATGCCGGTGCGGTATTTCCTCCATGTAGTTTGTGTATATGACCTTGCGGTTAAATTCCGCCTCGTTAAAGTCGCCTGTCTGCCTTATCTCCGCAAAGTTACCCGCATCGTAATAGGCTCCCTGCTCAAAGCTGAACCTTCCGTTTTGAGGTGTATTTCCGGAAAAGCTGATTATTGTGTTCGTTCCGAGCATGAGCTTCCTGAAACATAATGGGGCAAATCCGCATTCCAGAACCATATACCAGTAGAGGTCGGCTCCGTCTGTCCCTGATAGGCGTATGTGATCAGGACACAGCTTGTATGGCGTGAAAAGCGTCTCTCCCAGGATGTACGGGAATGAATGTCCGGTAGCGGGGGAGTTTGACGCTCCGCGGACATAAGGGAGTTTCTGCACGACGCTACCCGCAGACATCTTCTTCTGGTTCTCGGCAAGTTTTTCCTGGTATTCGTTTATCTTCTTCTGCTGGACATAAGAGTAGACTCCGGCTCCGACAGCTCCTACCAATGCGATTACACCAAGCGTTATGGCTACGGCGGTTCCCTTGGGAATTCGCCTCATGTAGATTATGTCGTCCTGTTCCGGCATGTAGTCTGGGGTTATCCTCTCTCCTGCCTTTAGGAGAATGTACTGGTTCCAGTCAGCTACGATGCAGTCTTTTATTCTTCCTGAAATACTGATGAAGGTACAGTCTCCACCCGCTCCGTCATACCTATATACCGATGCCATAGAGACTCCTTACCTTGAAAAGGGAAATCGGATGTACGCAAACTCCCTTATTGTACGTTGCATGTATCATCATTCTTGAATCAAGGGCAAGTCCCAGATGAAGCTCTCTGTCCGCCTCACATTCGACAATAACTCCATACATAGCCTTGTCTACGGGATGTACATTCTTGCCCAGAGACGGCCAGAGCGTGCACAGCTCAAGGCCATGTCCCTCATGCCGTATGTCCGTAAGTTCAGCACCCATCCGCCTTGCGCCCTCAAGCACTACGCCGTAGCAGTCGTATGAGTCAGGACCGCGGCCGCCGTCAGAGTAGGGTTTTCCCAGCATGTCCTGTATGTCAATCATGCGTTCCCCCTGTTGTTGTCCGCATCGAATACATCCGGCGGGAAAGTCATTCCCATCCGGTCGTCAGCAGTAAAAGATATTGTAAGGTCCATGTCAGAAACCGTCATGTCTCCGTAGCGGTGCCTGAATGCCCTGAACGGCTCGACGGTTCCACCTTCCGCAATGATTCCCACAACCACTACAGACATCAAGAAATCTCCCACTGCGAAGAATTCCGAACGCGTGTTTCCTATGAGGGATGCCGTAAGTGTTCCGCCTGTCAGCACTCCATTCTGGCTTTTCGGCCTCGTATACTTTATGTTTGCGGGAAGGTAGGTTTCTCCGTCATACGTTATGGCCTCGTTGTTTCCGCAAAGAAGTAGCGTTCCAAAATCTTCGTGGTGAAAGCGGAAAAGATAGGGGAGGCTGTATTGTCCTGAATGGGTGATGAGACTGTATATCTGGTCGGAGGTCATGCCGGAACCTCCCTGAATTCAAAGTCCACGTCTATGTACTTTTGGGTACCGTTCGGAACAGGCACAGAATCCATCATGTATGTCGCCATCGTTCCGTCAAGTTTAGCAAGGTCAGTATACCGGAACCATCCTGAACCGCCTCCCAAAACGTTCCTATACCAGGCTATAAGAAGTTCATACTGTGTCCTGGTCATGTGGATGCTGAGTTTCCATACCCTGGGTGTAAATGTATTCCTGGAATATGAGAGTACGATTCCGCTCTCGCTCTTTGTCACAACCCTGTTGTCGTCAAGGCTGTCAGTCACGCCGAAGCATTCTGTCGGTACTCCTTCCGGCCAGCTGTATACTGTCATAGATACCTTACCCCCTTGGAATTCATGTCATGCCCGGCAAATCCCGAATCATATCCGCCCAGAGCCATCTGTCTGTTGATGTGAGCGTCAAGCACGTCTATGGTCAGTCCGTTTCCGTCCTGCCTTGTCCTGACATTTGCCTGACCGCCCATGTAGTTGTTCACCGCCACGCTTCCCCATCCCGCCTGTCCTGAGTTGAGCCGCTTCCACAAATCTGCCTGCTGTGCGCGGGTAAGTATCATCTCCCCGGAATTAACCCTTGCCTGTACGTTGTCCCCGCTCCATGAACTGCCCGGTACTATGCCGCCATGCTCGAATGACGGAGCCTTAGGCTTGTTTGCAATGGCAACTCCCATTTGTGCCGCCGTCATTGCCCCTACAAGACCCGCCATTGCAATTCCGGCATAAATCGGCTGTGTGCTGAGTGCGGAAAGAACGGCCTGTGCTCCTGAAACTGCCATCTGTGCAATGTTGCTTCCCCACTGCCACAGTTCCGCCTTGTATTTCTGTTCCGCCGTCTCCTTTTCAATCTGCCTCTGCTTTTCCGCATACTCTGTCTCCGCTATGATGCCCTGTTCGTACTGTTCCTCAAGGTCAGCCATCTTGGAGGCTTTTTCCGCATCCGCCGCCTTGATTGTGAGGTCGGAAAGATAGTTTATGAGCTGTGCGGAACGGTCAACGTAATTCTGGACGAATGAAAGACGTTCCTCCCATTCCTCCCTCTTTGCTTCGGTTATGTCATGGTCAAGCGCCTTTTCCGCTTCCGCCATCTGCTGCTTGATTGCATCGCATTTTTCCTCGTTGTCCTTGTAAATCTCAAGTACTTCATCAGCAAACTTCTTGAGGTCGTCCTTCCGTTTCTTGAGTTCCTTTGCCAGAGGGAGCGTCTGTTCTCCGATTACATTTCCGAGCTGCCCCATGAGGTCGTCATACTGTGCCTGCTTGTCCTTGTCTTTTTGCAAATCACCAAGAGATGTCTGTAATGAGAGGATTTTTTCGTAAACTTCATGGAGCGGACCGTCAGCGTCTATAACAGCCTGAGCCGTAAGGCCCTTTTCCTCTGCAATCTTTACAAGGCCGGAAATCGCCGTCTCAAGCTGATCGCCCCAGACTTCCTCAATCTGCTTTAAAGTTTCGGGGTTGCCGAGGTTTGTCAGCGTGGTCAAATCGTCCCCGTCAAAATACTCTTCAAAATCAGCGTTCTTTAAAACCTGCTCAATCGAATCAAGCAGTTCTTTGGCAAGCTCTTCCGTGGACTTCTCTGCTTTCTGCGCTGAGGAACCGCCTGCAGACGGTGTTGCAACAGGCTTTACCTGTGCATTCCATTTCTTTGCTTCATCCAGGAAAGCCTGTACCTGGGATTCATTCTGCATCTTGCTCCAGTCGGAGGACTGGTCAAGCATTGTGTTGTACGCCTCATAATATGCGTCGGCCATCTTCTGGGCATATTCTTCGTTTGTCCAGTCTTTGCCGATTTCCTTGTCGGTCTGTCTTCTTGCGTTGACTTTATCAACGGTATTCTGCGCCGTAGCAATGGCGGCAGACACCTCGGCATCCCATTCCTCTTGCAGCCGCAGGGCTTCTGCGTCAGCTTCCTGTTTGACCATTTTATTATGAGTTCGCGTAGCCGTATCTAATTCTTTTTCAGCCTTTCTCAGTTCCGCCAAAGCATTGACGTATACATCAAGAGTCCTGTTCCCGAAGTCTCTGGTCTTTTTCCCATCAGCAAGATCTTGAGCCGCAGAACTTAATTTTGTGAAAAAGCTAGACCTGTCTATAACTCCCAGCCCTGTTTTTTGGAAATCTTCGCTTGTATATCCCGCAATCAGTTCCTCAAGATCTGCCCTTGCCTCATCATATCTGCTCAAGGCTGATGTATTCTTCATTGTGGCGGTCTGTTTTGCAAAGGCCGTGACAGAAGAATCCATGCCCTCGGTATCACCGGCCATGATGCGCTTGTAATTCTTGGCATCCTTCATCAGCTGTTTGAATCCGCCGATGGTACTGTTGACCCCTGACAGTATGCTTGTTATTCCCTGTTGAATTGGGGTGATTACCGCCTGGAATCCGGAACCAAGATGTTCCTTGAAGTCGCCCCATGCACCCTTGAGCTGTTCCGCGCTTCCCGTAGCCTTGGAAGTTGCCTCCGCCATGCCCTCGTAGTTTTTGGCGACAACCTTTACGGCCTCACCGTTCTTCAGCTGTTCTGCAGTAAGGTCCTTTAATGCGGGTAACGATTTCCCAAGCATTCCCAGATTGCCGGAATAGCTTGCGTTCAATCCCTGTACGGCACTGTCAAGGCTCATTGTTCCGCTTGCGGCAAGGTTCACGGATGCGCTCATTATGTCCATGATTTCCTGCTGGGTGCGTCCGGCACTGGCAAGCTGTGCCATGAACGGCAGAAGTTCCTCGTCGCCGTACGTGCTTATTTTCTGGAGTTCGCCCGCGTAGTTCTTGAGGTTGGTTACATTTTCCTGAAGAAGATAAGGATTGTTCTTTGCCGCCGTCTCAAGCTGTATTTCGGCATTTGCCTGCACCCTGTATGTTGCCGTAAGGTCGCTTATTGCCGCACCGACTGCCTGTACTGCGGATTTTGCGGCACCAAACGCCACCCCCACACCGGTTATGGTCGCTCCGATGTTGGACAATCCCTTTAATGTATTGGAATTTCCCAGTGAGGACAGCTTCTGCGACAGGCTTTTAAGTCCCTTTTCCGCTCCGCTTGTGTTAATGCCGGTTTCAATCTCTATCTTTCCGTCTGCCATAACCCTATAGTCATTTTTGACTTGCTTATTCCAGAGGATGTGGTATCATTTAAGTGTAAGGAGGTGCGCCATGGTTACTTTGATTGCTCTTTTGATTACAGCCTGGCTTCTGCATCTTGCCGTGAAATGGTGCAGGACCCACCACTTCGACGAGGGATTTTCTGATTAAACCTTTCTAATCGTCTGTCTGTGTGTTTCCACGGTACAGTTTTTCCTCAAAAGCCTTTAGATCTTCGTCTTCCTCATCGCTTTCTGTCGGAAGTTCCCATGCTGATTTCAGTTTCAGCATCTGTTTCGTGTATTCGTTCGGCTTTCCGGATGGTGGCTCATAAAGCCTGTAGCCGATTATCTCGCTCAGCTTCGTGTCGTGAAGTCCCTTGAAAAGGGCAAGGAACTTGTACCAGTGCATGTCGCTTTCCACAAGGTCGATTCCGTAATTCTCCATGAATGCGGCATAGATGTAATCTGAGTCCAGGGAATAGTCGACAACTTTGTCACTTGGTCCGTCTTTCTGTGTCCTTGGAAGTTCCTGCGGCGGGTTGCAGAATTTCAGTAATGCGGCCACTCCGTTCAGCTTGCTTGGCGGCTTGGCATCCGCATACATGAAGTCAAACTCCTTTGGCGGAGTATTCCGGGCGGCAACCAGTTCCAGAAAACGCAGCCATGATTTAAAAGACGTGTGTACCGGATAAAGGCTGCCGTCCACCTCTACGGTTTCGGGCAGCCTGTACTTTGTCAGGTCAATCATTCTGAATCCGGAGTAAACGTGCCGTCATCGAAGGTGCCCTTGATGAAGGTCGGTGTTCCGCCCGAACCGATTTCAACGGCCCCGCGCTCAATCTCGTTGAATGCAAGGTCGAAGTCGATGTTTTCGTTTACAGTGTCCATCTGGTTCAGCTTGACGAGTGAATCAACCTTCCATGCCTTGTAAACAGTACCGCCCGGAACTACGGTCGTAATCTTTTCATAGTATGAATCTATGTCCAGATCCGATGGCTCCGCAACTTCGGTGTAAACGTCCCCTTCCTTGGTATAATACGTCTTGTTTGGATCGACGGTTTCATCCTCGGTCTTTTCGTAGGTAATTACCGTGGTGCTCGCAGTGGTTCCCTGTTCCTTGTAGAAGACCACGAGAACCGGACGGTGTGCATCCTCTCCGGTGGGAAGGTCGAATGCCATGTCAAAGATTCTCTGGTAATCCGGCTCCCCCTTGAACATTGTAAGGCTCTGCGCAAGGCTCGGCTGGTAGCTTTCAATCTCCTCCGTAGGCTGTTCGTCGCTGATGAAATCATACGTCTTTGTCTGCGGATTGTAAGAAAGCGTGAAGCTCGTGGATTTTTTTATCTGAGTCCAGTTCGGTGTCGTTCCCCTGTCTCCAAGAAAAGGCACGACTTTGGTTTTCTTAATCAAATCACCCATATTTCCTATTCCTCCAGGAATGTGCATTTAACGGATTCCGCGTATGTCGTGAAACCCTTTGCATCCGTATCGATGAACTGCGGGAGCGTCACTGCCTCACAGTCTATCTTTATTTCTTCGTCGCTAGTCACTGTTGCGCCGTCCAGTTCGTCCACTATCTGCTTCCCGTATTCACGGGCCTGTGCCGCATTCCTGCATCTTGTGTAGAATGTAAAGTTCCACGATACAAGCCGTGTTCCGTCCAGATAGCGTTTTTCAGCTGCAGGTGTCGGATCGTGCCTTATGCACGCGCCGTCCGCGTCTTCATCGGGGATAAGGTCGCAATAGATTGTAAACGGCAGTTCCAGTGCGGTTTCCACCCATGCGCTGATTGTCTCAGCCACCTTTGACTGTATCATCTACAAGTTTCCTCCACTGCTCCTTTTTATGTGCCTTTGCCGCCTCAAACCATTTCCCGCAGGCATTCGGATTCGGGTCCTGGCTTCTGTCGAAGTTTACCCCGTAGTACTGCATGTGCGCATACGGTGTCTGCCATCTGACCACGCCGCTTCCCAATACCGTGTTTATGGTGGCTGACTTCTGCAGTGTTCCCGTTTTCAGGGGACAGTAGAAGTTGCTGTCGGTGATGACCTGCTGGTCAAGTTTCATCTGCGCCTTGTGCATGGACGCTCCGATTCTTGACCTGACCTCCGCTTCGTCAAAAGTCACTTTTATTGAAATTCCGCCATCCTTACTCAAGGGAAACCTCCCAGTGGTGAGCTTCACTTCCCTGCGCATAGCACGGCATGATGCTCCTTACCGTGAAGTTCTGTCCCTGCCATTCCACAGCGTCATTTTCGCCAGGCAGGACGGCTTCCGTCGCCAATCCTTCCACCGTTTCATAGGTCGTGTTTTCAGCGTCGATGAACAGCGTCATGGTGTCGGCTTTTGTTTCCCCGATGTTGCCTCGTACCGTCTGGAATGTCGCACCAATCCGCACCCGTTTCAGTACGGTTTCGGTGTATGTCGGATTCCTGTTGCGGTCCAGTCCGGTCTGTTTTTTCAGTGTACATGTATGGACAAGAAGTTTAAGCGGGATGGCTCGCATTACAGAACCCCCGCATTCCAGTCATTGTACAGTTTGATGATGTCGGTTTTCTTTGCCGCCACACTCTTTGCGTTCAGCTTCACGGCTTCCTGCTGTGCGGTCCTGTCGTAACTGTACGAATAGCCGTTGATGCTTTCGCTTGCAACGCTCCCGCCGTTCTCGGCCGCCGCTCCGCTTGCCTCCTGTGCGGTCTGGTAGTCAATTTCAATCATCCTACAGACGGCAATGTCGATTCCGTTTTCCTCACGCTCCCTTACTATGCCGTCGCGTACAAGCTGCTTTACGAACATCTTGTTGTCGTCAGCATAGAAGTTGAACGTGTCCTCATCAGGGACTACGGAACGTCCGAGTGTTTCCGTGTAAAAATCATAGCTTACGTTCTCAAACATTCCGAGCCCCCTTCATCATGCGTCAACGGCAGAGACGATGCCGCTTCTTACTCCGTCAGCGTCAACGCCATAGACTTCGATCGTGTCGTTTGCCTGTGTCGTCGGCTTGCTGCTTGCGTTGTAAGTGGTCCAGTCTCCCCATGTGTCGCCGTGCTTGATGCGGTATTTAGCGCCAGTTGCGTTGGTGCTTGTCAGTGTGACGGTGGCCGTATGGCTTGAAATAGCCACGGTGGGAACCAGGACACCGCTGTCCATGACTACGGCCGCACTCTTTGTCA
>JAGCYQ010000209.1 GCA_017960765.1 Treponema sp.
AATGGGGTTTGACAAGTTAGATACTTATCGCGTTTGCTAGATTATTACTGCTTGGTATATACAAGAGTACCAGTACTTTCATCTTCAATTGTAATAGTATTACCAGAAACAGTATATGTAATGCCGCCCAATTCTTCCATCGCATCGAGTTCATCCCAAGTATAATCGTCACCAAACACAGTTGCACCGTCGGCTGTTACTGTAAGTGTTAAATACTCGTCACCCATTACGTCAACAAAGTCGGCCCAACCGTCACTTTCTGGTGTCAAAGTTTCTGCATCTTCTGCAGTACCGGTCACACTTGTCAGGTTATATGTTCCAATTGGTGCTGGTGTTGTGGTTGAAGTTCCACCACCAGATCCGCTTCCGCTGCCAGAGCCACTTCCTGAACCAGATCCGCTACCAGATCCTGAACCACTACCTGATCCGCTGCCGCCACCAATTGTAACTGCTGTTCCGTCTGGTCCTGCAAAGCCATCAGCACAGCTTACGAATGCCAATGCTGCAACTGCAACTGTCAATGCTGCAAGTATCTTTACCAATTTCTTCATTATAATTCTCCTTTGCGGGCTTATCCGCTTATTAGTATGAATATTGTTCTACAAAGGTGTTATCCTGAACAAGCTGCTCAAGATAAGCCTGGTCAATCCTCTCCGCCAGCGTCTCCGCCTGAGTCCGGCTGAAGTAGAGCTCCGTGTACGGGCTGTACAGGGCCTCCTCCTCCTTGCTCTTCTGGCTCGGAATACGCATCACCAGATACGGCTGACCGTCAACAAAGATGCAGTTCATGTAGAACGGGATTTTCTCGAACCAGTGGGACGGCGTGACCACACCGAAGGCGTAGTCCATACTTCCCTTGCAGTACGCGTTCTTGGCGTTTGCCTTCACGTCCCTCAGGGTATGTGCATCCCATTCGTCCAGAAAGGTCCTTGTGGCCTCCACGATCTGTTCCCTTGCCTTCTGCCCCAGTATCACCGTATGGAAGTTCACTCCATCGTGCAGGTGCATCTCCACCGTGTTCCTCCGGGGCGCCACAAAGAACTTCGAGAAGTTCTTCTGCTTCAGCTGCCCGAAAGACTTCGCGTAGAACGACTGCGAGCCCAGTGTCATGGCGTCCATGTCCGCTATCGACTTGGGATATTCCTTCCCGTCATCCTTTACGGCACCTCCGCCTGCACAGCCGGTCATGACGCCCGCCGCCGCCAGCAACAAAACAAACCGTATTCCCTTCATGAACCGTTATCCTTCGGCCAATGACCCGCGGAAGACATCATGCCCCGCCGCCGGTCATCTCCTTCGCTAAATTACAGGGCAATCTTTGCCTGAATGTTGAATGTTCCAGCCTTTGCTGTGTCTGCAAACATGTTGCGTGACTGATACCATGCGCTGAATGTTGTGTTCGGGATAAGTCCTCCGATCTCAACTCCGGCCTTTACGTTCAGGAGTCCGTCCGGATCTGCTACGGTGTCGGTAAGTCCGCTGTTGTCTGTGTTTGAGGCTGTGAATACTCCACCAGCCTTTCCTGCTGCATAGTCTGCGTTTGCGAAGCGGAATCCTGCCTGTGGTGTTACTGTGATTGCATCACCTACAGCTACCTTGTATGATACGCCGCCTGCTACTGCCATTCCCAAGCCTGTTCCGTCTGGCCAATCCGGTCCTACTGGAATCTCGAATTCTCCGAGTACTGATGCTGTCAGGTTCTCTACGATCTCGCCTGAGTAGAATGCAGGTACGATGTCGAGATATGTGTTCTTTACGAGTGGGAGATATACTGCTACGCCAACGCCTGGTGTTCTCTTCTTTGCATTGTCGTTGTCGAGGTAGTATACGCCGCCGTTCTCGTCTTTTTCATCACCCCATGCATAGAGCACGCTTGCTGCTGCCTCGCCGTTTGAGAGTCCGTCCACTCCGTCAAGCTTCTCGAATCCTGCGCCTGCTGATACCTTGAGGTAGTTGTCTCCCATGGCCAGCTTGTATCCGACTGATCCGAAGAGGCCGAGCTTCTTTGAGTCGATTGCATAAGATACGCCTGCCTTTGCTGAGAGTCCGCTCAGGTCCTTGAGCTGTGCCTCTGCGGCGATTGCATAGTCGTCTGTGTAATAGTCTGTTCCGGATGGTGCTGAGCGGAAGTCAACGTCGATTCCGAACAGGTCGTTTCCGTAGCCTACTGTAAGTCCGTGTGCTGTCGCATAGTCACCCTTTGCTGCAACGCCGTACTTGTCTGACCTCAGTGCGTTTGAGAGGTTGAGTCCGCCGACCTGTGTGTCGCCGCTCTTGATTCCGATGTACAGGTCTCCGATGTGGAGCTTTGCTGTCTCGATGGCTGCTGATCCGCCGCCTACTGATCCGTTCTCTACTGTAAGGGCATCTGCTACCTTTACCTCGAGCTCGCCCCATACTCCCTCACCTTCTGTGAGCTTGCTTCCGCCATTGGCAATGTTTACCTTGAGCTTTGCCTCTGTCTCGTTCTTGAAGCCTGTGCGGCCTGTCACGGCGTCACTGTCAAGGTCAATACCCCATGTTACCTTTGCGTTTCCGCTGATCTCTGCGATCTTCAGATCTACATCGGGCTCATCGGCCATAGCTGCAGCAGCAACCATTGCTGCCATCGGTAGCTGAAAATAGGCTTAAAGGAAATAGAGGGGGAAAAACTAAATTTTGGAGGATTTCTTCCATATATATGGAGAATTCTGTTGGGAACAATCAGATAAACTTGAAGATTAGGTTAGTCCTTCAATTATTTTTTTATCTTGAGGTATTTCCAGATTTCGCTGTCTTCCTGGCCTATTCTCCAGAACCCTATGCTCTGAATGCCGGTGCTCTTGTACATCTTGCTGCGTTCAACCAAGGAATATGCGTCATCAAAATATGCCTCGACATGGGTCTTTACGTCAAAGGAAACGTGGGCAACTCCATTGTCGCGTTCGATTCTGTGCACATCGTTTTCTTTCATGATGCGGTTCATGCTTGTGTAGATCCATGCGTCGCTGTAGCAGTAATCTTCCCATGAGCGTCCGTAGAAGGGGAGTCCCATGATCAGCTTGTTCTGCGGTATGACTGTTTTTGCATAGTCGGCAACTTTCTTGCACCAGTCCATGCTTGCAACGGGACCTGGCTTGCTTCCAGACCAGTGCTCGTCGTATGCCATTATGAGTATGCGGTCTACCAGCGGTTCAATTTTCTTGTAATTGAATATGTCATCGCTTATTGCCCTTGTGCGTGCGGGTAGTGCCACGGAAAGAATCTTGTTTGGACCAATGCGTTTCCTGATGTCCTTGAGGTAGGTCAGGAAATTGGCTGCATCTCTTGCTCCGATATTCTCATAGTCAATTTGAATGCCGTCATATTTTTTTGATGCGCTTTCGATTGCGTCCAGTATGCCGTTATATTCTTTTGTTCCCGGTGTCATTGAGAAATGTGTCAGGGCCCGTCCTGTGCATGTCACTACAAGATGAATGCGTCCCTTGAATCCTGCGAACTGCTTTGGGTTTGGGATGTAACTTAACTCACCGTAGCTGTTCACGTCTGCGCTGAAATAACAGAGGTCTGTAATCGGCATGTCCTTGGAAAAATATTTTTCTCTATCCGTCATCACATATCCCCAGATCTCGTTGAATTCCAGGGGGTCGTCTTTTATCACGGGTGTGATGTATGCTGTCGGGTAATTGCTCCAGTCGATTTTATCCTCAGGGGCTTCTTCAGGCTTTTGCTCGCTTGTGCTTTCTGCGCTGGTTTCCTGAGAGTCTGCCTCTGCCTGAGCTGCTGTGGTTTCAGCATTCTCTTTTTTCCCTTTTGCCAGAATCGGACTGATTGTAGCTGTGAGCATTAAACATGCAATGGCAATGATTCGTTTTGTCTTTTTCATAGTGACTCTCCGTAATTGAATTCTATGGCATGTGAATTATCTCGCGGGGTTTGCTTCCATTTGCCGGTCCTACGATTCCGCGTTCTTCCATTTCCTCTACAAGACGTGCCGCACGGTTATAGCCGATCTTCAGACGTCTTTGAATATATGATGCAGATGCCTTTCCTGCCTGAACTACAATATCAAGTGCCTTTTCAAAAAGCGGGTCTCCGTTCTCCGGGTTGAACAGGGACATCTGGCCATCCTCTCCGTCCTCTTCATCGTCAACAAAAATCTCATCGTCGATGTATTCAGGCTCACCCCATTCTTTTACGGCGTTCACGACATTCTCAACTTCACCGTCGCTTACAAATGTTCCCTGAATGCGGATGGGGAATGGATCTGTTGCGGATGTGTAGAGCATGTCACCTTTACCCAGAAGCTTGTCTGCACCCATTTGATCAAGGATGATGCGGCTGTCGGTTTTGCTTGCAACCATGAATGCGATTCGGCTAGGAATATTTGCCTTTATCAATCCTGTGATGACATCGATTGAAGGCCTCTGGGTTGCGAGTACCAGGTGAATGCCAACTGCGCGGCTCATTGCGGCAAGACGTGCAAGAACTCCCTCAAGCTGTTTTCCTGTTGTTGCCATCAGGTCTGCAAACTCATCGATTACGACAATCAGGTAGGGGAGGTGCTCTGTTGCAATTTTCTTCTCCACGATTTTCCTGTTGTATGAGGTTATGTCACGGACAGACATTCCATCCAGAAGTGCATAGCGTCTTTCCATCTCGCACAGACAGTATTGAAGTGCCTGCATTGCGCGTTTTGGCTCAGTTATGACAGGTGTTAGAAGATGCGGTATGTCATTGTAAAGCTTTAGCTCAACGATCTTCGGGTCAATCAAGATCATCTTAACATCACGCGGACTTCTCTTGTACAGTATGCTCAGGATCATGCTGTTTACGCAGACTGATTTTCCGGCTCCTGTTGCACCTGCAATAAGAAGGTGTGGTGTCTTTACCAAATCGATTATCTGCGTGTTTCCCTGAATGTCTTTTCCAAGTACAACCGGCACTCCCATCTTTGTCCACTCGGGGCGGTTCTGCTCAAGACATTCCCTGATTGAGATTATTGCCCTTTCCTTGTTTGGAACTTCAATTCCAACTGCGTGTTTTCCGGGGATTGGTGCCACAATGCGGACTGAGCTTGCTGCAAGTCGTAATGCAATGTTGTCCTGCAGTGCAACGATACGGTTCAGCTTAACACCCGGGGCGGGAAGGATCTCGAACATGGTTACAACAGGGCCTTTCTGGATTCCTGTTATCTCTGCCTCAATCTTGAACTCTGCCAGTGTCTCCTTCAGGTTAATGGCGGCGGCTTTTGTCTCGTCATCGATTACCCAGTACGGATTGTCCTCGTATGCGGTCAGGAGTGATGTAGGAATGCTGTACGGTCCTGTCGGCACGCGTCTCTTTGGCTTTTCCTCGTAGGCTGGCTTGTATTCCTTCTCAACTTCCTGAATTGAAAAATCATCCTGAACCTCGTTCTGCTCATCCTCAAACTCTGAGTACTCATCTTCCTCTTCAAGCTGAATGTCGGGGAGCATGTCCGGCTCATCGTATTGTCTTGCGTCAGGCTCTTCCTCTGTTACGGCATCTTCCTCGTATTCTTCTTCCTGTGTGTCAGATACGCTGAGTGCCTTTTGGAAAAGACCGTGCTTCTGCGGTTTTACTGGCTCGTCATTCTCAAACTGGAAATCGTCAAATCGTGCCTCTTCTTTTTCTTCCTGAATTACCTGCTGCGGAGTGTACTGGCTCTGGTAGCTCTGTGGACGAGATGATTCTATGTCGACAATTTTTCTCTCCGGTTTGTTTCTTTCCTTCTGGGCCTGAGCCTGCATTTCCTTGCGCTTTTTCTCTATGGCCTCTTCATCTTCCCTGGCATGCCTGCGTGCAACTTCCTCGCTGTAGTAATATGCCTTGGCTGACGGGGCAGGGGCTTCCTGAGTCTCTTCCTCGTCTTCTTCCGCCTCATCTTCCTCAAAGACTATGCTGTCCTGGTCTGAGCCAAAAGTCTTTTTCGTCTCTGTCTTTGCAAAAGTGTCAATGTCGATTTCTTCTTCATCCTCAAATATCTCATCCTGAATGTCGGAGAATGAGGATGCAAGATCGTTTAGCTTCTGGTTCGTGGTCTCAAACTGGCGGATGATGTCGTCGTCTTCCTCAACGAATTCGTCCTTGGTGACCGGTGGAAAAAGATCTTCCTCAAGGTCGAATGTCTCTTCAAGTATGAATGAATGGTCCGCGTCCTTCTGGTGCTCGTTTACAAATGCGTTTTCCCTAAGGTTGTCCCGCTTGTCTGAATACAGGCTCTCTTTCTCATCATTGATTTTTGGGAGTACTGGAGCGGCTTCCTCAAAATAGTCGTCTATGTCAACTTCTTCTTTGGCACGTCTGGCTTCTTCCTTGCGCCTCTGTCTTTCTTCTTCCTGCTCTGCCTCACGTTTCTTGCCGAATTCCATCAGGTCCTTGAATTTGTTTTTTGCAGATGACCATAAGCCTGTGATTGCTTTTCCGGCACTTTGTTTTGGCTGATCGTCAAATGCATCTTCTTCTGCACCGTCTAAAAGTTCCTCGGTGGTGTGGGGAATGTCTACAGGTTTTGCTTCCTGATTGGTGAAAAAGTTGTCTGCGATTTTCGGCTCGTTGAATTCTGTGTCTGTCTTTGTTCTCTCTGCTTTTGGCTGGACTGTCTCTCTCTGGACTGCGATTGTCTTTTCCTGAAGTCCCTCTGCCGCTACGGTCTCATCTTCGTCCTGTATCGGCTCCTCGTCAATGTCATCAACATCGATTCCAATTTCGCTGTCCAGCTTGTCCTGAAGCTCTGTCCTGTCATCATCGTCATCTTCAACCTGAAGGTCGATCTCGTCAATCTCGTCTGTCCTTGCCTTTGGTCTTGCGAATGCGTTCTTTATGCTGACAAAGAGGTTGAATCCTTTTTTTGCCGTCTGGGTGGTTTCGGCCTGGGATTCATCGTCGGTATTCGGGTCCTTGGCTTTTTGTCCGGCCGCCTTTTTCTGGATTGCAGAGGCGATTATCATTGCAACCAGGTATTCAGTCAGGACCAGAAGGGTAGTGATTACACCCAGAAGAATGAGCTTGACAAGCATGATTGTGTATGTGTCGAATGCAACTGTCCTTCTTGCGATTTTTTCCGCGCCCACGATCGTGAAGAACGGTAAAATGCTTACCAAAAGTCCCATTGCCCGCTGAACAGTCCACTGGGAGTCAAAGCAGAATGCACCCGCCACAATCAGGAATCCTGGAATCAATATGCTTGAAAAACCGTAAGAATTTAAGAGAGTTGAGCCAATATTCCAGAGGGTTACAAGTGAACCTTCCGGCTGATAGTCGATTATGTTTAGGATTATGGCTATTGACAGAAAAGCCGCTAAAATAAAAAGCAGAATGCCGCAAATCACTGAGGCAATCCGCTCTGTTTTTGAAAACTGAATCATGATTTCCCACCCTGTTTTTCGTCTAGAACATAAGATCCGTCCCAGAAGAACTCTTGAGACGGACCATATCAAGACAATTTATCCCCAGTTATTTTATATATCGGCTTTTTTTAAGTCATTTTTTAGTAAAAATATTGTTTTATCATGCTTAGAGGTGTATAATAAACTTGTGTCTGAATTATACATTGTTGGGACGCCAATCGGGAACCTTGGAGACATTACTTTCCGGGCGTTGGAGATTTTCAAGGCAGTGGATGTGGTGGCAGCGGAAGATACACGACATACCCTGGAGCTGCTGACTCATTTTGAAATCCGCAAGCCCATGATAAGTTGTCGTGCCCAAAACGAGGAGTTTGCGGCCCAGAAAATCATAGCGATTCTGGACCAGGGGCAGACCGTGGCATACGCAAGTGACGCTGGAGAGCCTGGAATAAGTGATCCCGGGGCAATTTTGGCGGGTTTGGCACGTAAGGCGGGGCATAAAGTGGTTCCAGTACCGGGTCCAAGTGCGTTTGCGGCATTGGTTTCGGTGGCCGGGGCAGGGGGAAAGACCCTGGTTTTTGAGGGTTTCCTGTCTCCTAAACCTGGTAGGCGAAGAAGCCGTTTGCGTGAATTAATGGCCATGGATGCCGCTGTGGTACTTTACGAAAGCCCTTATCGTGTGGTAAAATTACTGCAGGACATTGCGGATATAGATTCAGAACGCCGCATTGTGGTGGGTCGTGAGTTGACAAAGGTTCACGAGGAGATAAATGACGGTACGGCCGCTGAAATTCTGGCTGATTATTCGTCACGGAACAAGGTTTTAGGTGAGTTTGCAATTTTTATTTCAAGTAATAAAAATGTTAAACTTTTAAATGAATACTCCGATAATAATAAGGAGGAAGGTTACTATGATGATTGATAAAGTTTCTGGGGTTAATCCTCTTAATAATTTGCAGAATCTAAGGCGCTCAAATGCAGTTGATGCTTACCGTGCAGGTTCAGATGAAATCTCTGTATCTGAAGAGGCAAAGGAACTTGCAGAAAGCTATTACCTGAATCAGGTTGCTGATGAGACACCGGATGTTCGTTCTCAGCTTGTGGAGCAGATTAAGCTTAAGATTCAGGATCCCAATTACTTGAATCCGAGCACTATTGCAGCAACAGCTGACCGCATTATGAGTGCTTACGGTCTGTAATCGCCCGTCTACGGGAACCCGTTTACGGGTATCGTTTGCAGGGCAGTCTTAATGGCTGCATCATCACAGGAAAAGGCGGAACTTTGTTTCCGTCTTTTTTTTATGTCAAGACGACAGTTAAAAATACCGTTAATTGACATAAGCAGGGAGTTGCAAAAATCACAAGAGCTTTGCAACTGGCACAGGAGTATGTAATGTCCGATTTTATTTTCAAAATTCAGCCTAATATCGTTTTGGGTTCTTACACCACAAGCCGTCTTGGTCAGTATGTAAAAGACTGGGGCAGCAAATTCATGGTTATTGTCGATCCAATCCTAAAACAGGTCGGCAATGCTGAAAAAGTAACAAAATCCCTGGAAGACCGCTCTATCGACTTCTTTGTTTTTGAAGAGATTCCAGAAGGAGCTGATACAGAGGTCATTACAAATGCACTTTCGCTTGCAAGACAGGCACATATCCACGGTGTGATTGCAGTCGGTGGCTCAAAGGCCATCAATGTGGGACGCGCGGTTGCCACTCTTTATCACGAGAATCACGAGGTCTATGACTTTATCGACGGTTCTCCGACTTCTACCGCTCCGATACCTCTCATTGCCCTGCCGACAACAATCCGCGATCACTTCCTGTTCACGGACCGCACACCTATAGTTGACGCACGCTCTTCTAAAATCAAGCTGCTCAAAAGCCCTCCAGGACTCTGCAAGCTTGCACTTTTTGACCCGAACCTCACCGTTACCCTTACAGAAAACCAGACGGCAGCCATGGCAATAGAGACTCTGGCCATTGCAACCGAGGCATACCTGAGCCAGAAGGCCACATTCTTCAGCGACATGATCGCAGAAAAGGCAGTTGAGCTTCTGGGATATGCCATAGACGGTTCACCGACGCTTACAATCACCACTCCACAGGAAGTTCTGTACAGTCAGGCCGGTTGTATGGCATCTTTGGCGGCGGCATCAAGCTCAATCGGTGCAGGCTCCCTTATTTCTCTTTGTGTAAACTCAAGGTTCAAGATAACAAAGCCGTTGATTGCATCCATCCTGTTCCCGTACATCATTGAGGATGCGGCCAAGTTCAGGAGCGACAGGCTTGCACGTGTTTCCAGAATACTTAGGGCTGCACCAGCTGACTCAAGCGACAATGATGCGGTTGATGCCCTAGCCGAATACGTAAGGCAGCACATTGCAAAGGCAAATCTTCCTGCACGCTTGAAGGACCTTAACGTAAGCATAGAACAGCTTTCACTTTCCGCAGAGGACGGTGGCGAGCTTGACCTGATTACGACCGTACAGCGCAGCATGACAAGTGATGACCTGTTTGACCTTATAAAGCAGGCATTCTAATACCGATGATTGCACCGCAATGATTGCACCTGAAAAACTGTTTCAACTGTCTGCCGGACAAAAACGGCGGAAGCTGGCCCTGACTTTTGGCGAACTTGAGCGTGACATAGCTGGTATTGCCGAGCCGGGGCTATCTTATTCATTTCCTTCCATGACCAGGGCCGAATACACAAAGGCTGTTGTCCGGATTGTCCTGGAAGACCCCAAGTTAAACCCGACTTATTCAAATCAACTTAAAAAACTGCTTGCCGAGGAGCCTTTTGACGAGAGGAGGGCCTGCAACATCGCAAGAAATGCCTTGCTGGAGGTGCTTGGAACCTTCCCTGCTGAATGGGACCTTGTGATTGCCCCCCATGCCACCGAAAAATGGGCCGTAGAGAAGAGGAATTTCTTCCCGGGCGTGTGTGTCTATGCCGAGGATATACGCTCTCCGTTCAACATAGGGTCAATTTTTCGTACCGCAGAGGCTATGGGCTGTGAAAAAGTCTATATCTCGCCACAGTGCGTTGACCCCATGCAGAACAAGGCCATCCGCAGCGGAATGGGATGCATCGAGACCATGGGTTTTGAGCGGCTTTCCCTTGATGAGTTGCCCCAGGACATGCCGGTTTTTGTACTGGAAACCGGTGGAACATCAATACAGGAATTTGACTTCCCCGAAAAAGGCATCGTCATA
>JAGCYQ010000210.1 GCA_017960765.1 Treponema sp.
ACAGGAATATATGAGTATACTTATGAAGAAGTTGAGCCTGGTAAATATATAGAGTATTATATTGAAAATGAATCCGAAGAAAAAACTCCAAAGAGAATAATAACCCGACGCTTCAATCCAATAGGTTTTATGGAATATGAATTCACCCAGCCATATGAATCTGTTGAAGGTAATTATTCAATTATGACCGCGGAAGTATTGGACGAGCCTGATGAACTGTTCAAAGAGGCATTTGCTGATTGGAACTAAACCAAGATGCTTAACGATGCATAAGCTGTTCATGAGAAGAAAGCCGTACCTATGATTGGAGGGGCTGGATTGTAGAAAATCCTACTGCTAACTCTTTTTTTTCTTGACGAGTTTGATAAAATATAATTATAATATAATTATGGATGAATTAATATTTGAATGGGATCCTGTTAAGGCAGAATTGAATTATGCCAAACATAAAGTAACTTTTGAAGAAGCGAAAACTGTTTTTTATGACGAAAATGCTGTTTTAATTGCAGATCCAGATCATTCAACTATGGATGAAGACAGATTCATTATGCTTGGCCTTAGCTCAGAATTACATATGTTGCTGGTCTGCCATTGTTACAGGGAAAATGACAGGATTAGAATTATTTCTGCTAGAAAAGCTGATTTGGATGAATCAAAACAATATGGAGGAAGATAGTATGAGGGACCATTATGATTTTTCTAACGGAATCAAGAATCCGTATGCAGATAAACTAAAGAAACAGATTACAATACGCCTTGATGACCAGGTTATAGATTACTTTAAGAAGATGGCAGAGGAAACAGGCATGCCATATCAGACTATAATAAACTATTATCTCTTGGATTGCGTAAAGGAGAAGAGGCGGCTGGAAGTTGCGTTCAGCAAGTAGGTTTTTGTGTTGCCTGCTGAACGCATTGGACTGATTATTTTGCTGGTTCGTTTGGCTTGCTCTTTGCCTCTGTACCGATGATTTCCCGGGCACGGTTCAGTGCGGAGTTTATGTTGTCGTAGATGTTTTCGCGTCCAAGCTTGTCTGCCATTCCGGTTTTTTCCAATAACAGGTAAGGCTGTGTGTGGATTCCGCTTATGACGATGGTGATTCCCTTTCTATCGAATGCGGCCTTTGCCTGCTCCAATGCCTTGATTCCACCTGCGTCGATGTAGATGGTGTTTCGCATGCGTAAGATCAGGACCTTGCAGTTTGCCTGGGCACGTTCTGTTGCAAGCTCAAATTTGCGGACTGTACCGAAAAAGAGAGGGCCTTCAATCTCGTAGACAAAGCAGTTCTTTGGAATGTCCAGGTTTTCTGCGGGCTGGTCGCTCTTGATTCCGCCTGTAATGACATCCCTTTCGTTCTGGACTTCGCTCAAATCTATCATTTTCTTGATAAAGAAGAATGCGGCAAATCCTAGTCCGACCTCTATTGCGACGGTGAGGTCAACAAAAATCGTGATGAAGAATGTTACAAGGAAGACGCAGATGTCGGATTTCTGTCCCTTCAGGAGTGTCTTGATTGCGGAGAATCCTGCCATGTTCCATGCCACATTGATCAATACGGCGGCAAGTGCAGGCATGGGGATAAAGGATGCATATTTTCCTGCAAAAAGAAGGATAAGCAGAAGCGTTACGGCATGAATGATTCCTGCTACCGGGGTGCGTCCTCCGTTCTTGATGTTGGTTGCGGTTCTTGCGATTGCACCTGTTGCCGGAATTCCCTGGAAGATGGGACTTGCGATGTTTGCCACGCCCTGTGCTATAAGCTCCATGTTGGAGTCATGCTTTGTACCCGTCATACCGTCTGCGACAACCGCGCTCAAAAGTGACTCTATGGCGGCGAGGACTGCGATTGATATGGCGGTGGGGAAAAGGCTGGTGATTGTCTTTATGCTGAAGTCCGGAAGCTGTGGAACAGGCAGTGTTGTCGGGATGACATAATGCTCCATTCCGTTTGCGAATTTTCCTATTGTGTCCGTGTGAAGGTTGCATGTCTTTTCAAGTATGATGTTGACGACCGTGGCAAGGATTATGACGACAAAGGATCCCGGGATTTTCTTGATGAACTTGGACCAGATGAAAATGAACGCAAGGCAGACAGCGGCCATGCCGAATGAATACCAGTTCACGCTTGCGGCGCTCTTTACATAGACAATCATCTTGGGAAGGAAGTCCCCAGGCATCTTTGAGTATTCCTCGCCGAGAATTGTCATCGGTGTGGAGAAATCAGGAGAAAGTCCGAAGAAATCACCCAGCTGACCGAATGCGATTGTAACTGCAATTCCCGCAGTGAATCCTGTTACGATTGTATATGGAATGAACTTTACAAGGCCTCCCATCTTGAAAATGCCGAGGAAAATCAGGATGATGCCAGCCATGAGTGTTGCTGTGGCAAGTCCGCTTACACCGTATTGAGCGACAACCGAGTACACGATTACGGCAAAGGCACCTGTAGGACCGCCTATCTGGACACGGCTTCCACCGAATGCACTGATGCAGAATCCCGCTATGATGGCTGTGTAAAGGCCTGCGGATGGATTGACCCCGGATGCTATGGCAAACGCGATTGCAAGGGGCAGGGCAACGATTCCGACTATTACGCCGGCGATTAAATCACTGAAAAACTGCTTTGAATTGTATGTCTTTAATGAATTGATAAGTTCTGGTTTCATAGTGCGCTATTTTACCAATGTAAGGGAACATAGTAAAGGGCTTTTTCAAAACAAAAAAAAAGACTCCCGAAAATCGTCTGGCTTCCGGAAGTCCTTTCTTTATTCTATTTTGTGTTATTTCTTTGAGAGGTTGAGCTTTACAGTGCCTGTATAGTTCTTGTCTGCACCTGCTTTTGCATCACTAAGGCTGCTCCATGTAGCTCCACCGCCTGCTGTGATGAGGGAAGTCATTGTAAGGTTGTTGCCGTTGATTGTGTAGTAGTAGGCAATCCAACCCGGGCGGTTCTTGTTGTATCCGTAAAGATAGCCTGAGCTGATTGTTTCTGCTGACTTTTCGCCCTTGTCAAGTGTCTCCATCTTGAACTTGTCGATTTCCTTGCTTCCATCGCGGCTGTTGATTTTATAGCATGTCAGCTCGTAGGTTCCGCCAGTTGCGGTGATGTCATAGTAGTTGCCGTTGCTTGCAGAATACCATGTTCCCTCAAGAGGTGTAACGCTGATTGTAGCTCTTTCTGTTGTGGGGTCATAAGTGAACACTCCTGAAAGACATCCTGTAAACATTGTGGCAGCTGCCAATACAGCAAGTGCCAGAACCAAACGACCTATTTTTCTTGTCATAATAAATTCTCCTTGTGCACAATAGGCATATTTTTATTGAATTATATTTAAATTGGCTCTTTTATTCAATGCTCAATTTGTGATATTCTCTCTGTACTATGAAAAAATTTTCCATGAAGAAAACAGCGTTGTCTTTTGTGGCCTTTATCAAGCGTGAGCCTGTGCTTTTTGCGGCCATTCTGCTTGCGGTGGTCTCGGTGTGCATTATTCGTCCTGCGCCTGTGGTATGTGTCCAGGCCATTGATTTCCGTACGATTGCGATTCTTTTCTCGCTGATGATTGTAATCAAGGCTTTTCAGAGCCAGAATTTCCTTGATGTGATTGCGGCAAGGCTTCTCAGGCTGTGCAAGACCCGTCGTTCTCTTTATTTCCTTTTGACTTACCTTGTTTTCTTCAGCTCCATGTTCGTCACCAATGATGTGGCTCTCCTTACTTTTGTTCCTATCTCGCTCTTGATTTTCAGGCAGATCAAGCTTTCTTCCCTGCATCTTGTGATTCTGGAGACTCTGGCGGCTAATCTGGGCTCATGCTCCACGCCGATGGGTAATCCTCAGAACCTCTTCCTTTTCTCGTACTATCATTTCTCGGCCCTTGAGTTCTTTGCGCTGACGGCCAGGATTGCAGTTCCCTCGCTTTTTATCCTTGGCATCATGATTCTTTTCCTTACGCGTAACAAGATTGCCAGTCACGGCGGGTTTGAGGAGCCTCATGTCATATCGGGAAATACGCTCCAGACTCAGATGGCGTTCCTTAAGATGGATTTCCGCACTTTGTTCTATGTGGTGGATTTTGTGCTGTGCCTGCTTACGGTCTTTCATGTGGTTGATTACCTTGTGATGCTGGGGGCGGTTGTGGTCACGATGCTTTTCTGCAATGTCCGGCTTTTCAGGAAGGTTGACTACAGTCTCCTGCTTACTTTTGCGGGCTTCTTTATCTTTACAAAGACCATCTCCACGGTTCCTGCGTTCTCTGAGTTTGTCCAGTCCCTGCTTTCTTCTCCACTCAGGACATATCTTACGGGTATTGCGTCAAGTCAGGTCATAAGCAATGTTCCGGCGGCCCTGCTTTTGAGCGGTTTCACGGATAACGGTGCCATGCTGCTTCTTGCGGTGAATGTGGGCGGACTCGGGACACTTATCGCCTCCATGGCCAGCGTGATATCGTTCAAGCTCTACACTGCCTCAAATCCCGGTGACGGAAGGTATTTCGGCCTTTTTACGCTCTATAACGTCGTCCTTCTTGGCATCCTGGGGGTCATCGTCTACCTGCTTTAGGGGTGTGTGTAAGCTGAATTTCTTACGTTTTTACTGGGGAAATTATTTTTTCTCTTCCATTGACTTTATGGGTGGAATTTATTAACTTATAAAAATAATGCTTGCTGAAGCATCTTTTGCGGTTTAGTGTCGTTTTTTGATGTTTCCCGAAGACTCAATTATTTGTTGTTTTTGAAAAGCATAGACAAAAAATGTAAGAGACGAGGTTTTTATGTCAGTAATTACTATCGAAAATCTGCGCAAGACTTATCCTCTGGGAAAACAGGACGTAGTTGCAGTAAAGGGTGCAAACTTTTCTATAGAAAAAGGTGAGTTTGCTGCTATTTCAGGACCGTCAGGCTCAGGTAAATCAACTATCCTGAACATGCTGGGACTTATAGACATTCCTACGGCGGGAAAAATCGTCCTCAACGGAATAGACGTTTATGAGGGCATCAACCTGGCTTCTTCACAGATTGTGGATGAGCGCTGGTCTTCCGCACAGGACAAGAAGAAAAAGAAGAAGACTTCAATTCCTTCAAGGCTGGACAAGAGGATTACGGGCCTTCGCCGTTCACAGCTGGGATTCATCTTCCAGACATTCAACTTGATTCCTGTCCTCAACGTATACGAGAACATCGAATTCCCCCTTCTGGTAAAGTCAAAGAACCCAAATTCAAAGAGTCCTGTCGACGCTTTTTCCAAGAAGCAGAAGAAGGAATGGATTGACTTCCTTATTGAAAAGGTAGGCCTTACTGAATGGAAGGACCACAAGGCAAACGAGCTTTCCGGCGGTCAGAGGCAGCGTGTTGCAATTGCCCGCGCCCTGGTTACAAAGGCACCGGTGATTCTTGCCGACGAGCCTACAGCAAACCTGGACAGCGCCAACTCAAAGCAGATTCTTTCTTTGATGAAGCAGCTGAACAAGGATCCGGAACTCATGACGACATTCATTTTCTCTACCCATGACGCCCGCATTGTAAAGATGTG
>JAGCYQ010000020.1 GCA_017960765.1 Treponema sp.
CAACAATCTGACCGTTTCCTGCCTTGAGCCTGAAGCGGAATTCACCCTTCTTGTCCTTGTAAAGCTCGAACTTGGGGTTGGGGAGCTTTTCGACTTTTGGAGCGGTTTGGTTTTCGATTGGAGAAGCGGCGTTTTTGATTACGCTTCCGATTCCGTGCTTACATGAAGCCTTTGTCTTGTAAACTTGTGATGTTGCAATAATCTCACCATTATTGGCAACCAGATTGAACTTAATGCCTGTCTTTGCGGCACTGATGACGAATTTTCCCATTGGGCACCTCGCGTATTTATTGTTAATTTTGCATCGATAAAGGGATGCTTCTTTAATAAAATTATATGGCACTATATTCGATTTTGCAAGAAAAAAATTATTTCGCCATGAATTTTTTAACTTACATTCCCATGTCGAATTTCTTTATGACCTTTGCCTTTAGTGCCTTTAAGTCATCGTCATTCAGGCCCAGCTTTTCCGCGGAAGTAATGTCCTTCATTGCGGCATTGTAATCACCCAGGACAAAATATGAAATCGCACGCCTGTAATAAACGTGGCTTTGATATGGATCTATGCCGAGCGAACGGTTGTAGCATTCTATAGCCTCGTTGTCTTTTCCCTGCACGCCATGCACTATGCCCTCGTAGTAAATCGTCCTGAATCCTTTGGGGTCATGCTTTTCGCTTTCCTTGAAGTCTTCCAGGGCCTGGTCATATAGGTTCTGTGCAAAAAAGGCCATTCCGCGGTGCTTTAAGATTACAGCCTTGACTACATCCGGAGGTTCGGGCTTTGAGTCAAGTATCTGCGTGTAAATGTGAACGGCCTGAGTAAAGTTTCCGACATTGTGCTCATGCAGGGCCTGAAGGACAAGATCGTCTATGCTGCCGGCCTTGTTGCTGACGGGGGCAAATGCCTGGTGGCCGCTGGAATTGTCCCTTGAGGTGCCAAGCTCCTTGTCGGTAAGCTCATCAGCCTTGTCGTAAAATGTATTTCTCCTGCATCCCAACTCAGATACCAGCCTGTTTTGATAATCGCGTATTTCCTGAAAAATCGTGTCGGCCAGTGAAAGGCTTGCATTGATTGACGCAAGTTTTCTTCTGAGAGGTTTGTCAAATGGATTGAATTCTGATTTATAGATTAACTCATGCTCTACTTCCGCCCATGCGTCCTGAAGAATCGTGCGGATTTGTATCTCGCAGACTAGGTCCGGGGGAAGGTAAATGGACTTGTCATCCGGCAAGCAGTCCTGCGGTATCGAAATTAAAACATGCCTTGACTCGTATCCGAATTCCCTGAATGACTGCTGGGCACCTTTTCGCTCAATTTCCTTTACGTCATAGGCTTCTTCAAGCTGCTTTTCCACAAGGTCTATGTCCTCTAGAAAGGCGCATATAACTCGGATTCCCATCATGTCGGTAAGGGTAACCAGGGTCTTTGACTCAGCCGCTTCCTTTGGCTTTTGACGCAATATCTTCTTGTAATATGAATTGAAGGATTTGATTCTGTTTTTGTATGTGGGTGCCGAACTGATTTTAATTGTCTTTTTAAGGCTTTCTTCTATTTTGGAAAGGATTTCTTGAAATACCGGTCTGTATTCATCATAAGTTTTTTGAATGTCAATCTTGTTGGGCAAATCTCTTTCCATATTCATCACTCCAAAAACTCATGCGAAAAAAAAGCCGTCCCAAGACAAAGGACGGCTTTTCCGAAACGACCGCTAATTAGTAGTTTCTTGAAGATCCAGCGTTAGAATCAGAACCCTCGTTCAAAGAAGGTGTGAATTCTGACTCAGTGGCCATCTTCTGCTTTTCGATGTAGCGGTTAACCTGCTTGCTTCCGAAAAGTGTCATTTCATGTGCCTGACGTGCTGTTTCTTTCTTTGTGATGATTCCCCAGAGGTCTTCATCATCAATATCGCGATCTGCTGTAAGAACTGCGAGGTCATAGATAACCTTTACGTCCTTGAAGTAACCGATGAAGTCATCACCGATATCAGATGCATCGCGAGTGATCTGGAAACCAGCAAACTTAACATAAGGAATTCCGCGTGGATAGATCGGATATACCCTGATTTCACGTGTGCGAACTTCAGTGATATAGTTCGGGTTGTTCCACTGCAGTGTCTTCCATCCGTCGAACATCAGGTTGCCCATCAGATAGCGGCGCTCGATGTTGTCATTGTCCTTCAGGATGACATAAAGCTGGTGTGGGAAGTTCATACCCATTGTTGTAACAGCAATTGACTTGAGTGTTCCAACATTGCGGATAAGACCATAGCCATCTTCAAACAGATATTTTCCCTTCTGTTCATCTGATGGTTCTCCACGCTCACCATTCTCGTCTGCATCGGCCAAAGGCTCATAAGCCTGGATCTCAAACGGAGGAACAATCTTAGCATTGGCGTTGTTGTTCCATGTTGGGAATACGATGCGTACACCCATTACGTTTGAACCTGCAAACGGTACATCTGCACTATCCTTTACAGGGGCAGCAACAACCTGAGACAAAGCAACTGACTGAACGTTTCTTGCTGATGAGTTCAGAACAACTTCCCAGTTTGGCAGTGCCAAAGATGTTTTCATAAGTGACTTCTGCTCACCAGTGAATGTTGCACCTGCGGCGACAGAGTAATCCATAACAGTTCTGCTGTTTTCCTGTGGTACACCTTCTTCATTAGGTACAGAGTCAGCCTCCAGCTGTGTGAAGTCAATAAGTACTGATTCCTTTGCAAATCCGAAAGATCCTACCAGAAGCATAGCAGCGGCAGTTAAAACTAAAGTCCTCTTCATTCGAAGCTCCTTTTTAATACACTTTTGATGTAGCCTTGTTAATATAGTATCTATTAAGAAAGCGTTTTTGTCAACGATTTTTTTATTAAAATGCGAATTTTTTTGCACTTGTAATAAAGTGAACCCCAAACAATCCGATTTTATCCGACTGGAACAGATAATACCGGTCCATGCTCAAGATTCACGCTGTCAAAAATCAGCTCTCCTCAAAGACACTCTTACCGTCAATGTACACCAAAACTGTTTTAATTTCTGTGAATTGTTTCACAAGATTCACCTTTAACAGTTTGATGCCCGTCCTGATGTCTACGCTGTCCTTTGTAGTAAACAGCGCGTCCTTACTCAAGCCCAGATACAGAACATCGTCTTCCAGCGTGCAGAAATCCGCTTTTGTTCCCAAAGAGAACAGGAATTTATACCTGTTGGTCATAGGTCCCAAAAGAAGCTCATCCACGTAGAAGGACAATTCTCCCTGAATCGGGTTATCCGGCAGATACCGTACTTCTGTGCACAATTTGTCCGTATCCATGGACGGGAAATAGAATACCGCCCTATGTGTGCCCGCAGGCTTACGGGAAACCGATACAAACACAGCACACGCCAACAATGCGAAAGACAAAAATAATGCAACTACCCTGCTTATCTTCATTTTACTCCTGTAAATCCTCTGGAGCGTTCAAAATGAGTTACAAACGCCTGCAGTCCATTATACATCCCTATGGCAAGTTTCTTCAAGTACTCGTCATCCATAAGGAGCTTTGCCTCTTCCGCGTTGGATAAAAAGCCAGTCTCAACCAGAATACTGGGCATCTTGGAATTCCTTACTACAAACCATTCCTCTTCCTTCATGCCACGGGATTTACTCAGGGCTCCAACCTGTGTCCCGATGCCATCCAGAACCAATTTTGCAATAAGGATTGATTCCGTTGTATACTCTTCTTCCAGCATGTCATTCAGTATGGCCTGAACATTTTTGTCATCCGATACCTGTTTGTCCAATACCTGCCTCCTGTAGCCTGGGGATAAGTACCAGACTTCATAACCGGAAGCACTCTGATCCAAACTTGAATTGACATGAATGGAAATATACAATATCGCTTCATTTTCCTTGAGTTCCACCGAATTTGCTATGTCCGTGCGTTCCTCAAGCTTAAGATAGACGTCGGTGCTGCGCGTCATCAGGATTCTTTTGTCGGGATATGCCTTCTGCAGGTAATCCCTGAGCTTGAGTCCTATGTCAAGACAAATGTCTTTTTCACGCACGGTCACTTTTTTACCGTCTATCGTGTACTCCGCCATGGCTCCTGGATCCTTGCCGCCATGACCGGGGTCTATCAATATGGCTCCAATAACCTGATTGGAAGCCGCATTATTCAAATCAAAAAAACTGTCAACCGTATTGATGAAAGATGAAGATGCGTACAATTCTCCATCCTTGAGATACGGTGCCTTTTCCTCCAGAAAGGACTGGTAATCCTGAATTACATAGTCCTGTCCCGCACGAAAAGAAATGTAATGACCGTTTTTTTCCAGCATTCCCGTCTCAGAAAGCGGATCCCAATACAGGGATATGCCTTTATCCGAGGCATTTTCCACCAGGCTGATTCCCTGTGCCGCAGCAAAAGACGGTAAGAGGAAAAACAGTAATGCGGTCAGTACACATATCTTTTTCATACCTTCTGCCCAAACTCCATTTAGGAAAACTACAGGCTGCTGTCCGCAACGTACAGTATTCCCTGAATGCCGCCCCTTATAAGCGCCTTCCAGAAGACGTTTTTATCCAAGTCGGGGTGATTTGGACAAATTGAGTCAAACAGTTGCGCTGTCATTTTTATGGAACGATGGTTCCAGTCTTTTAAATTATCGGCAGATTCCTTGAAGCACAAAGGAATATTTTTTTCAATACTTTCACCCGCCGCTATTATTCCTGCCTCACTCAACCAGAATTCAAACGCCTCCCTCTGCTCTTTTGTAAGCTGATATGCATCAGGAGGGAATCCCTTCTCGCTGGAACGTGAATTTCCGCTTAAAAACGCATCTGTCCGTGTTGAATTGGGCTCAAGACGGAGGACAAGGTTGGATACGGCATTTTCAGCAGAATTTACCGCAAGATCGTGGGTAGATGCCCGTGATATGCAGTTTCCGCATTTTTCCACATTATTACGAGGGAAATCAACGGAAGAGCCAGCCTCAGCACGGAACAGGGCATTCTTGATGAAAGGATGGGATGCACAGCGGTCCCTGCCATAAATCCTCATGACAGTTCCCGGAATGGAAATCCATGCCCTCTCCGCACTTACATGATGGCACGGTACCTCATAGAGCTCAAAACCCGCATCCTTTATCGGAAGAGGCCTGCGCTTCAAGAGTAGATCCTGGGGTTCTTTTCCCAGAGCCACCAGAAGGGCCTGTTTCGTAAGGTTCAGGTCAGAGGCATAGGGATAGGTCCAGCCGGACATGTATCCGCCGGAAAGACGGCCTGCTATCTCCCCTATCATTGGTCCCTGTGAAGTGTATTTTATGTCTGCCTTTGCAACACCGCAGCTTAATCCAAGAGCCTTGATTCCCCTTGCAAAAGTCTTTATGAGCTCGTTTCTCTTTTCCTCATCAATTGAAGTGGGCATCGTGTGTCCCATCTCTATGAAATACGGGTCATAGAAAATATGCCTGTCTGCAAAACCCGTTATCGTCACTGTTCCCTTGTAGACAACCGCATCAATGGAGAACTCAGGGCCTTCCATGTATTCCTCAAAAATTGAATTTCCGCTCCTTGAGTTACGCACGGCATCCTCTATGCACGGAAGGAATTCATCCTGATTTCTTACAAGACGGCAACCTCTTGCACCCATGTTGTCAACAGGCTTTACCACCATCGGGAAACTGATGTCATTCAAAACGGAAGGCTTTATGAACGATGCAATCTGACTGCGGTGAATCTGCTGGAATTTTGGAGAAGGAACCGATTCTTTCTCGAAGCACTTGCGCATGAGAACCTTGTTGCTTGCGTTGCATGCCGCCTGATATGAATGTGCCGGAAGTCCGCATTTCTGGGCAACATAAGATACAGATGTGGAGAAATCAGTTCCCGCCGTAAAAACACCCTCCAGGCTGCTTCCAAGTGAAAGTGCCAGCTTTGCAAGACCCTCTTTATCCTTAAGGTCAATGTTCTCAAAACGGTCTGCGAAAGCCGCACACAAAGCATGGGGATTTCCGTCAGCGACAACAGTCTTATATCCTAGCTCCTGGGCTGCCTCAATTGCGGGCCTCTGCATCAGACCTGCACCCAGAATCAAAACGCATTTATCTTCCATTGCTTTTATTTCTCCTTCCTGCAGTATACTTCAAAAGTGTCTCCAAGCTTACAGAGACGGCTTATGGTTCCAAGAGCCTTGAATTTAAGGGACGAAGGCTGAAGGTTCTTTTGACGTGCACAGGGAAAACGCTCCGGGTGAATTCCAGTTGGCACTATGCGGCACACTTTGAATCCATACCGCCGCAGAATTGAATCCGCTTTCTTCGGTTCCCACAGGCTGTAATGATCAGCGGGACTTTCCTTGAAGAATGACTTTGTGTTGTATTTCGCGCTTACCCCTGCGGCCGACGGTGTACTGAATGCAAAGATACCGCCCTTACGGACAATGCCAGAGACTGCCCTTAGAACTTTGTCCAGATCCTGGAAATGCTCTATTACAAACCACATGGTCACGGCATCAAAAGCCTCAACACCGAATTCCTTGGTTACGTCAATCTCCGGGAAAGATGCCTTTATTGCGGGGAAATGCAGCTTGTTCTGGACATAATCAACAGCGTCCTCAGCCACATCAGTTCCGAAAACCTGCCATCCGGCGTCATTTGCGGCATCAAGGAAGGGTCCCATCGCACATCCGATGTCAAGAATAGTCGGTGTCACGGAAGAATGTTTCCTGCGGTAAAGCATGTCGATTATTCCGGTGCGGCGAACTCCCTGAGCCTTAATTGACGAGAAATCATCCAGATATGTCTTGCCGTACTGCTTCTGGTAATCGGCAAAGAAGTAATCGTAATTGTATTCCGTCTGCTTTGACTGAACAGTCCATGACTGATAGAGCATTCCACAGTTGCGGCATCTGCGGAAAGTCCTCTCCGGTATGCGTGAGACAAGCGTGTCCTGCTCCTGGAAATCGGTCCTGCATACAGGGCATGACAATTTCATTCCGCGTGAAAGAAGGGAAATATATTCTGCAAGAGACTTTGACTCTCCCAGACTCTGCTGTTTCCTCAGGGCTGACGGGTTTTCTATCAATTCCTTGAATCCGGACGCTGATATCTGGTTTGCCTCAAGATATGAGAAACCGTATTCCTTTGCAAGCTCAATGTGAAGCACCGTGGTTCCAAGAAGGATGACAGCACAACCTGCCGCGCTTGCCTCAAATGCCGTAAAGCCGTAGTGGGTCACGACAAGATCGTATTCGTAAAGCTTTTCCTTTAGATTCTGAACAGGCGGAACAACCTTTATGTACTGAGAATTCTTCTCGCTGATCCTGCCCTGAACCTCCTGAACCGAAAGTGCAGACGGACAGACAAGAGTTACATAAACAGAGTTATCCGCAAGGGCATTTGCAGTTGGAACGGAAAGACCGCTCGGATCCTCACCACCAAGGACTACGACAGCGGTATGTATTTTTGCCTCGATAGACTCAGTTCCATGACGACGCTCAGGAAGAGGAATGAATGCAGGCTCAACAAGGTTTGCCTCACGGGTGATTCCAACCGCAGGAATGATGTCCAGAACATAGTCCGCATAGTCTGTGGCATTTCCACCCTCATCAAGTGCGACCACACAGCATGACTCAGAAAGTTTCTTAAGCAAGACAGATGATGACTGGAACATGTCGACAACACAAAGCTTATACTGGCTTACATAGTTCAACGTGGAGGTAACATGCCACGGATCCAATCCGTTTTCAATGGCTTCCTTAACAAGAACAGGACATTGCTCAAGGCTTGCATCATCCGGAATATAAATGTCACCGCCGGTCTTGCACACAAGCTCAAGGCAACGGTGAAGATGCCCCGTACCATGACCTTTCTGAACGCTTGGGATATAAAGAATCGGATACTTGATGTCATCCTTGTTCATGGCCTCTATTATGGTCTGATATGTATAGCTCTTCTTTACAACTGAATCCCCTGAGACATTCTTCACCACGGTAAGGTTTCTGTTATAGTCGAACAAGGTATCGATTGTTGTCCTCATCTGAGGATATGAGTATTTCTCCGGAGCAGGAAGGAACAGGCTCTTGAACCTGTCAGTATGATTGTACAATGCAGGTCCCACATGCTCATGGTCATAATCGCTTTCTGTCAGCTTAGCCGCACGCATAAGGGAATCAGCCTTGAACACCTCTACCCCGCTGCCATGAGGAAGCCCGCTGTATGTCATGTAGTCAATTCCAGATGTCTGTGTCCTGGCCTCAAAATCATCAAGAAGCTCCTGGGCCGCCTCGTAAAACAGGAAAGGATTGTCAGCGGTTGCCCTGAGTACATACTGTGCCTTTGATTTTTCAATTACACGGCAGAAACGCTCAAGCACATCATCCTTTGAACCGGCATAAAGCTCCCACTTGCATTTCTTTGCAATAGGTGCAAGATCCGCCTCGCTGTCAGTATCGGTTGCAAGATAATATGCATCAGCCTTGACATTTTTCATGGCAGAGAGAGTCCATTCAAGAACTGTTTTTCCGCCAAGAGGAAGAAGCGCTTTTCTTGGAAGTCTTGTTGAGGAAAGCCTGCATTGAACGATTACGACAGTACGCTTTTTATTTCCGCCAAAAAAACTGAACAACTTCATACAGCCTGCTCTCCCAACTTTTCCCAGTCCTGAATAAGCTGAACGGCATCCATCTTGAACCGGTACATGTTCTTTTCCGTCCAACTCCTTGCATCACTGAACAGGGCGATTGCATCCTTAAATGAGCATGCGCTCCTTGACTTGAAAGTGAAGAACGAAGATAAAGGAATCTCCGCGTGATCTGTCCTGAATACAGGAAGCAGGTTCTTCAGGTAGAACCTCAGGTACGAGCGGTCGATTGTCTGATTCTCCTCAGGAACAGAGCCTGAATATGTCAGTGAAAAAGATGTGTCGATGCATGTGTTCTCGCCCCAGAGCCATGAACGGAAAAAGAGGTCCATTTTCTGCCAGTAGGAGGAACTGATAGTGTAATCTGCCCCTCCCAGCTCCATGAATTTTTCCTTATTGTAAAAGCCGGCCCAGTCTGAGGCATAGAATGTTTTTGTTCCGGTTGACATGGACAGTGAGGAATCCAGGGTAAACTCAGATTTCTTTACATCGGGCATGAAGTGGACTGGAAGCACCTGAAGAGTTGAGGAAAAAAGCCTCGGGCACACGCAGAAAGATTTCTTTTCCGCAAGTTTCTGTGCAATATTAACCGAGAACTGGAAATCCTGTGTGCATAAATCATCCTGAACGACAAGCGCATAGGGAGACGTGCATTCCGCTATCCCCATGTTGATCATGTCTCCCGGAGTCACTTCCTCGTGAGGAATCAGGAATTTTACTGTCGGATATTGAAGTGAAAGCTCATCAAGATTATTGCTTGAATCATTTGACTCTATGCAGATTATTTTCTCAAAGCCACACCCCGTAAGAGTATCAAAAACAAGATTACGGTACTGGTTTCCGCTGCGGTTTAAAACAATGCAGGAGACGGGCATAAGAACATGACTATCGTTTTCTGTTCCACCCAGGACCGTGCGGTTGATTGCTCTTTGATTAAAAATTAAAGGTATAGTATTCATCACAATCCTCGCATCGTTTCTCATGTATTCCCGACATCTCTTTCTCGGCAGCCGGGGTCATCTTCTCCCACACAGCCTTTATTCCGTCGCTAAAGACATTTCCCATTATATTTCCGTCAAGACATTCACGGCAGAACGGAACTGAACCATCATGCAGAACCGTCATGTCACGCTTTATGTGCCAGCACGGATTACGCAAAAGAGGAGAAAGGTCAGCGCTTTTTTCCTCCGGCATGACCTTGCAGAAATGGTCGTATTTCTGGATTATCAGTTTTCCGCCAGAGGGAGATGACTTGTCGTGATAGTAGCGGTAGAAAGCCTCAAGCTCATTCTCGTTAAGCTTCATGCGCAGGAACTGAGGGTAAACGGCACCCGGGAAAAGTCCCTGCAAGACAGAAACAGCCTGCCTTGCCTTCTCAAAGCAATATGAACCGTCACCACAAGACTCCACCTTGTCTGATTCAGTGCAATATTCCCCGTGTATCTTTGCATATGTGGCGGAAGTAAACGCATCCACGCTTATTATCCATGTAACCGCATCCATTCCGTTTGTCCTTGCCGGGCTCTGGGAAACAACGGATGCAACAGAAGAAGCAAGTGCCTCAGAGACATACAGGCCGTCAGTCTCAATCAACACAGAGAGGGACGGATACTCAAGCACAGCCTTAACATAATCGCTCAGGTTTGGAAGGACAACTGGGTCACACCATGCGCTCAGGCCGATGACAGCAGACCCGGAGAAAGATACCATCTGCGAAACCATTGCCTTGAACTGCTCAAGACTCATGACTGAGGCAGGTTTTATTGAAAGAGAAATCTTATCCTTTAATGAGGGTAATTTGAAGAACGGATTGTAAACTGAAGAGGCTGTATAGTTCCTGCACAACTGGACATTGTAGAAAGCCGGAACAGTCCTCTGTACCGATGGAGTTTTTTCTGCAAACTCGGAAAGCGACTCGGCCGCAAAAGGAACCTTGTTGTCAAGAGAAAGCTCGTAAAGCCTTGTGCATGCAGTTTTTCCTGCCACCGTTGAACATGAGAAATCAAGACGGAGCATCCTGTAGTCTTTTTGTGATAGTACTGTCTCTATCTCAAAGGAATTGATGTCGGTCTTTATCACGGAGAAAATGCTTCCTGTGCTGACCTTCTTTTCCCCTTCCGAGACCGCATTGGTGGAAATCAGATTTGAGAGTATCCTGAGTGTCCCGCCATGGATTATCTCTGGTGCAAAGCCTTCCGGATAGCCGTCTGCAAAAGTATATTCAGCCGAATATTTCTCATGGTTCTCAAGAAGAGATGATGTAAGAGAGCTGTCAAGGAAAGGCCTGTCTGCAAATGAATAGATTACAGTGGATGCCCCGGCCTGCCCTGATGCCTTCTCCATCTCCTTAAGAAGATCCGAGACATTCCAGCTGTCTTTTTTGATGAGGCTTGCCTTAAGTCCAAGTTCATTCAATTGATTTTTAACATTCGCCTCGGTAAACGGAGTAACTGCCACAAAAATACCAAGGCTGTCCTTGATTCCTGATGCCCATACTGCTGAACGCTCAAAGGCCGACCTGGAGGAAAAAACTGAATCAAATGCAAAGGGTGTTGAAAAACCTGCATACAAAAAAACTATAGACTTCATCGCGTCAATTATCGGCAAATCGAAGTTAAGGTTTTAGTTTTTTGATGGACAGGTGATTAGGCCTGATTTACCACATTCATGTGCTCAGGAAGCGGTATGGTGAATGTCCTGTTTTTACCGTCAAGAGGTATGGTTAGGCTTGTGGCGGCAAGACATAGCTTCTTTATTCCGGCCCTGCGGATTTTCTTGTTCAACTTGAAGTCACCGTGAAGCTCGTCGGCGGCAACCGGGGTCTTTGCTTTTGCCATCTGAATGCGGATCTGGTGCATGCGTCCTGTCTTTATGATTATGCGGATGTGGCTGAGGGTTACTGACTCCTCCTGCCCTTCCTGATTTTGCCCTAACGGCAGGCTGAATGTCCTCTCCACCTTGTACTCAAGCTCTGCATCCTGGGTTTTCCCGTGGGCTGTAATGGTGTCCCTTAGGATTCCCTCTTTTTTCTCCTTTCCCTGAACATGAGGAATGCCCAGACAGACGGCCTCGTATTCCTTTATGACCTGCTTTGAGGAAATTAGCTTTGTCCATTTTGAGGCAGCGGCGGGATTCTTTGCCACAATAAGGATTCCGGCAGTGTCCTTGTCCAGCCTGTGAACCAGATGAATGCGGTAACCAAGCTGTTTTGACAGTTCCTGGTCCAAAGGATGAAAAATTCCCTGTCCACCTTGTACCGAAACGCCGTTTGGTTTGTTTACTAGTAGAATCTCGCTGTTTTCAAATAATATGGAAAATGGTGTCATCAACCGATATACTACAGAAGGCGGTAAAAAATGACAAGACTTATTAAGATGTTTTTTATCACGGCTCTCCTCTCAATCATGGCCGTACCGGGCTTTTCACAGCGAATCAGCCTTATAAGCGGCAATGACGAAGTTTCGATTGATTTTCCCCTTGGATTCAACCTGGTGGACGCGAATTCAGATGGAACGGCATATCAGCTTCAGAGCCTTGTGCCACAGTCAGCAGTTACTGCAGTCATAAGGATTTATGATACAAAACGCTATGACAGCGCCGAGAATGCCCTTAAGGGAACGCTGACTACACTTAACGCAAAATATGAGGCAGAGCAGTTTGAATGGAGGAACCAGACAAGCTCCATCGCATCTTTTACAGCCGTCATGGGACGTGACAACGTGTCAGGCTATGCACTTTCAGCCTCACTTCCGGAGAACAAGGGGACGGTGGTTCTCCTTACCTGGTGCGACCCCCGCTTCCTGGACCGGGCCCAGAACTACATGCTCAGTTTCCTTGACGCCCTGAACATCGACCTTGGATGCTATTACGAGGCAGGCCCCATCACCGCATACCTTTACCCCAAAAGCAGTGAATATGTCGACGTTAACCTAAAAATCGACGGCAAGAACATAAAGAGCAGGCTCAGGTCCAACGACAAGGAAGCAAGCGAATACCTGATTGAAAGGGAATACGATGTCCTTACACTCTACGCAAGCAACAACCTGTGGAAGGACGCCTGGCAGAGGTATTACAGGATGATTTTCCGCGACTCATACATGCGTTTGTGGCAGGTTTCATTCGACATCTACAATGAGATAGCCCCCTCATGCACAGACGACACAGATCTTGCACAGAAGCTTCTGACATGGACCCAGGGATTCAAATACGAGCGTGAGAAGAACACAAGCGATTTTGCATCCCTTCCCTCAATGATGCTTGGTGGCGGATCCGACTGCGACAGCCGTTCCATGCTCCTGACGGTACTTCTTACAGCAATGAACCAGAAGGCCGCTATGATGGTGAGCGCACAGTACAGTCACGCAATGGCACTTTTTGTAAGCGAGCATCCGGGACACAACTATGAATTTGAGGGAGAGAAATGGCTCATGGGAGAAACTACTGCACAGGGACTTACATGGGGAAAAATAGACGCAACACAGGACACGCAGTCAAAGTGGATCTTCCTTCCCCTTCCCTGATTTGATTTGAATTATTCTGAACTATTGGACCAGGTGGTTGTATGCTTCCATTGCATCAGATGAACTCAGCAGGGCATCACGCAAATCCTGGTTCTTTAGCTTTGAGCTGAAGAAAGAGAGGGTCTGCAGGTAATAGCTGTGCTGATTATGTGCCGCCGCAATCATGAAAAGGATTCTGACCGGCTCATCGTCAATAGGCTGGAAATCGATTATGTCAACCTTGGAGATACCCACTGCCATTACAAGATCAGTTATGCTTGAGAGCCTTACATGGGGAATAGCGATACCGCGACCGATAGCCGTGGACATCAGTTCCTCGCGTTTCAGGATTTCGTTTACAAGTTCTGTGGCATCCTTTACCTGTGGAGCCGTTGCCAGAGTGTTTGCAAGCTGAACAAGGGCATCATGGCGTGTCTGATGGTTCATGAAAACAATGCGTTCCGGAGAAAGGATGTTCTTTACGAGCACAGAGATGTCTGCCGGTGCTGTTTTTGATGCAGAAAGCCTTTCGTTAACCCAGCGCTCTATATCACCCTTCTTGAATCTCCATACAGTTCCAATTTTACCACTAGGGATCTCACCCTTCTGCGCCCAGTCATAGACAGTACGCTCACTGACACGTAAATATTTAGCAACTTCCTCAATGGTAAGTATATCGTCTTCCACAATAGCCCCCGGCTCAATTTTATAAGAATATTTTGCATATATTACGGTTTTTTGTCAAGACTTACAGACGCAAGCTAACGTTAACTCCTAAAATAGCACCAGCCTGGCTATCTCAAAATATACAAGAAGGCTGATTGCATCAACTATGGTCGTGATGAAAGGACTTGCCATGACAGCTGGGTCCAGCTTGAGTTTTTTTGCAACCAGAGGAAGCGTGCATCCGATTATCTTTGCGACAAGAACCGTAACCGCCATGGCTATGCAGACTACAAGGGCAACAAAAAGCGTAACATCCTCATTATGAAGGAGAATCCTGTCCACTACCATCAGCTTGGCAAAACATACGGAACACAGGGCAATGGCGCACAGGAACGCGGTCCTTACCTCTTTCCAGATTACAAGGGGCAAATCCCTGAATTCAACCTCACCCAGAGAAAGGGCACGTATTATCGTAACGGATGACTGGGATCCTGAATTACCGCCAGTGTCCATCAGCATCGGGATAAAGGCAGTCAGGACAACCTGGGCTGCAAGGGCATTCTCAAAGCCTGTGATTATCATTCCGGTAAATGTCGCGCTCACCATCAAAAGCAAAAGCCATACAACCCTGTGCTTAAAAAGATCAAATGGAGTTGAACGCAGATATGTCTTCTCTGAAGGAGACATACCACCCATAATCTCGATATCCTCGGTGGCCTCATCTTCCATTACCTCAAGAGCGTCATCAAAGGCAATGATACCGACCATCCTGTTTTCCCTGTCCACGACCGGAAGGGCATAGAAATTATACTTGGAGAGCATCTGAGAGACTTTCTCCTTGTCATCGTGAGTCTGCACGGTAATGACATTATCCTTCATCAGCGAATCAATCAGAATGTCATCGCTTTTTACAAGAAGCAGGTCCTTTACGGAAAGACGTCCCAAAAGCTTTTTGTCCTTTGTAACATAGCATGTGTAAAAGGATTTATTGTCAAAGCCCATTTTCCTGATCTGGTTAATCGCCTCTCCTACAGTCGTTCCAAGCCTGAGGGAGACATACTCCGTGCTCATGATGGAACCGGCGGAATTCTCCGGGTACTGAAGCAGGCTGTTGATTTCCTGTCGTGTTGCCGGGTCAATCTGCTTCAGGATCCTGTCCACAACATTCGCAGGCATTTCATCAACAAGGTCAGCGGCATCGGAGGTGTAAAGCTCATCAAGAAGGGTCTTAAGCTCAAAGTCAGAGAAGCCTTTTATCAGAAGCTCCTGAAAATCCGTATCCATCTCGACAAATACATCTGATGCAGTTCCCTTGGGCAAAAGCCTGAACAAAAACGGAATCTGCTTTTCATCCATGCGCTCAAACAGCCCGACAATATCGGATGCCGGCATGGTCATCATTATATCCTTGATTGTTGAGAATTTCTTCTCGTCAAAAAGTTTCTGAACTGCACTTTCTACTGTAACGTTTAATTCAGTCATAATTCGCCTTCCAAATCGTTTTTTACGGGATATGTCCCTAAAATGACAGGCTGTTTTCTGACTTCTTTGATTTAGAATTGAAAAGGAAGTTTAAGGAGAAGCCTGCCGCAAAATGTCGTGTTACCCGGATACGAGCCGTCACTACTGCCATCGCCCATAGCGTCCTCCTTAAAGAATTGATTTGATGGCTTATTATAAAAAATCAGGGCTTCACTGTCAAGTTTAAGAACCTCATATTAAAACTTAAAGCCGACACTTAGCTCCAGGCCGAAAGTAAGATAAAAGGAATTGGAAGAATATATTGGATCCATAAGAAAGCTTGTTTGGGGTCCTAAACCTACAAAAAAACCTCTTTTATCGGGCATCAGGTAAACTTGAAAACTTGTTTCCCCACAGGGCAGAAAACTGACAAATTCTATCAGCCCAAGACAGATTCCTGCTGATAAACTTCCCAAAAGCTCAACATGGTATTTATTCCAGTTTTGAGGTTTTTCAAAGGCATATCCAAATCTGGAGATCAGTTGAAAATAGCTGAGTGCAATAACTGACATAGCCTTTACCCCAAGGTATGTCTTAAAATCAGAATTGATTGGAAGCTGAAATTCTGCATCGATAAAGAAAACTGGACCAAACCCAAAATAAGAATAAGTACCATTATCATAAAAATCCAGCGTTAGAACATAATTATTCACATCCAGTCCAAGCAAAAAATGAGTCTGCGGCTTATCTTTCTCTACTGCATCAACTTCTTGCTGAGCAAAAATCGGCAAAACCAAAATCGTTGAAAACATCAATACCAATACACTTTTCTTTATATTCATCACTTTAATTCCTACGCTGTCAAGTAAACTGCATGTTCAGAATAAATCATATCTTGTTTTAAATCCAGTACTTTAAGCAACCGACCTTACCATCAACTTTACCTCCTATTGAAGAAAAAGGGATTTTACTGTATATTTCGGGCATGAGTTTATATGAAGATTTAAAATGGCGCGGACTTATTAAGGACGTTGTTGGAGAAGAATCCAAGCTCCAGGAACTTTTGGACGGTAATCCCTTTACTTTCTACTGGGGTACTGACCCTACGGCCGACAGCCTTCACCTTGGACACTATTCCTCACTCTGTCTGGCAAAGAGGCTTTCCATTGCGGGACATCACCCTATCCTTCTTTGCGGTGGTGCAACAGGACGCATCGGGGATCCACGCCCCACAGCCGAAAGGGAAATCATTTCCGAGGACCTCATCAACAGCAATATCGTGGGCATACGCAATCAGATAAAGGAAATAGTTCCAGGCGCAGAACTGGTGGACAACTATGACTGGTGGAGCGGAAAGAGCTTCCTGAACACTCTCCGTGACATCGGAAAATACATCAACGTAAACTACATGCTCGACAAGGACATTATACGCCGACGTCTTGAGACTGGCATCACATACGCGGAATTCTCGTACATGCTCCTGCAGGGATACGATTTCCTCTACCTGTACCAGAACAAGAACTGCATCATGCAGGTGGAAGGAAGCGACCAGTGGGGCAACATCACCACGGGAATTGACCTTATCCGCAAGATCACGGACAAAGAGGCCTACGGATTTACAATGCCGCTTATCCTTGACTCTACCGGAAAGAAATTCGGCAAAAGCGAGGGTAATGCTCTCTGGCTCAACAAGGAGAAGACCTCTCCATACCAGATCTACCAGTACCTCTTCAACACGGACGGCTCCAAGGTTCTTGAATACCTTAAGGTGTTCACTTTCCTGTCAAAGGAGCAGATTGAGGATATTTACCGCCAGCAGCAGGCCGCACCGGAGACACGTATTGCACAGAAGACTCTTGCATACGAGGTTGTAAAGGACCTTCACGGCAAGGAAGAGGCCGACAAGGCAGTTGACGGAGCGAAGGCAGCTTTCAGCGGTCAGGGAGACAAGAACAACATGCCCACCGTAGAGATGCCAAAGTCAGCTGTTGAGGCCGGAACAGGTGTCATTGACCTTTTCTTCAACGCAAAGCTTGGGGGAACAAAAAGCGACATACGACGCCTGATTGAGCAGGGCGGTGCCTCGATAAACGGAAATGCAGTCTCCGACGTAAAAAAGACCGTCACAACCGGTGATCTGGACAAGGACGGGGAGCTTGTACTTCGTTCAGGCAAGAAGAAATTCGTCCGGGTAGTGTTCAAGTAAAGCACGTTCAAAGTCAGTCAAATTCAGCTCGTTAAAAAAGGCGGCATTTCAATTCTTTATTGCGATGCCGTTCATTTTTTTGCAAATTCTGCCGATAATCGAAAGGTGAGGGATTTTCGTTTTTTGGAAAAAGGATGAAGCTCTTTCACCGAAAAAAACTTGACGGTACTCGTTTTCAATGTTAGAATAATAGAACGATTCTGGCATTGCGTTATAGACGGGTACAGGGAGTAATATTTTGACATTTGATAATGCATACGTTTACATTCCTCTTTTCGCTATCTCACTTCTTTCGCTTGTTCTGCTTATTCTTCTTATTGTTGCAAGAAAACGCAGTACAGCAAGGGTAAGCTTTATTACTATTGCATCAAACATCATCATTATCGTGTCAAGCCTTATCTCTGCAATTGCGTCTCTAACCGGCAAAATGAGCGGAGGACTGTTCATGTTCTACTGCCTCAGTATTTTTGCCATTGCATTTATACTTGTACCTTACGGTGCCATGCTTGCGATGTTCGAGCCTAAGAAAATCGACAAACTGGTGCCCAAATCATATAACAAGGCCGCCCTCAAGGCCAATGAGCAGGTTCAGAAAACTGAGGAAAAAGCAAAAGAGCTCAGCGAGGAAGACTTCTCCCTGATGGACATTAACCGTGACTTCATGGCAAAGGCCGCACAGGCATACGGTTCTGACAAGGGATACAACAACTTCCTGGAATATATTAACCACACGATCAGAGAGCAGATAAACGCAGACGGAGCCGCAATCCTCATGGTAGACGACTTTGAGGACATTGTATCTGTCAAGGCATTTGAGGGAGACTTCCCTCCCCCATACAAGCTGCCTTCAGATTTGCCCCACAAGCCTGTACGCGTCTCAACAAGCTTCAAATTCGCAACATTCCCGCTCCAGGACAATGTTTTTGGTGAAATAGCAAAGGCTGGACGTCCTGAGCTGATTGAAAGACCTGAACTGGACAGCCGCATCTATCAGAACGGACCAGAGGAATTCCTTGAATGCGGAAGCTACATCATAGTTCCTATGAAAACACAGGGAACGGTTATCGGCGTTACAGCCTTTGCACGTAAAAACACTTCTGAAAAGCTTACTCAAAGTGACCTCAAGACTGCCGTTACACTTACTGACTTTGCGGCGGCAACGATTCAAAACGTAATCTCTGTAAAGGACATTATAGAAAAGAGCGAGATCAACAAGGAAGCGGAAATCGCAGCCCGTATCCAGAACAAGATGAAACCCGAGAAACTCCCTGCCATAAAGGGACTTCAGCTCGGAGCTGTATGGAACCAGGCAGACGGTGTGTGCGGAGACTTCTATGACATCATATCCTCACGCAAGGACCGCATTTCGTTCATAATGGGAGATATTGCAGGAAAAGGCGTCAACAGCATGTCCGTAATGACAATGATCAGGGCAATGCTCCGTCTGGTTGTGAACACCACACAGTCAGCGGGAAAGATCCTTACCTGGGTAAACAAGGGCCTGACCGGAGAATCGTTCAGTACGGACCATTTCGGCTCTGTTTCACTTATAAATTACAATCCGGTCAACAAAACAATGGAATTTTCCACTGGAGGCATAGTACCTGTCTGGTATTTTGACTCTTCTACCTCGGAATTCACTCAGATTTCACAGAATTCTGACCCTCTGGGCGTAGAAAAATCAACAGAATACAAAGAATTCGTGCAAAATGTCAAAAGTGGTGATATAATATTGATGTACACTGATGGAGTCGTGGAATCTGTAAATTCTAACGGACAGCAGTATACTTCTGATACTCTGCTGAGTTTGATTAAGACAAATCATTCAAAGCCGAGTAAAGAGCTGGCCAACCTTGTAAAGGCTGACCTTAAGAACTTCAGCGGCAATGCAGAACAGCATGATGACCAGTCGCTGCTGATTATTAAATTACAGTAAATTGTGCAATAAGGAGAAAACTTATGGAACTGAAAATACGCAAAAATGGTGAGGTTTACATCATTGACGTAAATGGTGAAATGGACTTGTACAATTCTTACAAGCTGAAAGAGTTAGTCATGAAGATGCTTGAAAAGAATGTAAAATCATTTGTCATCAATCTTGAGCAGGTTGACTACATCGACTCTTCTGGAATTGGTGCATTGATTTATATCTGCTCCACCATCAAGAAGATGAACCTCAAGCTTTACATTTCCAATATTCACGGCTCTGTAAAGAAGGTTATTGAACTTACTAAACTCATGGGGTACTTTCCTATTGCAAATTCTGTTGAAGAAGCCCTACTGATGATCAACGAATAAGGAGATTTGACAGATGGAATTAATCAAAGAACTCCGCTCTGACAGTAACGATCCGTTATTTGACAAAGCAAACATGCTGTACAAGGAATTTCCTTCAGATTTCCGTCAGATTCGTTATTTTACACTGCTTATCGTGCAGTCTGCCCCACTGGAAATCAAGGAAATAAACCTTCTTGAGCAGCAGATCTCCGAAATCATCAAAAATGCGGTAAAGCACGGAAACCATTGTGACATCAACAAGAAAGTCCGTGTATGGTATTCATTCAGTCCGAATCATGCCCATATCATCGTAGAGGATGAAGGAGAAGGCTTTAAGGATCTTGAGAAGTGGAATGACTTTAACCGCAAGAGACTTGATTGTCTTCATAATTCAAATTTCGAGGAACTTACAAATTATGTAACGTTCCGCACAAAACAGTCCGATGAACAGGACGGTGGAAACGCTCTGTTTGCCGCCCTTGAGTATTGGAACGGTGGATTTGTTTACAACGACAAGCGCAACGGTGTCGCCATGCTGAAAAAATATCAGCAGAAGAGGCACGGTGTTACGATTGACGGTGAGTAAGCAATTGACAAAAATATCAGTTCTGAGTAACATTCTTTAAGCATAAAAATCGGGGGTGTCCCGGTTTCGACAGGTAGGAGTGTACTTGTGCTGCAGGTGAGGCTCTCATCTGGTCTCTGATACAGGTGAAAACTATAACTGCCAAACGTAGAGAAGACGAATTGTCTGAAAACGAACAGTTAGCTCTTGCTGCTTAATCGCGCATGAGCCGGAACTCGCGGGGTGCTGTCCCTAACGTCGCGATGTTCTGTCACAAACAGGGACTTGCCTTATGTACTGTCTGAAGTATATATGGGACATCCGAAAGGAAATCAGAATACGGAGACGAC
>JAGCYQ010000211.1 GCA_017960765.1 Treponema sp.
ATTCCAAAAGGCCCTCTCTTGTACACGAATACAACGACGCTGAGTTTACAAGCTCCTGAAGGTTTGCAAGTTTTTGTGTCCCTGCAACTTCATCCTGACTCTTGTGGAATTCCTCAAGTCCTGAGCTTTTAATTATTTCCTGAACAAAATCAGAGAGGTGAAGTGTTTCCTCATTTTTTTCATCAAGCATTGAGCGTAAGCGTTCATTCAACGATACAAAGAGCTCAATTCCTTCCGCGGCTTTTTTTGAAAGCTTTACACGCTTGCATCCTTCCAGAATCGAAAGTCCAGAGCTGGCCTGTACGATTTTATCCTGAGTAGTGGGTCCAACTCCACGGACAGGCTTGTTGACTATCCTTCTGAATGCAATCTGGTCACGGGGATTTGCGGCAAACGAAAGCCATGCAAGAGAATCCTTTATTTCCTCACGTTCATAAAACTTAAGCGTTCCCACAACCTGATACGGAATCTTGTCATGCAGGAACTGGGACTCAAAACCGAGCGACTGTGCATTGGTACGGTAAAGGATGGCCCAGTCAGAATACGGAACACCTTTTTCATGTGCATCCATTATCATCGTAGAGCAAAAGCTTGTCTCCTGATCCTGATCCGGCAAAAAAACAAGCACAGGCTTTTTTCCCTTTCCTCTTTCCGCTACAAGTGTTTTTCCAAGGCGGCCTGAATTATTCTTTACGACGGAATCCGCACATGCAAGTATCTCTGAGGTTGAACGGTAATTTGACTCAAGGCGGACGACCTGTGTCCCGGGAAACAGATGCTGAAAATTCAATATGTTCTGAATCTCGGCCCCACGGAATTTGTAAATGCTCTGGTCATCGTCACCAACAACGCATACATAAACTCCAGCCTCATCTTCCACACCGGCAAGCTGCTGCAAAAGCAAAAACTGTGCCACGTTTGAATCCTGATATTCGTCCACCATCACCACACGATAACGCAGGTGAGTTTCATGGCGGATATCTGCATTGTTCATCAGCACAAGAGACGGAAGCAAAATCAAGTCACCAAAATCCACGTTGCCTGTCTCACGCAGGAGCCTCTGGTAGGAATCATAATAATATGTAAAATCCTCATCTGCATCGATTACAGAAAAATCTTCGCTTTCAGGGGTAAGTCCGTAATCCTTTGCAAGTGAGATTTTATGTGCGACCATTGCGGCATCTTTTTTCGTGAGGGATGGAATTGCCTTTGAAACAAGAGTCACCATGTCGTCGTCATCGTATACAGTAAAGTTCTTGTCCACACCGGCCTGACTGTAATACCTTCTAAGGAAATATGCCCCCCATGAATGGAATGTCCTTAGCTGAGCGTATTCTGCTTTGGGCTCAAGATGTATTGCCCTTTCCTTCATCTCGTTGGCGGCTTTTTTTGTAAACGTAACCGCAAGAATTGACGCTGGATCAACATGCTTCTGTTGAATGAGGTATGCTATCTTTGTTGTGATTACACGAGTTTTTCCGGATCCTGCACCTGCAAGAATCAAAAGGGATGAGCCGTCATGTTCAACTGCCTGCCGCTGAGAAGGATTCAATACAGAAAGATATTCTTCAGCCTGCAACATAAACTCCGTCGATGTCCACCTCAGAGCTTGCAAGTGCCTTAGCCTTTATGCGTGCCCCGGGAACGATTGCCTTAACTGCATCAGCGTCATCAAGGTCATAGCGGATTACGAAATTACCGTCTACCTCGGGGGCATCAAACCATGCACGTCCTATTGCAAGACCTTCATCAGTGCCAGATTTGTTTTCGATTATTTCCTCTACCAGAACGTCATACACTTTTCCGATGCGCTCATTCAATCTTCCGGCGGTTATCTCTGACTGTATTTTCTCAAGCTCATGCGCACGTTTCTCTGCAATCTTTTTTGGAACACGACCCTTGAGTTTTTCTGCTGGTGTTCCATCCTCTGGTGAATAGGAAAAGCATCCGCTCCAATCGCTCTGTATCTGACGCAAGAAATCCGCTGTATTGCTGAACGCATCCTCATCCTCGCCAGGAAAACCTGTAAGGAATGTCGTTCTTATGCATGCCTCAGGAAACACGCTTCTGATTTTCTTTACCAATTCAACATAAGTTTTGGAAGGGCCCTTGCGGTTCATGCTCTTTATGATGCCGTCGTCTCCGGACTGGAAAGGAATGTCAAAATACGGAAGGAAACGAGGATCTTTTTTCATCGCTTCAAGCAGGTCGACATTAAAATGATCAGGATGAATGTAAAGGAGCCTTACCCAGAAATCTCCCTTGATTCCAGAAATACGCTCAACAAGCATCGAAAGGAACGAGGCAGTGCCATCAGAGCCTGCCATGACATCATCATCCTTACCGTAACCGTATGCCGCAAGATCCTGACCGATAAGGTTTATCTCACGGACATTTTTTTCCTGCACAAGCTTTTGTATTTCCTGAACAATCTCATCGCATTTTCTTGAACGAAGCTCACCGCGGATAATCGGAATGGCACAAAAAGTGCAGCGGTTGTTGCATCCCTCGGTAATCTTAACGTAAGCAGAGCCCTTGAACGAAAGAAGAATATTCCTGTCCGCACAGCATACACCCTTTTGCGGGGGACGTACATTCGGACGCTCGTCATTAAAAATTGAAGCCACCACGGAACCAATCTGAGTCAGGTCACCGTTGCCAAAAAATCCATCGGCCTCAGGCATCTCCGTGTCAAAAACATCGGCATAGCGTTCGGCAAGACAACCGGCCAGAAGTATTTTTTTATCGGGATATGCGGATCTGAAATCCATGATTGAATTGATGCTTTCTTCTTTTGCGGATGCTATGAAACCGCAGCTGTTTACGATGATTAAATCTGCGTCTGAGGAATTGTCTGTCTGAATGTAACCAAGGGATTCAAGATGCGTGGTGATGATTTCTCCGTCAACCTGATTTTTTGCACAACCATGCTGATCAAGAAAAAACTTTTTGCTCTTATCCACGTCAGTTGACTTCCTCTATTACAAGGCGGTATTTTCCGTCGTTACCATAAACCCACTTGACGTCTTCTACAAGAACATGACCGGCAGGACCGATTTCTATTGAAATATTCTGTGTGCCTGCAGCAACCTGAAGCCTCAATGCGTTTATGTTGCTTGTCCAAAGCCTGATTCCGTTTTGTGCGGTAAGAGGCAGTGATGCGCTGTTTGAATTATAATGATTCTCAACTTTTGCATTGCGGTCAACCCTGTAGCGGAAAAGACATGCGCTTCGGAATGAAACCGTAACAGTAAATGGGAACGCACGGTCTGATTCGTAAATTACAGTCTGCTTTGAATTCTCCGTGGCAACCTCAACAGGAACCGTAATCTCCTCTCCGTCTTCACCTTCCTTAACGATTGTGGCAACCGGCTGAGGAATAAGGCTTTCATCCTGCAAGAGCATCCTTACCTGGGCACCGCGGCTTCCGTCACGTGTATCAACATCGCTTACATAAAGGATTACATCTGCCATGCTGTCACCGTCTATATCAAGAGGACGTTCTTCTCCAAGGTCGATTTTCTGGTCACCCGCAGGAGTCTGAATTATCAGAGAACCAATCGTGCTCTTTACTACAAGCGGAATGTTGCCCTCGCCTTCTTTGGCCGGAACAAGAATCTGGTCTCCCTCGTACATGCGGTTTGTCTCTGTCTGTCCGGAGAATGTATACTGGTGGACTTTCTTTGTCTCTGCGATAAGTCTTTCCTGTTCAATTTTTTTCTGCGGAATCTTGAACACACCGTAGTACAGATAGCATCCCACACCAGCAAGTGCGGCAAGAGTAAGGATAACTACCAGAGGCACGACATACTTCTTTTTCTTCTTCTGCAAGAGCTCAACCGGAACCGGAGACTCCTGAATTTTCTTTGCATGATAGAGCTTGAGGACTTCATCGCTTTTAAGTCCAAGAAAGTCGGCATAATTTTTCAGGAACCCAACCATGTAAGGTTCGCCGGGGAAAGCTTCGTTCTTTTCTTCCTCAAGTCCTTCGATATATTGACGTGTAATCGATGTTTTGGTTTCTACTTCTTCAATTGAAAGATTCAGATCTTCCCTTGTTTTTTTTAATAAAGCACCGTAGCTTTCCATTTTATGATGTTACTCCTGGAACAAGAAATTATTGTAGGCATTAATTGAAGACGGCGGATCATACATAAAGCGTTCGTCGGTGATGCGCACGTTCAGTCCGTAGCCAGTAAAGTCAAATCTGTAGACCTTATTCTGCGGTGTTGTGGCAACTATGCGGCGTATGAGCTTTGTGTTTGGATCTATGGACATCTTGATTGTGCTGAAAGCTTCGGATGCGGCCCTTCGTGTAAAGATAAGATTCACAACCTTGTAGGAGCTGCCTTCGTCAAGTGGAACAGGATCTGCGCTTGTCTCAAATGCAACTGAATAATACCTGCGAAGGAGTGTAAGTCCGCGTGGAGAAACCTGTGCGTCAGAGTTGTTTACTACCTGCTGGAGCAAAGTCTGCTGGCTTGGAAGATAGATGATGAGCGTATTTCCGTCAAACATCGCAACCTGTCCTCTCGGTGAAGAAAAATCCACACGAACCATCTCGGGACGGCGGTAAAGGACATGACCGGACATTTTCTTTCCGTCTGCAACAATAGCCATGTCACATTCAAATGTAATAATCTCCTCATAACGGTCGCTGATTTCGTTAAAATATGCAGTGGCGGTAACTATCTGTGAAAAGGCAAATACAGAACAAAAAGCGGCCACAAAAAGACAAGCTATCAGTTTCTTCATGACTATCTCCTGAAATAAAATAATACTACATAATAGAAAATATAAGTATTTAGGTCAAGTGGAAATGCAAACTTAAAAAATATGCTCCCATCGGAGTCTGCCCCGCAACAACGGCTTCCGCGCTACGCTTGTGCAGATGTTGTTACGCGTCAGCCTCCGATTCCACATATTTTCACATAGCATAATTCATGCCCTAAAAAGCTTATATTTCAACAGGCATAAAAAAAACGTAAAAACTCCAAATCAATCAAAATAGATACTTTATGGCAAAATTCAGCTCTGTTTCGTCGTAGGTGGGGCTTAGATTGAACAGGGCGTGCATTCGGGCGGTGACGGATAGGGTCATTTGTAAATGCGATACAGGTGTAAAGGAGATTTCGGCCTTGTAGCTCTGGTTCTCGTAGCCGCGGTATAGGAAAGTCTCGTAGGTGGAGGCGGAAAGTGTAAAGGAGGTCTTGGGGACATTTACGGTCATGGAAAGTCTGGCACAGATACAGTGCTCCGGGTGCAGGTAGTCGTCCTTGTCTATGATTTCGCCCAAAGTCTGGAAATTCAGCAGGAAAAGGCAGCTTGTCTGAAAGAAAAGAGTCTCGTTAGGACGTATTTCCAGAGAAAGCCCTGCAAGCTGACCTGTGTCAATTCCAGTCAAATCATAAAAGTTTACGTTTCCCATTGCCACAAAGGAAAAACGAATGTTATCAAGGGTAAACGGCCGCAGGTGCAGTTGGGTCGTAAGGTAAACCTGATGGTACTGAATCTGAAGCCCCACAAAGATCAAAGCAGGCCTTGAGTCTGCCTGAAAAATCGTCTGTCCCAGTATTTTCTGGGATTCCGAGGTATTAGCCCTTATATGGTAGCCTGCCACAAGCCCCGCAAAAGAGTCCTTGGCAAAAAGCGGATGCTCAGCGGGAGGCAAAGCAGGCTCTTCCTGTTCAACCGGGGCATTTATCCTTGGAACAGAATCCTCAGTCTCGGCATGAACAAACTGTGCCACAAGCGGAAATAACAGGATGAATGAGGCTTTTAGGAAAACATTCGCTTTCATTGAAAAAAATTCTACTATATTTTATCGTATTCTTCAAGTATAAAAAAAGGCACCCCATTTCTGAGGCACCTTCTATATTTTGTAAATCTTTAAATCAGCGGGGGATTACTTTTTCTGTTGAATTTTGTCTTTTTCCTTCTTGACCTTAGTATCAAGAACATCCATCAGCTTGTTGAGGCCTGCGGCAAAATCGTAGTCATCGGCTGCAACGTGTGCGGATGCTCCCCAGCGGAAGTTTACCGTAGCATCAAAGTAGTATTTCTTGTCCTCCTTTACCCTCAGTGCCAGGTCGATGATAAGCTCATCGGCATAAGCAATCCTCTTGAGTTTCTGTTCGATTAATTCGTTCTGGTCCTTTTCTAAGGTAAATCCCTGTGCTGATACAGATTTATTCATGGTAGTACTCCTTGAAAATTATTTTGTTTTTATGGCAAACTGCCATCTATATAAAGTATACTATGCTTTCCCGATTAAGGCAAATTATTTTTGATTTGTTTTTAAAGCGGCTAAATTCCCGAAAACAGGTTGACATTTTTGCAATCAACGGTAAAATTAAATTTTAGGATAATTTTTTAAATGAAAAAAACAGTTTTTACGTATAAATTCTTTATTTTCTTGAGTTTTTTGGTGTTTACCGCCATGATGCATGCCCCGAAAGCATCTGCAGATCCAGCTCCCAGACTGTTCAGGACGGATAATTTTGCAGGTGCCACGCTAGGATTCAGCACAGGAACGCCCGCAGACAGCAATCATTTTTTTGCACAGGCAGATTTTCAATACAATTTATACGACTGGACTTTTTACGCAGGAGCACAGGGAGCAATAGGCAGCGGGAGCATTACACTTTCTGCACAATACTGGCCGTTTACATGGGACCACACACGACTGGGCCCAAAGCTCATATACAATCTGGACATCTACGGCGGCACAAGCATAACAAACAACATTCTTCCAGGAATCACATTTGAATGTCAGCCCGTGTCCTGGTTCTCGTTCAGAATTGACACATTCTACCTGTTCAAGGGAAGATTCATTCATGCCCTGGGAGACAAAAGCTTCCTGCCAATCCATACCTTCGCATACAGCCAGCACTTGAATTTTTACCTTCCATGCAACATCACGCTGACACAATACGTTGCCACATACAGCACATTCCGATACACACAGCCGGCAGACCTGGAGCTTGGACTCAAGGCAACATGGGACATGAACCAGAGCTGGCAGTTTACGGCAGAGGCAGTCTCAAGGCAGACCATCTACTATCTTTTTACAACTGCATTCACGGCAGGAGAATTCAAATTAGGCGCGAGGTATTTATTTTGAAAAAACTCAACGATATAGCTTTCCGCATAGTTTTATCCCTTACTCTCGTACTTCCCCTTTCATGCTATTACGCCCCCAGCGAATACTTCAACAGAAGCCCAAGCGTAGACAAGCGTGCCCCTGAAATAAAGGAACTGAACGATACCCCTACAGAAAACGTAAAAAGCACACTGGGAACAAGTTATGACATTCTGGTGCTTACCGACATCCACTTTGGACACAAGGTGGACGCACGGCACGATGACGATGTCGTGGACTGGCTTGAATCACTGGGAACAAAACCAAAATTCTGCGTGAACCTGGGAGATACCGCCGACCACGGAGAAATGAACGAATTCAACGACTGGCTTACCAATCTTGAAAGCGGCATTAAGGATAAGATCAACGCACCGGTTTATTCTGTAATAGGAAACCACGATTTAAGACGGAATGGATGGGAATCATTCAAGACAAATATTTATCCATACACATCATGCTATCATTTTGAAAGCACAGGCATGAGCTATTATTTTCTTGATACAGCAGACGGAACCCTGGGAAAACAGCAGCTGAAGAATCTGGAGGAGGCGTTTAAGGCAGACACAAAGCCAAAAGTCGTCTTTAGCCATGAACCAATCTACCACGACAAATCCAACCTTCTGTCAGCCACAGCCCTGCAGGACACGCACGAAGCAGACAGGATTTTCACAATCTTTGCCCGGAACAATGTACTCCTTTATCTGTGCGGCCACAGTCATGCATTCAGGAACAACAACTACGGTTCGTTTACAGAATACAACCTGCCCAGCTACCTCCACTCAAGGGCATGGGGATTGATTCATATTGACGAGACCACAGGAACCGCCACCCCGGAATTGATCTCGGTTGATGAGTGACAATTACCCTGTCTATACCTTACTCTGCGGTGCGGACTACGCGGAAACCGTAGGTAAAACCTCTTTCGTCTACCGATGTATTATCACGGTAGAATACTGTACATTCAGTGTCACGGCTAGTATACCCGCCTCCACGATAATGTACATTATAATAGGTTTCGCTAACCATATAGGGGTGCTCCCAACACCATTCACAGACGTTTCCGCTCATGTCCCATATTCCTAATGAGTTAGGTTGTATATACTCGGATTTAACCAGTTGGCATCCAGTATCGGCCCCGATATTTGAGGAATACCATCCAACATCTCCAATATAACCACTACCACTGTAAGTATAATTCTTAAGTTCCTTGCCACCGCGAGCGGCATATTCCCATTCGGCTTCTGTTGGCAGGCGGTAGCCGTTGGCAGTAAAGTCACAGGTTATTCTTGTATTCCAGTTATTATTAGAGGTAGTAGGACCACAGTATTTTGTAATGCCACCTACAATTTGAGAAACTATATTTTCTTCACCCCATTGCCCCGGATCGGTTTCATCATTCAAGCTGTAGACAGGCTGAAGATCCTCTGCCATACTTCTTAAGTTACAGTAGACGATGGCATCATACCAAGCCACAAAATATACTGGGTAATTTTCTCCCAAACCATAAGAATCGCTAGGACTATAAGTTGTATCCCCATAACAACAATAAGTTTCATATTCCCCTTGTGTTACCTCATGGTCGCATACATATAGGTTTGGTATTGATACACCTTCAGTATTAGTCAAAACTTCTGATTCAGGATTAAGCATTTCATTAGCAGCAAAATTCCTTCCTTCTACATAAACGAAACCTACTGGGGCGTCCTTTTCAAATTCAACCCTTACCCAAACACCTTCTCCGGGCATTCTGAAAGAACAATAACCATCAGCATCTACTGTCAGGTTGTCATAATAAACCCCATACTGCCGGCTGTCCTTCACTACAATAGATTTAACCCTATAACCACTTCCCGGAACGACCTTGAATTTTACCTCTTCCCCTGGTTGGACAAAATCTTCTCCAAGATTTTCAACAGATCCCTTTGAAGGGTCACAACTGAATGTCACTTCACAAGGCTCAGGATTTCCTCCCCCTGCGTTATCTTCGCCAAAGGTAAAGGTTTTGCCGCTCTTGCTGGTAAAGGTAAAAGAATAGTTTTCCCTTCCTCCGCTCTTGATTGTTACGGCATTTTCCTGGGGCAGCTCAACTATTACTGGGGTTGTGTATTTTTCCTCATAACCAGCAGGATATTTTTGTGTATTCTCTTTTCCATATACATATTCAGTCAGGTAAATGGTGCGGGAACCTTCCTTATAGAATGTTTCATTATTTATGGGTTCATCGCTCCTCCATGTACCCTCGGAATAAAAGGGGCCGTCTGGATAATGGATATAATATTTTCCTGAATATTGCAGTTCCATAATAAAACAGGCGTTATCTGCATCAGAACTCGTTCCATTGAAATATATAGTATACCACTCCTGGTCTCCACTATAGGAATCAACTGGATTCAATTCCAATGGCAGGAAGTTTTCTCCAGTGGTAACGGTAATCGTCTCGGATCTACCTGTATATTCATGAATGGGGCCTCTATACGGCATTTTCATCTGTATATCAGGATTATCTTGCATTTCCACAGATGTTGCCCAGTATGCATTCAACTCCGCATATATCTTTCTGCCTACGGGAACACTATCAAACGTAAAGGTACACTCCTCGTCTTCCCATGACAGGAACTGAGTCTGGGCCTCACTGTAGCCGCCGTTGATTGAGGCGACAATGTAATAGCCGGCCTCCTTGTTGTCGGGCTCTATGTCCCTTGCCGCAGAACGGGCATTCCCTGCATTCAGCGTTATTTTCACTGATGTCGTATTGTTGAAGTTTGAACAGGATAAAACCAAAAGGGCGGAAAAGATTGTAATAAGGGAAAAGAGTTTTTTCATGTGGCCTCCGATAAAGGGCTGTGTCTGTCTTAGAAAAAAAATAAGGGACCGTCTGACATCCCCTGCATGACAGGCAAAGCTATCAGACAGCCCCCTTACCATTTCACCAAGCCAACTATGTGACTCGAACACATCACCTGCGCGTTACGAGGGCGCTGCTCTACCGGATGAGCTAAGTTGGCGTACCAACAGAGTTTAGCACATCTTGCCAAAATGGTCAACAATTTCTTTTATAAACGGTCATGTCCTTCTTGACGCTTGTAAGCGTTATGTAGTTTCCGTTGGATGAAAAATAGACTTCGGATGCAACATCCTCTTTTGGATATTCAATGTTGCAGGCCTTCCATGTTGCACCTCCGTCTTCCGTCGCAAGGAACACTATGCCAGCTCCGTCTTCCTTTATGATGCTTGCCACAGCCTCTCCCCTCTGACTGTCGTAAAAGTTGAAGTCACAGGCAAGAATCTCTCCACCGGATGTCTCTGCCTGCAGTTCCGGAATGGGTGTACATGTCCATGTTTCCCCTCCGTCTCTCGTATAAAGGAGTTCCCCCGCCTTGTTCATCACATAACCTTCTTCAGAAGACAGGATTGACACCGAAAGGATTTTTCCCTTCAGTTTGGGATTCTTCATCTTGTTCCATGTGTCACCACCATCATTTGTGGATGCAATGTAAAACTCGTTGGCAACCCAGCCGTTTTTGTCGTCTATAAAGTCAATGCTCCTGTGAACCGCCCCCAGCTTACAGTCCGTAACCCCCTGCCATGTTTTTCCTCCGTCCTTTGTCACGCGTACATGGCCTCCGTTTCCTCCAGACCAGGCTGTCCTTTCATCCACAATGTCAAGACAAAACCTGCATAGGGAAGAATTCTCCGCCTTGCCCCAATTTGAGCCTCCGTCACTTGTAGCGGAAATCAAACCATGCTCACCCACCGATATTCCAAGGTTCTGGTCATAAAATCCCGCATAAAACGAAGCCCCACCGTCCGGGGTTGGCATCTGCTTGAGCACGCTCCATTCAGACTTTGAGCCGCAGCCCGCAAGCAAAAGGCATGCAAGAATTGATGCGCATAAAACTGATTTTTTCATATTTTCTTCCTCCTGAAGTTTAACTGTACCTAAACTATAATGGAGAATGCGGAATAATTGAATTGCGGATATAAAATTTAAATATGCTTTTTAGAAATACTTTTAAAAATACCTTTCGTCAAACTGTTTCCTGAATTCTCCGGGCGTGCTTCCGGTATGCTTCTTGAATGCCCTTATGAAATGTGCCTCATCGCCGTAACCTATGCGTTCAATGATTTCACCTACGGGAAGGTAGGTATTCTTTAAGAGGACGCATGCCATCTGCATCCTAAGAGAAATGATGTATGCCGTGACGGTTGAGCCCATCTCCGCCTTGAACATCAGGTTGAGCGTCGTCTTGTTCGTGTTGAATTTCCTTGTGACATCCTCAAGGCTTATCCTGTTCCGGTAATTGTCGTTGAGCCATTCAACTATTTTCTGCACGCGCTCCGTTGCCTTTGTCCTAACCGGGTTGGAAAAATTCTCCATTTCCGAATAGACCGTGTTCACCGTAATCAGAAGCTCAAGCAGGAATGAACGGCTCTTGCACGGCCAGTAGTCATCCGGCTGGTTTACCAGCATCCTGTCTGTTGATTCAATCAGTTTCTGAATGTGGGATGCCATGTTCTGCGGAATGGAAACCGCTCCTATGAAATCCTCTTCCCGCTCAAAAAAAGGCCGGAAGTAGTAGTAGTCCTGGCCCAGATTCTTTTTCCATCCCTCGTAGTCTGTCTCATTATCGTAGCGGTCATAGCAGAAGGGGGAAAAATATACGATGTCCATCTCAAGGTCATCTGATTTGCTAAGTTCCGCCTTGTCATCGAAATTAAGTGCCAGAACGGCAGGGGCTGTGACAAGCAGGCTTTTTGTGCCGTTGGTAAATGTCGCATGCCCCTTTTTGATGAACACAATCCTGAACCGGTCGTCCAACTGTGAAACGCCCAATTCTTTTTTCCCGAACACGCATTTTATCTTCATCTCACGTCCGGGATAGATTGTGTCACCAAAAGTAGATAGAGTATTGAACGCAGCGTCCATATCTGAATTCAATTTCAGCGCTTAAGGAGCCTCATGTCGCCGCCGCTGACCTTGTACTTGAACTTTGGTCCCTTTGAATCCTGTGCGAACTCAGAGCGGAAACGGCCGCTTCCAATGTCACCGCTTGTCCAGAAGTCGGCAGAAGAAGGAAGTGCGATCTTTGCTGTTCCAGAGCCGATGTAAACAGATGATTCCTTTTCGAACATCTTCGGGAAGTCAAGATCCATGGAGCCCTTGTCGCTGGAAATTGAGAAGTTATTTGCCTCTGCGTCAGAAATGTTAATGTTGCCCTTGTTCGTGTTGACCTTAAGTTCTGAGCATGCCACTTTCTTTATCTGAATGTCTGCGTTTCCCGTAGAAACATCAACGACCTTGGCCACATCCGCGTCATTGATTGCAACCGCGCCACCATCAGACTTGAACGAGAAGGCATCCACCTTGATGTCGGAAATGCTGGAAAGAGCGTCTCCGTTCTGAATCATCAGATACTGGATGCTGTTTTTCTTTGGAATCGTGATGTTGATGGTACAGTTCCTCTTGTTGAGCTTGTTTGTCTTTTCCTTCTGCTCAATCTTGATTGCCTTTGGATCTACAGAAACCTGCGGATTTCCCATCTGATGATTTGAGAGAATTTCGATTGTGATATTCTCGTTCTCAGAAAGAGATATGTTTAGGGCTTCGTTCTTCAAGTTGATTTCGATTTTCTTGATTCCGTCTGCCTTGATTCCCTGGTTTAGGACTGACTGTGCTTCGGGCCATGTAGGATCTCCGGCGGGGGCACCTGCAGACACACATGCTGTAAAAGCCAGCAAAGCCAGAACACTCAATACAATTCGTTTCATACTAAAATCCTCCTGTTGAAAGGGAACAATCCCATTCCGTAATTATACCATCCCTGACGGCATAATACAAGTTTTGATTCAATTTATTAACCATTATTTGTTGCAAAAGGTTACTTTTGTCCGGACTGAAGGTGAATTGAAGGGTAAAAATACAGGAAAAGTGATTTCTTTAAAATAAAGACGGCCCGCTCATACATCATAGAACGGGCTTACACAGCAACTTAAAGCTTAGTTAAACTTAGTTGTCTTTTTTTGCTCCGGCGTTGGCAGGGGTAACGTTTATTTTCTTTGTAACAAAACCGCTGCGGAGACACTGTGTGCAAATGCGCAGAGTCATTGTTGTTCCACCAATCTCTGTCTTCATCTTGATAAGATTTGGCTTCCATGTGCGGCGTGTATGATGATATGAATTACTTACCTTGTTTCCATGAACCGGGTGCTTTCCGCAAAGATCGCATGTTCTAGACATTTTACTACCTCTGAAAAAATAAAGTGGTTCCATAATACAAAATTGAGCACATCATGTCAAGAACTGAAACTTCAATTCTCCAAAGCTTTTTTCAATGCCGTAATTCTTTCCTGCAGGCCTATATAGGTCGCCATGACACCGCAGGCCTGGATCACCGCCGTGACAAAAAGGCTCTCAAAGCGGATTAAAAAAGGCAGTCCTATGACAATCAAAGAGATGATCAGAATCATAAGAAGCCGGGATTCCGCAGCAGGAACTGTTTTTCCCTCCGCCTCAATCTGTTTTTTCAAAAGCCTGCCCCTTACCTCAAATACAATCAGCTCCACCATCCAGAGCCCCGCACATGCCAGGCATATTATCAGCCTTATTTGGTTTTCTGACATTTTTCCTCCAGCCACTTCAACAGAGTATTTTTAGTGCTTTCAAATGCAAGAGGACATTTCTCCACATCCCCCGCATTTTCCAGTTTTTGCCACACAAAGCTGTCTACCTCGCCAACCTGGGGTTTAAGCTCATATTCCTCAGGCAATTCCGCCGTAAAGAACATGTCGCAGGTCTTATATTGAACAGTCTTGTACTCATAATTATTCGGAAAGGTGCACAGATATCTTACGCTGACAGGACTTACCCCAATCTCTTCCTTGCACTCCCTGAACGCCGCTTCCTCCGCAGTCTCATCAGGCTCAGCGAATCCCCCGGGTACAGTAAGGAAACCTTTGCGCGGGTCCTTGCTGCGTTTTACAAACAGGACCTCTCCAGCTGAATTCTGAATCAAAAGTCCCACAGCGCTTGCAACATTGTTATATAGGTCAAATCCACAGTCAGGACATAGCCACTTACGCCCGTTCAACAAAGTCTGAATGTTTTTTCCTCCGCATTCAGGGCAAAAATTAAATCTGTTTTCTTTCATATTTCAAGTTTACTTAAATTGAATGGATTTTGCAAGTTGAAAAGATGCCCCTTGAAAGTTGAAAAAATCGAATTTTTACAAAAATTTTGTTTTTTTTCATCAAATTTTTGTTAAAAACCGGGGGTCACATACTAATTAATATATAGAACGGAAAAAGTTTTTCCAAACGAGGTATTATGCAGATAGTATGTTTTTCGCCATTTGGCTTTGAAGGTTCTCTGGTCAGCGTGGAAGTTGACCTTAGGCGTGGGATTCCTGCTGTGGATATTGTCGGACTTGCAGACGGTGCCGTCAAGGAAAGCCGTGAACGCATGCGCTCCGCTATCAGGAACTGTGGTTACGAGTTTCCGCCGGAGAGGGTTTTGATCAGCCTTTCGCCAGCGGATGTCAGAAAAGAAGGTGCCGGATTTGATCTTGCCATTGCACTTGCGGTTCTGAAGGAAAAGGAGGAGGATGACTGTAATGCTGAAAGGCCTGAACCCCAGTCTGTCCTTGTGATGGGTGAACTGGAGCTCAACGGCAGGGTCCGCCCCGTACGTGGAATTAATGCGGCGGTGAACACTGCGTTTGAGAAAGGCATCACGCATTGCATTGTTCCTGCGGCAAACGGGGCAGAAGCAAGGGAAGTCCGTGGCATGAAGGTGTTTGAGGCGGAGAATCTGTGTCAGGCATTCAGGGCGTTGATGGATCCGGAGAAATATTGCCGTAAAAAGGATGAAACGGATGACCAGACGGATGGACTTCCAAAGGATGCGGTTGAAGTTGATGGAGTGTTTTTTCCGGAGGAAAGACCTGAGCTTGAATATGCAGAGGTAAGGAATCAGCAGAATCTTGTGCGTGGGCTTCAGGTTGCGGCGGCGGGAGGTCACAACCTTATTGCATTCGGGCCACCTGGCTGCGGTAAATCCCTTGCACTGCAGAAGTTTCAGACACTTCTTCCTCTATTGGACAAGGAGCAGGCGGTTCCGGTTACAAGAATCTATTCAATTGCGGGACTGTTGCCTTCCGACCAGAGACTGATGCGCATTCCTCCGTTCAGACAGCCACATCAGACGGCAAGCATAGAGGGCATGTGCGGCGGAGGAGTTCACTGTTCACCGGGAGAGATCAGCCTTGCACATAACGGTGTCCTGTTTCTGGATGAGGGTGCGGAATTCAAAAGCTCTGTCCTGCAGATGCTTCGTGTTCCCATGGAAAGCGGAATGATAAGCCTGAGCCGTGCGGGACGGTCAACATGCTATCCTGCAAGGTTCCAGCTACTTATTGCGACAAATCCATGTCCGTGCGGGTTCTACGGTTCAAAGGAAAAACTATGCCTGTGCTCGTCACATTCAATTGAACAGTACTGGAAGAAATTCTCGGGGCCGCTTTTGGACAGGGTTGACATACGCGTTCAGGTTGACCTTCCATTTGCAAATAAAAATGAAAGCGAAACACAAGCCATGTCCACATCTGAAGTGCGGAAGAAAATCGCTCTTGCCGTCAGGGTGCAGAAGGATAGACAGAACAAAAGGAACTCAAGCCTTGATCCGTCGGAGGTCTGCGAGTACTGCATATGTTCCCCGGAAGCAGAGAAAGTTCTTGATGATGCAAAGGTAAAATACAGTTTCTCACCAAGGGCAGTCTCTTCATGCCTTAAAACGGCACGCACAATTGCAGACATGGAAAATTCAAGCCTGATAGAAGAAGCACACATGCTGGAGGCGGTAATGTTCCGAAGCAAGGAAGGCGGACTGGATGTTGATTTATGAGATAAAAAAAGGGGCATTCAAAACGAAAGCCCCTGTATACCGGCTCTGAGACTTGAACTCAGACGCGATTGCTCGCAGCAGATTTTGAGTCTGTAGTGTCTACCATTCCACCAAGCCGGCTCGTTTCTATAATGTATCAAAAGAGAGGTGTTTATGCAAGAGGGTGCTGTATTTTTTTCTGGAGGAGTTTACAAGTGGAGGAAAAGAGATATAATTTATTACTGGGAGCGGTTCGTGCTTTGTCGGCACAGCTTGCCATGCAGATCCGCGCAAATCAAATTCTATACCTGGAGGATTCCGTTAATATGGAAAAGAAACCTGAGCAAATCTTAAAGGCCGTCTTTGGCTATGATTCATTCAGGCCCATGCAAAGGGAAGTGATCCAGAACGTACTGGACGGACGGGATACTCTTGCGGTCATGCCGACTGGTGGAGGAAAATCACTCTGCTATCAGATTCCGGCGCTTATGTTTCCCGGAATGACTGTTGTCGTCTCACCCCTTATCGCGCTCATGCAGGACCAGGTCTCACAGATGGAGGCATACGGAGTTCCGGTGGCAGTGATCAATTCAAGCCAGGACTGGAACACATACAGGAAGACCAGGGATGAGATACAGCAGGGAAAGATCAAGCTGCTTTACGTTTCTCCGGAAGGGCTTTCCTCAAGGAAGATACAGGACCTTTTGCATTCAGAGGGAGTCAGGGTGGACTGCATTACGATAGACGAAGCTCACTGCATAAGTGAATGGGGACACGATTTCCGTCCGGATTACATGGAAATTGCAGGCATACGAGAACAGTTCCGTGACGCTGTATGTCTTGCCCTTACTGCCACTGCCACAAAGCAGGTTCGCGAGGACATAATCAGTCACCTTCACATGGAGAATCCTCAGGTACTTATCTCCAGCTTCAACCGTCCAAACCTGCACCTTGAGGTACGACGCAAGTCAAATGCATTCGCACAAACCCGTGACTATATTCTTGAACGCCCGGATCAAAGCGGAATCATCTATTGCTTCTCAAGAAAACAGGTTGATGAGCTTACACAGGCATTGAATGATTTTGGAATCAGGGCAATCAACTACCATGCGGGACTCAGCGACGAACAAAGGGCCGCAAACCAGAACGCTTTCATTCAGGACAAGGTGAACATCATCGTGGCAACGCTTGCATTCGGCATGGGAATAAACAAGCCTGACGTACGCTTTGTCATTCACTACAACCTGCCCAAGTCAATCGAACAGTACTATCAGGAAATAGGACGTGCAGGACGAGATGGACTTCCGGGAGAGGCCCTTCTTCTTTATACAAGTGCGGATGCCTACAAGATACGGTATTTTTTCAACGGAAAGGAAAATCCGGAAAATGCCGAACGACTTCTTCAGGGGATGCTGGCTTACTGTGAATCACGGACATGCCGCAGACATTTCCTCATGGCATATTTCGGGGAATATTACAATCCGATGTCTCCTGGTGCAGTGGAGGCTTCATGCTGCTGTGACATCTGTGAAAACCCGAATGGAGCGATAACAAAGGATTCCTACGGCAGCAAGAAAACACGGTCACACGAAAAGCAGAAAATCAGCACGCCCAAAACTCCTGCAAAAACAAAGAAGACACCGTTTGATGAAAATGACGAGGAAGGCCAGAGGATTGCCCAGGAGCTGCGTTTGTGGAGAAGGAAAACCGCTGATGAAATGAACGTGCCGCCTTACGTTATTTTTGGAGACAAGACGTTGTTTGACATAGCACAGAAAAAGCCCCGTTCAACAAGGGAACTGCTGAACTGCAACGGCATTGGAGAAAACAAGGCACGCTCGTTCGGGGATCAAATCCTGCGCATAGTCAGAGGGTAAACACACACCATCAAGTGAACAGGCATTCGTCGAGAACAGATGCCCGTCTAAAATAGACGCCGACATTCAAGATAGTAGCGCTTTTCGGAGGCCTCACCCATGCTGAAGCTTTTACGCGGCAGTGGGCCTGAGTTCTGGATCGTGGCAAAAAAACTTTCCTTTGCGATAGGAGGAAAGAGCACCGTCACCACACCCTCTTTTTTTCCAAGCCTGAACACTTCGCTGCTTCCGTGTATGTAGTCTATCTCCAGGTTTCCGCCAGCCATATTGTTTGCCGCAATGTATTCATCAATGGTAGGCTGCATCCGGCTTACAGCAAGCTCTGTTATTTCCGTGTCCATGAATTTGAATTCAGTTTTACCGGATTTCGTGTAGACAAAACCGAATCCCGCATTTGAATCATGCACAAGTTTTTCCAGTTCCTGTTCCGAGGCACATGCCTTTATTTTTCCACCGAGTTTTTCTGAGACAAAATCAATCATCTCCTGAATTTTTGAATTGAAAAGCACACGGTGAATCGGCTCAAAGGTAAGGCCTTTGTCATAGATGTTTACGATCTCAACAAGGGCATAGCGGACAGGATTGGACTCAAGCTCTGAAGATTCTGCACCATCGGCAAGAAGGGCCTCTTTGTATTCATCCCACACAGCCTTTGCCGTTGCAAGAGAATGGTTTCCGTCGCCCACAGCAAAAAGAAATGTTGAGCCGTCGTCCGCAGTGTTGGCATCGGCAATCCTGTTCAGGGCATCGGTAATCTTTGCAATGTCATCATCAGATGAAAGTCCCCAGCCTGTAATTGAACCGCCGCCAGACATAAGGTCTCCACTGTACAGAGGTTCACGGCCAGAGCCTGACGTAAGCTTTTCTGCCCCACCCACTAGAAGGTCATCCTTGTCGTTTACCAGCAGCATGATGTGAGGAAGTTCAAGAGGAGCACCCTTACGGATTTCCTTGCGCGGAGGAATGCGGGCTACAATCGTCGCTTCTGTGGCACGTATGTTTGCATTGGAAAAAGGCTTCCACTCATAGGTCTCCAAATCAATCTGAACGACAAGTCCACGTCTTGTACGTCCAAAACCGGTCTTACGCTCGACATACACAAATCCGTTGAACGGCTCTGCAAAAACATCTCCGTCAAGATACTGGCTCATCGCAGCACGGATTTTTTCAATGCGGTCAGCCTTGTCAGCGTCACCAAGATATACTTCGGGTAAAATCAAATTGAGCGTGGAAGGCTCATCCCCAACCGTCTTCTCCACATTCTTCCAGTATTCCCTGTCCTGCGTATATTGATCACACGCAATCACAGCCCATTTATTCAAATCCACATGGGCCGGAAGCAAAATCTCCGGTACCCTAAGACCAAGTTCATTCAATGTTTTCATACCACAAGTATATATCGTTATCAGGAAATAATCTAGCGTCACTTCCACCTAAAAAAACTTTCTCTTGCTTTTTTACTCTCATGTGGTATCATATTCTTTATGGAGGATTAAACTATGGAAAACAACGAATTGGAACAGACTCAGTCTTCATCTGGTTCTGGTGAAAAGCTTCAGGGAAATGATAAAGTCTTTGGTATTCTTGCATACATCTTCATTCTTTGGATCATCGGACTTGTGGTTGAACCTGAAAAGAATCATGCATTCGTCAAGAATCATGTAAACAACGGCATACTCCTTACGATAGCCAGTGTAATCGTAACAATCATTTCAAAAATTCCATTTGTAGGATGGATCATCGGAATGATTTTGGGCATAGGTTTATTTGTACTGTGGCTTCTTGGAATTATCGCCGCCGCACAGGGAAACAAGTACACGATTCCCTTCATAGGTGATTCGCTTGTATTCATAAAATAAGTTGACATGCACGACCTTGTGATCCGGATGCATACTTTTCAAGACATGCTTATCTGATCCAAGGTCCTGAAAAACTAAAAGCATGGCGGATTTTTCTTTATCTCAGGCACAGACACAGATTCAATCTCAAGTACAGGTAATGAGCCAGAGACAGATTCAGTCTCTTGAGATACTGTCGCTCAGTTCTGCAGATTTGCGTGAGGCAGTCTATAAGGCCGCAGAGGAAAACCCCGCCCTTGAAATCGTAAGGGATAAACTTGAATCCGGAGTTGACCTGAAAAAAAGAAGCGCAGGATATGACGGAACAAAAATCTCATCGCTTCACTCTCATGCACTTGAGGAAGCAAGCGATACTTTTCAGGCCACACTTGAATCACGTGCAGACGAGAAGGAACCACTTCAGGACTATCTTATCCATCAGCTTAACATGCTGGAGCTGACAGAATCAGAAAAATCCCTCGGGCAGCACCTGATCCACAATCTTGATGACCGGGGCTTCCACAGGCTCTCTCCCATTTCACTTCTGGATTCCAGTGACAAGAATCAGAACGAGCAGATGCTCAAACGCATGATGGATTTGATCCAGGGTTTTGATCCGACAGGCACATGTACTTCAGGTCCGGAAGAAAGCCTTTTGGTTCAGGCCAAGGCAAAGAACGCACCCAGTCTGGCACTCTTTATTCTGGACGGTCACCTTAACTTCCTGGATCCACCAATCACCGCAAAAGCACAGAAGAAAATTGAATCATTCATTCAGGAACAAAAATCACTGTTCGGTTACGACACGACAAAAACCGATTCGCTAACTGTAAACGAAAAGACGGTGGAAGAAGCCATCACATTCATAAAGACTCTGGAGCCATTTCCCGCAGGCAATTTTACAAGCAGCCAGACACACTTTGTTGCCCCTGACATTTACATCGAGGAAAAAGGCAGCGACAACGGAGAAATACCGGAAGAGGAATTGAACAAAAACGGGCTGTATTCTGCCGGTGGAAAAATCTGGAGAATCAAAATGGCAAACGAAACCATTCCTACTCTCTCTGTAAACAAGGATTTCATCAACTCACTGAATCTTGACGGCATCAACAAGAATGAGCACAGGATGATGGAGCAGAACATAAAGCAGGCAAAGGAGTTTATTCAGATTCTTGAATTAAGAAAGTCAACGCTTGAACGTGCTGCAAAAGAGATCCTCAGGCATCAGGCAGATTTTTTCATAAAGGGTCCAGGCCACATACGTCCCTTCCTGCAGTCAGAGCTGGCAAATATCCTTGAGGTACACGAAAGCACGGTTTCACGCCTGGCAAACGGAAAATACATTGAATGTCAGTGGGGCTTCTATGAGCTTAAGTATTTTTTCTCCCATGCCTCAAGCACCAGCAGCACAGGACAGAACACAAGCAAGGAAGCAGTCCTTCATAAGATGGAGCAGATCCTAGCCGAACACCAGAACGACAAAAAACCCCTGAGTGACAGCAAACTGTGTGAATTGCTTTCCGCCCAGGGGATTCAAATTTCAAGAAGAACCGTAACCAAATACCGCTCGCAGCTAAACATAGGTTCATCATACGAGCGATAACCTGGCAAACAAAGGCCTTCGCTTAGAAGCCGTGTCCTCCGCCACCGCCTGAATGGCCTCCTCCACCGCCTCTTGAACCTCCGCCGGAAGAACTTGAGTGTGTAACAGATGTAAGCCTACCCTTTGTAACAGTCAGATTGTTCAATGAGCCGTTGAAAACAGGAGATGCCGGTTTCTGATACCTTTCTGATTCCGTCTTTCCGTTTGACTTCATGTAGATGTAGCAGATTATCATTGCGATTATTATTGCGAACAATGCATTGGATGCATGCTTCATCGGCTGACTGATTTTTCCGCCCTCAAGAAGAGTCGTCATCTGCTTGAATGCCTCTGACACACAAGAATAATAATCACCGATGGTTGCCATCTTATAAACATTGTCCGTTATGCTCTGGCAATAGTTTGGAGTGACTATCTTGTTCACGCTTCCATCTGTGTGGATCTGAAGCCACCTTCTGTCCATGTCAATCAGAAAGATTGCGCCGTTTTCTCCGGGAGCAAAAGTATCCTCGTAAACTGTAGCCGCGAAATCCTCCGCTGAAGAACCGCTTCCCTCGTATGTCGTATAGACGATAGCATTACCCCATTGTGTGAGGGCTTTAATGTCGTCCAGAAGCTTCTTTTCCTCTTCATCAGACATTATGTTTGCACCATCCCTTACTATCGCCGTATATCTTGTCTCATTGTTGGTGTAGGTCAAGGTCTGGTATTCAGTACCGGTTGTCACCGTAAAATCCTTTACTGGCTCAACAGACAATCCTGTATCAGAAATGCTGTAATACATCAGGTCGAATGCAGTGGAAGCAGATTTGAAATACTCGCCCTTGCTTGCGGCATCCGAAACCTGGCTCATCAACAGCTCATCATCAACTACGCTTCCAATCGCACCACCGTTAAAGATGTAAAAGTCACCGTTGTACACATCAACAAGGAATGCAGTACCGGAACCTTCCTCCGCGAGCATCATTTGATAATATGTCTCGGCCAGCTCCTTTACAGGTGCTCCATAATTCTCGTTGAAGGTATAATAGGCCACATCACCCCATTGTGTAATGGGAGACATGTAATCGATAAGTTTTTTCTCTTCCTCAACAGTCAGGATGTCAGCGGCATCTTCAATCACAGCGAAAAAGTCTGTGGAATCATTGTAAATGAACTGATCAAAAGCGTCGTCAATCGATTCATCTACGTCATACCCCTCAGCATCCATATCGAAGTAAATTGTATCTTCCTGTGCATAAAGTGGAGCGAACAGCATGAATGCCGCCGCAAAAACAGATGATAAAATCTTTTTCATTTTCATGCCCCCTTCCTTTCGTCAAAGAAATGCGGAATGGGTCTGGAGCAGCTTAAGTTGTGTGCCTTGACCATTGAAGCAATGGAGATGAATGTAGCGACTATGTTGAAGATTACACAGGCATAGTTGATTATGTCATCCGGGAAACTCTTGTAAATCAAGAAGGCACTGGCAACCAGACCGACGATTGAAATCCAGAACGGAAGGCCACCCTTTACTTTGCCTTTGTTTTTTGAATTGTCAGATGGGGTTTCGTTTCCAAAAGAATTCTGGAATCCCTTATCGTCCATCCTTTCATCCTGCCTCTTGAGTTTTTTCAGCGCACCCCTCCTCAGGAAAAGGAAAATGAGTGACAATGCGGCTGAAACATAGATGAGCGTCTTTGGCATGAGGGTAAGAAAAAGTTCAAGCAGAATGAATATCGGAATTGCAATCAAGAATGATGCCAGACTATATTTTTTGATGTCTGCCGGAATCTCGGTGAACATTTTTCCTGTGTTGCCGTTGATAACTGAATAGCAAAGCCTGTTCTTGTTCTTCCATGTCATGAACCAGACAGGAAGCATTGCAAGCTTTGCATCAACAGAACTGTAAGTGTTGTCGTCCTTCTTCAGGGCAATACTCTTGACCTTCGTTGTATCATGGAAGGTCTCAACGAACCTGTCACCCTCACAAAAGTCCTGCTTCATTTTCTCTGCAATGGCTTCAACACCCTTCTGGCGCACGTTATCCACGTAAACCTCTTTCTTGACATCGGCTACATCGGCATAGGAGCCTGTCATAAGGGAACTGTTGTACGGCTGCAGGGAATCCATAGGGAAATTTCCGATCTGCTCGCTTATGCGGTCATCAAGGGTTGCGGAGGCATCAAAGAAAACGCCTTCCACTGTGCCTTCAGGATGTGTGTCAAAGAAGTATTCCTGCTTGTAGTCAGTGTTGCCCCTTGACCATTCCTCTAGTCCGGTAAAATGAAGCTCGGCACCGGCATCCATCTTTTCAGTATATACCCAGAACGGAATGTATGTATTGTGCAGCTTGCTTTCCGCATTCTCCACCTTCATGTCTTTTGGAAGGAAATGTGTTTTCTTAAGCTTTTCACCGTAAAGCTCCATGCACTTTTCCTTTGTGATTGTAAACGGAACAATGTAGGACGGCTTCTGCATTTTAGCCAGCCTGCTTTCCAGGGTTACAAAGGTTCCGCAGTAGGAACAATATTCTACGGCGTCCAGATCCGTTGCAAAAACTTCCGCTCCACAGTTGGGGCATGTAAATATTTTTGCATCAATCGTTTCGCCTTCCGGATTTTCCACCGGCTCGTTTCCAAATGCCTCACTCTCTCCAGCACCCGTCATCTCCTTGATGCTGGAAGGATCGAATTCACTTTCGCAGTATTCACAGACTAATTTTTGTTTTTGAATGTCAAAGCGGAGCGTTCCACCGCAACTTGGACATCTATTCGCCATGTCTATCCTCCTAAGGAAATAGAATATAAAAAATGCCCCTTTTGTTCAAGTTGAAATCGGGTAAGTCACAATGAGAACTAAAAATGAATTCCATATTCCTGATTAATCCACAGTCTTGAACACTTTGGTAAAAAGGCATATACTTTATTTTATGAAAGCATCAAACAAGTTTACGGCTGCAAGAATTATTGCGGCACCTGTATTTTTCATCATATATTTTCTGCCACAATGGCTTAATTGCGCACCTGGATCCCTTCTTTCCATCATTTCCGTCTGCATACTGATTCCGCTTCTGGCATTTGCGGAGTTCACCGATTTTCTGGACGGATTTTTCGCACGCAAAAACAACGAGGTCAGCGATTTTGGAAAAATGTTCGACCCGTTTGCCGACGTTTTCCTTCACCTGGGAACATTTACCTGTTTTGTCTTCAGCGGATACATGCCGCCTGTACTTTTTGTACTCATACTCTACCGTGAATTCGGACAGAGCTTCCTGCGCATGGTTGTTGCAAAATCAGGAACCGCCATTGCAGCACGCAAGGGTGGAAAACTCAAGACAGTGTTCTATGTTGCAAGCTGTTTCTGGGCATTGATTGAAGAAAGTCTCTTACGCACAGGCCTCTCCTCACTGTGGAACATCAACATGAACGTAATGTATTGGATCGGTGTGGGATTCTTCATCGTATGCGTACTTCTGTCCTACATCAGCTTCATTGACTACCTTAAGCAGTTCGGCAAAATCCTGAAGCAAGCGGCCGAAGACAAGGGCAATAAATAGAGAATGAACAGGGACAATCTTTGCTGGAAGGAAAAATCTAAGCGGACCCTTTTGGAAACACCCGTTTTCCGAGTAACCGAAAGGCTTAGCGAAAGTCCTGACGGAAAGACTGGCTCATATATCGTGAACGAATGCCGTGACTGGGTAATAGTGATTCCAGAGGACGGAGATGACTTCCTCATGGTCACACAGTGGAGGCATGGGGAACAGGCTCTCAGCATAGAGTTTCCCGGTGGCGTTATTGATGACGGAGAAAGCCCCGAACAGGGAGCAGCCAGGGAACTGCTTGAGGAAACAGGAGCAAAGGCAGGCACTCTTATCAAACTGGGCTCAATGAACCCGAACCCTGCCCTTTTCCAGAACCATGTACACGTCTTTCTTGCAAGAAACCTTGAGTACACAGGAAGCCAGCATCTGGACAGCGACGAATACGTAAACTATTCAAAAATACCCAAATCCCTGGTAATTAAAAACATAGGGGGACCTGACTATCCCCACGCACTGATGGCAAGCGCAATGGGCCTATACCTTTCGTATGTCTACGAAGATAAAATCAATCAAAAAGGATGAGAAAAATGAAAAAAACGATTCTTACAATTTTAACCGTTACCGCATTAGCAGCTCTTGCAGGCTGTTCCAAAAGAAGCTATGCCAAGGCAGC
>JAGCYQ010000212.1 GCA_017960765.1 Treponema sp.
ATCGGGTAATAGCGCAGCTGGTAGCGCGCTACGTTCGGGACGTAGAGGTCCCCGGTTCGAATCCGGGTTACCCGACTTTTTCAACTCTTATCCTTCAATTCAGTTTTTTCTTATTCATCTTCCAGAATGCTTATTGTCTTGTCAAATCTCAGGTAATGCAGGTAGCATGTGATTTTTTTCGCATCAGGAATCAGAGATCTTGCCGCTTCCCTGTAGCATTTCTGCTGGCTCAAGTGACGTCCAGGCTGTATCGTGCGGTCGGTCTTGTAGTCAACTATGACAACTTCACCGTCTTTCTTCTGATACATCAAGTCAATTGAACCGTGATACAGGGCTTTTCCGTCATACATTGCAAATGCATATTCTGTTTTTGCGATGCATTTCATTTCCTTTGCCTCAAGGTAGTCCCTGTAAAGATCATTTTTCTCAAATTGACGGCACATTTTGATGCAGATGGATATTATCTTTTTCCTGTCTTCATCGCCAAGATTCTTGAACATGCGGAAGTCAGGCTCATATTCCTCAGGTGGGAACCCAAGTCCCATATTGCAAAGGTAATCGTGTATCAGCGTACCAAAATCCGCAGGCCTGAAAACATTGTCGTTAAGCTCATCGTCCTCATGCTTTTCCTGCTCATCATCGTCTTCACTGTTGTCTGCATAGCGGGAAAGGATGCGGCTCAATTCGTCGTACAGGTCTTTTCCCTCAATCGTCGTTGCGGCGGTACCTGAATCTTCATCGTGAATGTGGCTCGGGCTTTTTACCGGTATGGCATTTATGGCGTAAAGATGCTCCTGCTCCGGAACCTCCAGCTCTGGCATTGCATCCAGAACCCTGTCCCTGATTGATTCAAGGCTTTCTGCGGAAATAAGGTCTGAGTATTTTACAGGCGGAATGTTAGTATAGTCAAAAGGGGAACCGTCTGCGTAAAGAGTTTTACCTGCCGATTCCTCACTGTTACAGTCAGGATAAATCTTGAGAATCAGTTTTTCAAGGATTGCAAATTCATTGTCTTCCTTTATTTCCTTGGTCCACTGTCCGACAATGTGAACTGATTTAATTGCCCTTGTTATCGCGACATATATCAAACGGCGGAATTCTGCAAGCTCCTGTTTCTTGAAGTAATCTTTTTGAATTGAAAGGAAAAAGTTTTCGGACATGTCAAGGTTCTTGAGTGAAAGCCCGATTTCCTCCTGAAAAAACATATGGCTCTTTTCTGACTGAGAACTTACATTCGTGCAGCCCCAGATAAAGACATGTTCCTTTTGAAGGCCCTTGCTTTTGTGAATCGTCATTATCTTGACGGAATCCTTTCTTTCAAGTGGATATGTGATTTCAGATGCATCAAGATCCCCCTTGTCCATGAAGCTGTCTCTTTTCAAGGTCGTCATTTCATCCAGGAACCATCCCAGACTCTTGCCGTTCTCATCGGTAAGCCTTGCAAGCTCAAACAAAAGGTCAAACTGTTCTTCATAAAGCTGGGTCTCGCTGGAAAGATATGTCTCGTATTTGTATGCATGGCAGTGAAAGAGCTCTGATATTGTCCTGCATATCTTCTGCCTCAGGACTGTTGAACGGTATGTCCTGTAAAAATTCCTTGCGGCACTAAACTTCTCATATTCATCTTCACCGATGTCTTTTTTTATGTCAGCGTCATGCAGATCGTCAAGCGGATTAAAGGCTGTGCTGTCAGAACTGATAAGATATGAAATAATGACTTCCGCGGCACTTTCACTTAATCCCGCAAAAGGAGAGCACAGGTATGCCGCAAATGCCTGAGAGTCAGATGGATATACGCAAAGCTTAAGGAAATAATAAAAGTCAGATACAAGTCCGGATTCAAATATGTTCTTGTATTGGTCAACCTCAAAAGGAATTGAGAACATCGCAAGATATTTTTGAATTATCTTTCTGTCGTTTCTTCTCCTGTCAAGAATCGTAATGTCGGAATACGGACACTTTTCTTTTTCTACAATCTCCTTGATTTTTTTTGCAATAAAATATGCCTTCTGTTCTTCAAGTGGAAGAAAGTGTTCTCCCTCTACGAGCGCATCCTTGTCCACCATATAGACGTGCACGGGAACCGTTTTGCTGTTAAGGGAGGGTAGATTCTCCATGTCCTTTTTGAGAGCGGGATTTGTATACTGTGCCTCAAAGGTCAACTCTGATTTGCTTGAATCGAAAATCTTGCAGTCACCAAACATCAGGTTGAATGAAGTCAATAGTTCTGGAGTGGAGCGGTAGTTGTAAGTCATGCTTAAGGCTTCATTTTCCATGGCAAGCTGCCTGAATACAGAGACGTCTGCCTTACGGAACCTGTAAATCGACTGCTTTTCATCACCAACAAAAAAGAGCTTGTCTGGAGAGCGTCTGTCCTTCAGCATCTGATGCAGGCTGTCCTGATTTGAGTCATCGTATGTTATCACAAAGCTTCCATCTTCCGACTCAAATTCTCCGTCATTCAATGCCAATAGATAAAGCAGGTCACGGTTCATTCCGTTATTGTCCTGGAATTCATCTATCATTATTTTCTTGTAGGCCCTCTTTTCCTGATTGCGTATGTCTTCGTTCTCCACAAGGACCTTCAGTGCCATTGCGCTTACATCCGTGAACGAAAGGTTTCCTGTCTGTCTTTTGCTCTGGTTTATCTCCTGCAGGAATCTGTTGAAAAGCTCCATCATCTTTCTTGTGTTCTTGAACTGATGGCAATATTCAAAAATCGAATTGACAGAGGAAATCAATTCCTTGTGGAAGTCTCCCGTTTTTTTCAGGATAGTGCTTACGCTCGTAATTTTTCCGCTCATGCTTGTGCATTTTACAGCCTGATCTGTTATGCGGTTGATGTAGTCAATGTATTCCTTTAATCTTGGGCTGAACTCTGTAATGTCGGTTTCTGTAAGTTCTTCCCTGCCGTCAAGATCGTTTACCAGTTCAACAAAAAGATTTATTTCCTTGATGAAGTCAGCGTTTTTCTTTTCTGCGTCCTTCTTTGTGTCGATTGCGAGTGCCAGTGCGGTTTGAACTGCATCCTTGTATTGATTGAGCGTGCTGTAGCTCCGTATCGCATTGTAGATAGGAGAGTCTTTATCCATTCTAAGTTTTTTGCCTAGAACAAGATAATTGAAAACCTGCGAAATAATCTGTGCCTGAAGCTCAAGTTTTTGTGTAAAGAAATCATCTGGGCTTGCAATGCTTGTATATTTGATTATGGTATGTGCAAGTACGTTTTCCGCAAAGTCCTGAATTTTACCGTTGTCGCAATAATGGGACAGAACTTCATTGTCGCAATTGTTTATAAGAAATTTAAGGGCAGAGTCCTTTATGTTCCTGTTTCCGTCGCTGCTGCCGGTAATAAAGTCAGGCTTGATTCCGTAGCGGTTTGCACACTGACGAAGAATGGAAGCGTTGTATGAGTCTAGTGTCTGTATGTGTGCAAGAGAAAAATCCCTGAGTGCCTGTCCTGCTTTTTCCTTGACATCGCTTGAGACATCAGGACTGTCTGAGAGAATCTTCAATGTCCTGTAGATCCTCTGATACATCTCGGCGGCGGCCTTGTTTGTAAACGTGAGCGTAAGGATTTCCTGAACTTTTATTCCGCATGAAATGATAAGCCATGCAAATCGTTTTGCAAGAACTTCAGTTTTCCCCGATCCTGCACCGGCTGCAATCACCGTGTTTTTTTCCGTAAAGCATACTTTTTCCTGATGATCATCCAGAGGCCTCGGCAATACGTTAAGATAGCTGAATTCGTTTGTTCTGCTCATTTGTCAATCTCCGGTTTTGATGCGAGATTACGGCTTGCAATTGAATAAGTGGTCCTGCATATTGACTTAAAGTCACAGGCATAGCAGTCGCGTTC
>JAGCYQ010000213.1 GCA_017960765.1 Treponema sp.
GTGGATGGAATGGATCTTGGCACGTCCCCCCTGATAAAAATTGAGGTCGGAGGACATGACAAGCTTCCTAAAAAATCAGACTGGGTAATTCGCGACAACAGCGACTATCCGGCGGGAAAATCAATTCCCCTCTGGCTTCTGGCTATGAGCTGGTAGCTTCCGTCTTTTTTCCCTTTTTGCTCAGCCGCCATGTCACGAACATGAGGATCAGGCCTCCCATAATCATTATAAAGCAGAGAATCTGACCCGTGCTTATGTTCAGCAGAGAGGTGTTTAAGGCATACTGCTTGCTTTGATCAACGGTAATCCTGAATCCCAAATCTGCATCCGGTTCACGGAAATATTCAATTACAAAGCGGAAAAGTCCATAACCGATTGTGTAGCAGGAGGCGATGAAACCGTCAAAGGGCTTTTTCTTTCGCAGGTTCCACAGAATGACCCAAAGGATCAAGCCTTCAAACAGGGCCTCGTAAAGCTGGCTGGGGTGTCTCGGGAGATATACCATCGGATCCGCTCCGGAAACGCTCATGCCAACTTTTGTCATTATATCCTGAACCCATCCCAAGCTTGAAGAAAACTGCTCTGAATTCGGGAAAATCATGCCCCAAGGCATTGTGGTAATGCGGCCGTAAAGCTCACCGTTCATGAAATTTCCTATGCGGCCAAAGGTGAATCCAAGGGGAATTGCGGCGCACATTGCGTCAATCCACTTCCACAAGGGCCTTTTATGGGCGCGGCACCAGATTATCATTGCGATGAGTCCTCCGATGAATCCACCGTGGTAGCTCATTCCTGCAAGTCCCGTAAACTGCTTTGTCCTGGGATCAAATGGCCAGAAAATGAGCCATGGCTTTTTCCAGTAGATTCCGCTCGTGTCGTAAACCAGTGTCGAGAAAATCCTTGCACCAAGAATAAGTCCGACTATACCCCATGCGATAAAGCTGAAAATGTCGTCCTCGGTTGTCTTTTTCTCCGGGGTGTCCAGCTCGCCGTATTTAAATTGCTTTTTCAGGACCAGAAATGCTGTGGCAAATGCAAAGATATACATGAGACCGTACCAGCGTATAAGTCCTAGAACAGGAACACCAGGAAACAGCTCCGGATGAATCCATTTGGGGTATTCAATGTAAAGTAAACAGTTCATTTTTATTCCTTCTATTTTTTATCCTGAATCAAATCTTGAAACCCTGTCTTGCGGCTTCCACCAGCTTTTTCTTCAAGAAAAGGTTTTCTGTTTTAAGTTGAGTAATCTCGTACTGCTGCTGCTTGATTGTCTCTGCCAGTTCCCCTGGGGTAAATGTTCCGCTTCCCATGAGCTCCTGAACATAGGCCATCTTCTGGCTGAAGTCCTCTCCTGCCTCCTCTGAAGCAATCTGGAACGAGGTTTCGCTTGCCTGGGTTATGTCGTAGTCCTTGTCAAAGGTGATTGTCTCTGAATGAAGGATTTTCTCAGCTATGCGGTAGATTCCCTGTGATACGAGGGACTGCGGTTTATAGATGATTATCGGCAGCCTGGATGCCAGAGCCTTGTCCTGCAGGGTGTCGCGGTACATTACGCCAAGATGCTCAAGGTTAAGTCCAAGGAATTCCTGGCATGAGCGGCGGATCTTGTTTGCCCTGTCGGCGTCTTTCGGGTCATCTATCATGTTGAGCACCAGACGCGGGTGGAATTCATTCATGCGGGAACGGAAAAGCGCTGTGTTCTCCGGGTCAACCTTCTCCAGTGCATCAACAAGCCTGGGGATATAGAGCCTCTGCAATGAAGCGGAGTCCTTTTTGAGTGTCTCAAGATAGCTGTGTGCCGGTGTGCCGTTCCTGAAAGTGTTGTACATCATGCGGAACACAAGGTTCTTGAGGAAGAGGTATCCGTTGAGTGTTGCCGTTACTGTGGGGGCGCTTACGATGATTCCCTGTGGAGAAAGCAGGAACATGTCCAGAATCGTCAGGTGTGATCCTGCACCAAGGTCAAGAATCAGATAGTCGTAGTTTTGTGCCAGAAACTGTCGTATGAGTTCGTTTTTCTTGCTTGCACGCAGGGATGTCAGTCCCGGAATCTCGGAATCACCCGCAATGAACCATACGTTCTCGTAGTCTGTGGGCTGGATTGTATCCTCAAAAGGTGTCTGACCTGTTAAATACGTGCCTATACCGGTTTTAGGAGCAGTCTGACCTATGACCAGATGTAAATTTGAGGCACCTAAATCTAAATCTGCAAGAAGAACTTTCTTTCCTGCTTGTCCTAAAGCGATGGCAAGGTTCGCGCTAAGAAGACTTTTTCCTACGCCGCCTTTCCCGCTTGCAATTGGTATAATCTGCATATTTTTTATTATACAACTAAAATCAACCCTTGCATAGAGATAAAAAACAACGTAAAATAAAAGAATGGATAAAATTTTTACAAAGACACTAAAACATACAATTGTCTCTGAGATATTGATTTTTCTTTTGACTATTGCGACCTCACAGTGTTTTGCACAGTCACCGGCGGCAACAGCCAAACCCAATGCCGATAAGGAGAAGCTTTACTCCGATATAATCAATTCCCTGTTCTACTATATTCAGGATAACTATGTCGAGGAAGTTGATCCGGAAGTTCTGTATCAGGGTGCCATAAAGGGAATGCTTCAGGCTCTGGATGATCCGTATTCAGTCTATATGCCCAAGGATGAATGGAGGAGCCTACAGGATACAACAGTGGGTTCTTTTGGAGGAGTTGGCCTCTCAATCACAAAACCGACGGAGAATACCCCGGAAAAACCTGCATATGTAGAGGTTTCCCAGCCGATAGACAATTCCCCGGGTGCAATGGCGGGTATCCGTGCAGGAGACCTTATCGTGGAGATTGACGGAGTTGATACTGCCCCGATTACAATGAATGAGGTTCTTGACCGTCTTAGGGGTGCAGTGGGAACAAAGGTAAAGGTAAAGATCCGCCGTGGAAAAACCATGGAATTTGAGGTGGAGCTTGTCCGTGCCATAATTGAAAATCCAACGATAAAATACGGCATGATCGGTACCACCGGGTACATAAGGATAACTGAATTCTCAACCACAACGGCAAAGCGTTTCCAGGAAGCCATAGACAGTCTGGCAAAATCAGGATATAAATCACTCATCATTGACTTGAGGAACAACGGAGGCGGTCTTTTAACTGCGGCGGTTGACATTGCGGACAAGTTCATCGACAAGGGAGTCATCGTTTCCACAAAGAGCAGGCTTTCTTACGAGAACGCGGTTTACTTTGCAAAAAAGAGCAAGACCACAGTAAGTGATGTTCCTACAATAGTATTGATTAACGGTGGAACTGCATCTGCATCAGAAATTCTGAGCGGTGCATTAAAGGACACCAAAAAAGCATACCTCGTGGGCGAAAAAACTTACGGAAAGGGAAGCGTCCAGATTCCAAGCAACTTGATAAGCGAAGACGGCTTTAAGATTACGGTTGCAAGGTATTATTCACCAAGCGACACGAATATAGACAAGGTCGGAATTCAACCGGACAAAAAGGTTTCTTACGAGGAGTTCACGGAGGATGAGGAAAAAGCCTATGCAGAGCTGCTGAAAGATGACGTAATCGCTTCTTATGTGGAGAATCATCCCAACCTGACAGAAATCGGTATAGCCTCTTATGCGGAGGAACTCTACCAGAAATATCCGTTTGACAAGCGTGTCATCCGTAAGCTTATCCGCAATGAGTTTGACCGCACGCAACCGGCCCGCCTTTATGACCTTGACTATGACATACAGTTGAACGAGGCGCTCAGGATTCTTAAGGAAGAGGATTTTAAAAAGCTGATGGCTGGATCCAAAACCCTGAAAGAGCTTGAGGCAGAAGCGGAAAAGGAAAAGGCTACAAAGGAAAACGGCAAGTAATCTATGAGGCAGTTTCTTTCGGAGGTTGAGCCGGACAGTGACGGATGCATCCTTGTTCAGGGAAAGAAGGCCCACCATCTTGCGGAAGTTTTACGTGTAAAGGCTGGCGACATGGTTTATGCAAGGCTTCCACAAAGCGGAGTCCTTCAACCTATGACAGTTGCCCAGGTGGACAGCACAAAGAAAACTGTTCTTTTACAGGTGGCGGGTGAATTGCTTGCCTCTGATCCCGATGGCACAAAGGATGCAGTTCAGCTTCCTGAGATATGGCTTTTTCAATTTGTGGCCAAACCTCCAAAGATGGACATAATAATTCGGCAGGCAACAGAGTGCGGAGTTTCGTTCATCGTTCCGGTGGAAGGAAAATTCTGTCAGGGCGGGGCAGTTGAGTCAGCCAGGAAAAAAGCAGATGTCCGTGATGACAGGTGGACCAGGATAATAAGCGAGGCCAGGGAACAGAGCGGTTCAGCGGTGCAGACAAAAGTGCTTCCCAGTGTTGGACTTGAGGCTGCCATGGACATGCTTTCGGAAAACAATCTTTACGGCATCGTACTGTATGAGCAGACCGGTGGAACAAAGACTCTTGCTGATGCAGTGGGCGCTATGGGAGAAAAAGAAAAGGCAGCGCTGTTCGTTGGTGCGGAAGGCGGAATTGCATCGGAAGAAATTGAATACATGCAGGGGAGGGGAATAGTTCCCGTTCACTTTGCTACAAATATATTGCGTTGTGAGACGGCGGCCCTTTATGGCACAGCAGTTTTACAGAACGCACTTGTGGAGAAGGAATTATGGAAGTTCAAAGAATAAAGGTTCTGGATGTTCCAGTTGATATTGTTGAGGAACAGAATCTGGAGGAAGTGATTCTTGATTTGATTGCAAAACCCGGTACAAAGCAGATCGTGTTTCTGTCTGTCTGGGATTTGCTTCGTGCAAGAAGGAAGAAGGATTATTATCAGTGCATCCAGAATGCGGATTTGGTCCTGCCCATTTCAAAAAGCATCCTGAAGGGAGCCAAAAAACTTAAGAAGCAGGTCCCGGTGCGTTACAATCCTTTTACGGCTATAATCAACATACTCAGTATCCTGGAGTCACACCTTAAGTCGCTCTATCTTCTGGGAGGAAGAAAGAAGACCCTCATGGCGGCAGAAAAGAATGTCCGCAGCACATACAAGACCTTGCAGATAGTCGGACGTTATGTGGGCTATTATCCAAAGTCTGTTGAGGGCGATATCGTTCAGGCAATCTACAAGGCATCTCCATCTCTTGTTCTTTTGAGCGAGGGCATAAGGGAAAAGGACTGCTGGGCATACAACAGGCGCAATTCGTTTTCATCAAGCATTTTCCTGTATTCGCGTGATGTAATCGGCATATTCGGTGACCGCAAGACCCGTGTTCCAGAGAAGACATTCGACAAGGGAAAGGAAATCTGGACGGAAATATCACACAATCCGTTAAAGATTTTCCTAGTATTTCCGTATATTAAGTATAAGATTCTTTTGCTTTGGTACAGGCTGTTTAAAAAGGATTAGTTCATAAAGTTTTAAGTGAAGGTCAAAAAAGTTTTATTTCTCTTCTCGTCTGAGGAACTGGAGTCCTGGTGCCGCAGTCAGGTTGGATCTGAATTTGAATTGTGCAGTGTTGGATTGCATACAATTAAGGCTGAACTTGAAAATCAAAAAGTAGTTGCTGTTCTTGCTGGATTTGACGATTTGGATGATATTACTCGATTGGGGCTGTACTCACTGGTTCAGGAAAAGTACGGGACAAGGCTGGTTTTTCTTTATGCCGGAAAAACTCCCTCTGGCTTTATAAAGTCAAATTGTCCAAAGGCAAAGTTCATATCAGTTTGCGGGGAAAACAGGCTTCTTCCAATGTTGCTTTCGACACATGCATCGCTTGGTGTCAGATATGACATGCGCCGGGCCGATAAAAAATTCCGTGAGACCTGCGAATTCCTTGCGGACATTGCAAAGGCGGCCTCCTGTGATGTTCCGATTCTGCTTCTGGGAGAGTCGGGCGTCGGTAAATCCTGGGCTGCAAATTACATTCATCAGATGTCACAGCGGAAAAAATCTCCTTTGATACACCTGAACATGGCGGAGATTCATCAGGAATTCCTTGAAAGCACATTGTTTGGAACGGACAAGGGTGCGTTTACCGGTGCTGTGGACAAGTCAGGCCTGTTTGAGCAGGCAAATAACGGAACCCTTTTTCTGGATGAGATAGCGGATCTGGATCTGAGCCTTCAGGCCAAGCTGCTTCGTGTGCTGGAGACGGGGAAATGCAGGCGTGTTGGTTCAGTTCACGATCACAAATTCAATACAAGGCTTATCTTTGCAACAAATGCAAAACTCCCTGATCTTGTACGAAAAGGGAAATTCAGGCAGGATCTTTTTTACAGGATAAACATGTTCACGATAGAAGTGCCTCCCCTGCGTGCGCATAAACAGGACATTCCGGGGCTGGCGGTACTGTTTGCCGGAACATGCAACAAGAAAATCGACTCTCTTGCGGTGGATAAGCTCTGTTCATACAGCTGGCCGGGTAACATTCGTGAGCTGAAGAACGTAATCACAAGGGCCTCAGTTTTTGCAACAGGCTCCACAATCACCGAGGATCTGATTCAATTCGGAAACACAAGTGATTTGCCTTTTGCATGATATTGTGGTAAACTTTTTATCATATTTAGCAAGAGGCTGGAAGAGTTGATAAGATATTGCACGAATTGCCGTAAGGATTTTGATTTTACCATAAAGAGCATGAAGGATCTGGATTCTCTTGTATGCCCAGAGTGCGGCTCAAAGATAGACAAGGACAGCCGTAGTCCCGCTTATGAGGAAGTGTCCAGGGGATCAGAAAAAACAGAGGATACTATAGGACACGTCTTCGGGTGCCTGATGACGCTGAATTATATTTTTTATATTGCAATCTCCGTGGCGGCAATTGTCGCATATAATTTCCACTGGGACAAGCTGCTTTACATATTGACCGGAATCAGTCTGGGCCTGTTTGTGATTCAGCTGTTTTTCCGTGCAGTTGCATTCAGGACAGGACTTATATTCCTTCCGTTGGGTGCGGCAATCGGTTATTTCGTGTTGAAGTCCGTGAGGGGTGCCTGTCTTGGCATTGCAATCGTTTTCATAATAAGGCATCTTATCCGGGAGTTGTTCTGGCGACTGTTCAGCAAGCTGTTTTGAAAGATGGAGTGATAGATGCATTTTGGTTTTTCTTACGTCGGTCTAATTTATCTTGTGATGCTGATGGTTCCAAACATCTTCTGGGCAAAGAACAAACCCAAGGATTATGAGAAATACGTCGGAAACGAGAACAAGATTCTTGGTGTCCTTGAGCGTATCGGAGAAGTCCTTGTAAGCACAATCGTGCTGATATTCTCTGATTTTAACCTGAGGGAATGGACTCCCTGGGGAATATGGCTTGTCATATCATTCGTGCTGCTGATTCTTTACGAGATATACTGGATCCGCTATTTTAAAAGTGAAAAGACAATGAAAGATCAGTACAGGAGCTTTTTGTTTTTCCCCGTAGCAGGTGCATCGCTTCCAGTTCTGGCATTTTTCCTCCTAGGCATCTACGGCCGCAACATCTTTCTGTTAGTTGCAGTGATAATTCTCGGAATCGGCCACATAGGAATTCATCTTGCTCATGAAAGGGAAGTGAAGGAGACGAAGTAATAATTTTACTTTTGGTTTCGAGGCTGGTATTTTATCTATTTGCGATTTGGCCGGCAGAATTAACCCGAACTTTGCCATTTGTGCACAAAATAGCGATAGGATGATTGAAATATCAGTATTTGAATGTTATACTATTTTAAAATAACAAAAGTGGAGGCATTTCATGGAATTGTATTTGATAATCGCAGGAGTAGTAGTAGTTTTACTTTTCTTTTTCTGCTCTTATCGCAAGGTACCCAAAAACAGGATAGGTATTCGCGTAGGTCCGTTTGGAAACAAGACGGTGACTGGTAAGGCAATTTTTGTCATTCCGTTCCTGCAGCGTATAGATTACATGACCCTGGAAAACATTCAGGTTGACTTTGTATCCAAGGATTCAATTCCGACACAGGATGCAATCAACATCAAGGTAGATGCAGTTGCCAACATTGCCATTTCTCAGGAAGCAGAGATCATGAAAAAGGCAGCGGCAAAATTCATCGGCTATTCAACAGAGGATATCGCCGCCGTTGTAACTCCTGTTCTTGAAGGTAACATCCGTGAAATCATCTCTCAGATTAAGCTCAAGGATTTGATTCAGGGAGACAAAAAGGTTCTTGCAGAGAAGGTTGCAGAGAACGTAAAGCCCAACCTGATGGATCTTGGACTTGAACTTACCACATTCAACATCCAGAACTTTAAGGATGACAATGGCGTAATCAACAACCTGGGTATTGAGAATACAGTTTCCATTTCAAAAGATGCCGCAAAAGCAAAGGCCGCCGCAGAAGCGGAAGTTAAGATTGCACAGGCCCAGGCAGACAAGGATGCAAATGATGCCCGTGTAGCAGCCGAACTTGAAATCGCACAGAAGCAGAATGAACTTGCCCTCAAGAAAGCCTCACTCAAGGCAATGGCAGATACAGAAGCCGCAAAAGCAGATGCCGCTATGGCAATCGAGGCCGAGGTTCAGCGTAAGGACAAGGAAGTAAAGGAAGTTGAGGCCAACATCGCACGCCAGGAAAAGGAAATAGAACTTCAGGAAAAGAAAGTTTCCATTAAGGAACGTGCTCTTGAAGCTGAAGTTAAAAAGACAGCGGATGCAGACAGATATGCCGCACAACAGCGTGCAGATGCAGGACTTTACACAAGGCAGAAACAGGCCGAAGCCGAGGCATTTGAGATCCAGAAGCAGGCCGATGCAGCAGCATATACAAAGCAGAAGCAGGCAGAAGCAGAAAAGCTTGCCATGGAAAACGAAGCCGCCGGTAAAAAGGCTCTTGCCGCCGCTACACAGGCTCAGGGAGAAGCAGAGGCAGCCGCAATCAAGGCAAAGATGGAAGCAGAGGCAGACGGTCTTAACAAAAAGGCTGAAGCCATGGCAAAATACGGTGACGCCGCAAAACAGGACATGCAGCTTGAAGCCCTTAAACTTTACTTTGAGCAGCTCCCGAAAATTGCACAGGCCGCAGGTGCCGCATATTCCAATGTCGATAAGATTTACATGTACGGCGGAGATTCATCACAGCTTCAGGGCGACATCATGAAAAACGTAACCCAGATTTCAGAAGCCCTGGGACAGAGCCTTGGAATTGACCCCAAGAACCTCCTGAACAGCTTCATCGGTGCCAAGCTTGCCAATGCAACAGGAAAGGATGGAGCCAAGGAGTAAAGCCGCTTTAGTCTTGGATTAAACAACAACACGGGAACGTCGGCCATAACAGCAGCTGATGTTCCCGTTTTTTTTCGATTTGTGGAGTAATTAAATGACAATAAAAGAAGTTCTTACAAAAGATGAAAAGATTGAAACCGGATTGAAAATGATGTATCTTTCCGGAATAATGCAGGACCGTCAGCGTAAAATCCTTAGGATTTATATCAGACGCATTGTAATGGGAA
>JAGCYQ010000214.1 GCA_017960765.1 Treponema sp.
CCGGTCTCGCTTGTCATTCCGATAAAGGGACAAATCGCCAGATACTGAATGAACACAACATTGTCCACCAGCATCGATTTAATCAATATGCTAAGTATGCCGCTCATTTTGTCTCCTCCGTCGTGCTTGTTTCTGCCGTTGATTTGTCAGCGGTATTGTTAAGGGCTGCTTTTTCCAGTGCCGCTTTCTTTGCCTCTGCGATACGCTTTTTCTCTTCCGCTTCTTTTTCCAGGGCAATGCGTTTTTTCTCTTTTATTGTATTCTCAATCTGAGTTTTTCTTGCCTCTTCTTTTTTGGCCTCAGAGTGCTGCTTGATTGCCTGCATCAATGCTCCAAGGATACCGAAAACCATGAAACCGCCAGGAGCAGAATTCAAAACACCGATCCTGTATTCCTCTGGTATAATCTCGATCTTAAGGGCTGTTCCGGCAAAAAGTGTTCCGCCGCCAAAGAGCTCACGGATAAGTGAGATTGAAAGAAGGACAAGCGTATAGCCGATGCCCATTCCGATAGCGTCAAGAATTGAATCAAGAGGATTGTTTTTTGAAGCGAATGCCTCTACACGACCCATGATGATGCAGTTTACGACGATAAGAGGAATAAACACACCAAGAGCATTGTAAAGTGAAGTCACGTAAGCCTGAAGTACCATCTGTACAATCGTTGTAAATGAAGCGATGATGATGATGAATACAGGAAGACGGATTGCCTTGGGGATGAATTTCCTGAAGATGGAGATTACAAGCTCACTCATCACAAGAACGAAAGTCATACCCATTCCCATGCCCAGGCCATTGAAAACAGAAGTCGTGATTCCAAGTGCAGAGCATAGTCCGATGTTAAGTATTAAAAGCGGGTTTTCCCGAATAATGCCGTTTGAAAATATAGAAAGTTTTCTGTTCATTTTATTCCTCCGATATCCAGGCATTCCTTCATGATTTCACATGCGTCGTTCATCATTGTTGCAATTCCCACAGAGGTGATTGTCGCTCCAGAGATTGCATCGAATGTCTCGCCGGCCACAAATCCACGGAATGAATCAAAGTTTGTGAACTGTCCGTAGAATGTCTTGCCGTTATTCAGCTTGAACGTAGGATCGCTTCCTTTTTGTCCAAAGCCCGGGGTGTCGGTGTTCGCAAGATACTGCATTCCAGTTACGGTTCCCGACATGTCAAGTCCAACCATGATTGTTGAACGGTCGTAGGTAGGTCCTGAGATCTGAACGACTGCTCCGATTGTGTTTCCGTCTTTTTTTGCAAGGTGGATTGAATCGACAGTTGTTTTTCCGCTCTTTGTTGTTCCGCAGGTGAAGTCCGGTACCTCAAAGCTGTCTGCATTCGGGAAAACTGCCTTCATTGCTTCTGTTGCCTTTTTCTCGTTGTTCGCCTGGATTACAGGAGAAGTGAAGTTATTTACAAGTGCAAGTACAGTGCATGATGCAACCGCGAAAATTGCAAGGACACAGCCAAGCTTTATCATGCTTCCGATTCCGTCTTTTTTTGTCTCGCTCATTTAGCTGCCTCCTTTATGTCAAGTCCGTATTCAGAGGCGATTTTTCCTGTGTCTGCATGAACAGATGCTTTCTTGCCATAGCCATACTTCCTTGATGTAAGGTTGTTCAGGAATGGAGAGACAGAGTTCATGATAAGGATGCTGAACATGACGCCTTCCGGATAACCGCCGAAACGTCTGATTAAGAATGTGATCAAGCCGCAGCCGAAGCCGAATACAAGACGGCCTGGTTTTGTAACAGGTGTAGTCGCATAGTCTGTGACCATGAATGTCGCACCAAAAAGAAGACCTCCTGTAACAAGAGCAATCAGTACATCATAGCCTGCACCGGAAATGCCTGAGCCTCCAGCCAGTGATGAAATGAATGTTCCCGCAGAGACTGTCACGATCATTGCAAGTGGTGCACGCCAGTCGATTATGTGGCATACAAGAAGGAAAAGCAATGACACAAGGATAAGCGCGATGGAAGTTTCTCCGATACAGCCTGCACGGTTTCCAAGGAAATACTGCCACAGTGTTGAGCTGTCCATTACGCTTGCACCAGTCTTTATCTGTGCAAGGATTGTTGCTGATGATACTGCATCCACATTGCCTGCACCTGTAAGCGCATAGCTCCATTTGTTTACGAGAGAGTCCGGATTGAACCATGAGGCACCCATTGCAGATGCAAATGACATTACCATAAAGGCCCTTCCTGTTAGAGCCGGATTGAACACGTTGCTTCCGATTCCTCCAAAAAGACCCTTTGCAATCACGATAGCAACAAAGTCTCCGATAATGACCATCCATACCGGGATAGTTGAGGGGAGGACAAGTGCCAGAAGAACGCCTGTAACTGCCGCCGAAAGGTTTGAGACTACAACCGGTTTTTTTGTGATCTTCTGGAAAAGAAATTCAAAAAGAACACAGCTTGCCGCAGAGACAAGGATCGTCACCAAAGCACGGATTCCAAAAATCACGACACCGTAGATACATTCAGGAAGCATAGCAATCAGGACTATCGCCATTATTTTCTGTGTAGAAAGACCTTTTGTAAAATGCGGGCTTGATGATAAATAGATTTCGTTTGTATTTGTTTTTTCGCCGCTCATTTTGCACCTCCTGCCGCTTTAGCTTTTTCCATGGCCATTATAGCCCTGACCTGCATTTTCCCAAGACGGAAGTGCTGTACAAGACGTACGTTTGCAGGACACATGAAGGAACAGCAGCCGCACTCTATGCAGTCCATCAGTCCGAACTTCTTTGCCTTGTCCAGGTTTCCGGCCTTTATCTCGCGTACCATCAGGACAGGACTCAGATTCATCGGGCATGCGTTGATGCACTTGCCGCAGCTGATGCACTGGCTTTCGTCAACAAGATATGTCTCTTTCTTTGTAAGGAATGTAATGCCGCTTGTTCCCTTTGTAACAGGAAACTGTGCATTTGTCATTGCAAATCCCATCATAGGACCGCCGGAGACAATCTTTGCAGTCTGGCCTTCCTTGAGCTTGAACACATCAGGAATCAAATCACCGACAAGAGTTCCAACAGGTACACGGATATTGCATGGCTTTTCAACCGCACCGCCGCTGATGGTCAATGCCCTGTCGATCAAAGGCATGCCCAGCCTGAATGCATCGCTTATTGCACAGACAGTTCCTACATTGCAGATTACGGCACCCGCATCAGCCGGAAGCTTTCCAGACGGAACCTCAACTTTTAGCACGGCATCAACGATGTTTTTCTCACATCCCTGAGGATATTTTGTCTTTACAAGTGAGACCGCTATTTTCTTCTGGGCATCTGCGTTTGCAATGGCCTTCTGTAATTCAGGGACAATGTATTCCTTGTTGTTCTCAAGGACAATAAGGGCAGGACAGTCACCCAGGATATGGCATACGATTTTAAGGCCGTCGATTATTTTATCCGGGGTCTCCTGAAGAGTGCGCTCATCAACAGTAAGGTAAGGCTCACATTCCGCTGCGTTAAGGAGGACAAAGTCAATCTTTTTGTCTGCAGGGGGATTAAGCTTTACATGGGTCGGGAAAGAAGCTCCACCCATACCTACAATTCCTGCCTCGCGTATACGTTTGAGGGCATCTTCCTTTGAGCATGTAAAAGGATCCAGAACAGGCATAAAGTCTGTCTCGTCTGAACCATCTGCCTCGATTGTGATGCACGGTAATTCCAGGTTTCCGGTAACAAGGCATGACTGAATCTTCTTGACCTTGCCTGAGACTGAAGAATGAACCGGGGCAGACATGAATGCGTCGGATTTTGCGATTATCTGTCCGCGTTTTACTGAATCACCGACTTGTACGACAGGAGTGTTTGGAGCACCACCCATTGTGACCGGTATTGTCACGGTTTTAGTTGAAGGAAAAACATCTGTTATGGGGCAGATGTTGCTCATTTCCTTGAATTCATCAGGGTGAATTCCGCCCTTAAATGTGTGCGTTTTCATGCGGAATATTCTATAATATTATAGTAAAATTGTCTATGTGTTTTATAGCAGTGTGAACAGCCTGTTCAGCATCTTAAGCTCAATGGTCTTTCCGTCCTGCTCAAGCTGAAGCCTCCGGAGTTTTCCGTCAAAGTCTATGTCCATCACAAATGGCACCCTGTCATCCCCTGGAGTCTCCATTTTCCCGGTAAACTCAAGACAATGAGTTGTAATGCCGTCAGTTTGGCCGCTTATGATCTTTCCTCCTGTGACATCATATTTCATTCCGTTAAGCGTGATGCAGAAACCTCCTGGAATGTAAATGCTGTCGTAGTCAAGACCTTCATTATTAGCAAAATTGATCCTTACGTTCTTGAGGTGAATGTCGGAATC
>JAGCYQ010000215.1 GCA_017960765.1 Treponema sp.
AAGAATATTACCTGTTTTATCAGTCCTTATTATCTCAGCATTGATTGTTTCCTGCTCAAAGGCACAGGCAAGCACAGTTGCAGATGCACTCTCACAGGAAGTCCAGATTGCAGACCAGGAGACGATTGATTCACTTGAATCAAAAATCTCTGCGCTTGAGAATACACTCAGCAGCATGCAGGAAGAAGTGGAAACTCAGGTCACAAAGATTTCATACGAGGACAGCTACATCCGCATCACAGACCCGAGTGACGGAGCAGAGAAATATCTTTACAATGTTACAAATGTTGATGACGTAAAGCTTACTTTTAAGGGTGAGGTTTCTGCAAACTGCAAGTCCATCCGTGTTCTCTGGGCACCTGAGTCAGAATCATTCATTCAGGCAAAACTCGAAGGCCGCACAGACAAGCTCAACGGTGTTTATGTAGACGACTTTGTACTTAAGCAGTTCAAGCCGGGAGACAGGACATTCGTATACAACGTAGGCGGAAAACTTGACAACCTTACACAGGGATCAAACTTCTACCGCTTTATCGCAACATTCAATGACGGAAGCCAGAAATCCTACAGCATGACATATTATGTTTACTGCGGAGGTGCTGCGGAAAAGGCAAAGCCTGTCATCTACCTCTACCCTACAAAAAAGCAGGACATCACAGTCTCTGTTGCTCCAGAGGGCGGAGTCACCGAGTCAATCCCGGAGATGGGCAAGGAATGGAAGGTAACCGCATGGCCTGACGGAAAAATCGTAGAGAAGAAATCAAAGCAGGAATATCCGTACCTCTTCTGGGAAAGCAAGGACAACGATATTCCGATAAATCTTTCTGAGGGCTTTGTTGTTGCGACATCTGAGCTGAAGCCTTTCTTTGAGCAGAAGCTTTCGATACTCGGATTGAACAAGAAGGAAATCGACGACTTTAACGAATACTGGATCCCGGAGATGCAGGGTAAGCCTTATGTGTTCATCTCTTTCTATACAAAGGAAAGAATTGACAAGGAGGCACCTCTTAAAGTATCTCCAAAACCGGACACAGTTATCCGCGTGTACTTTGACCACCTTAAGCTGGACCAGACGTTTGACGTTCCGGAGCAGCAGCTTGAGCCTGTAGGACGACAGGGCTTTGCCGTAGTTGAATGGGGCGGACGTCGTTACAAATGACAAAACAAAAAATAAAGGCGGTCATCTTGGCCGTCTTTTTTTCAACCTTGATATCCTCATGCACAAGGACAGATTACGTCACCGTTAATTCTCAGTATCCCGGTGATGTTGAGCTGTGGAAGCATACATTCTCCAAGAACGATCCGTTCATCATACCGGACAAAATGCCTTCCGCGATGGTTTTACCCCACCATGACATATGCACATTCCAGCAGAACAGCTTTTACAATGCAGTCTCATCCAAGGGGCAGCCGTCTGTTGTTGTTCTTGTAAGCCCGGATCATTTTGAAAGCGGAAAAAAGGAAATCGTTGCACCAAAGCCAAACGTAAGGTTCCTCACGACAGAAAAAGATGTTCCCATAGAGCATAAAATCCTGAGAAAACTTGAGCAGTCGGATCTTGCACAGGCAGTTGATTTTGAGGACGAAGCATGGATTCAGGAGCACGGTGTCTTTATCCACATGCCGTTCATCCACCATTATTTTCCCAAGGCAAAAGTTATTCCGCTGATATTAAAGCCGCTTGCCAATGACAGTGAATTTGAATCATTCAAGAAACTTGCTGAATTCCTAGACAGGGAGCTTCCACCTGACGCACTTTTTGTAGCATCCGTTGACTTCTCGCATTACCAGATTCCGGAGATTACGGAGCTGCATGACCAGGTAAGCCTTAATACACTGGCCAATTTTGAAAGCCCCCGCGACATAGAGATAGACAGCCCGGAGTCAATCTACACGCTTATGGAATACTGCCGCCTTAGGAATGCAACGACACCGGTCTTAATCAACCGCACATGCACCCACGACTTTATCCCCGAGGAATTTGTTGAGTCCACATCGCACCAGTACTGGACATTTTACACGGAGGATGCAAAAACTCAGATAGAAGAATATTTTAAAACCGTTGAGCAAAGCGGACAGCGCTACCAGACGGGAGACTATTCGGATAAAAACTTTACGCTTGTAATCGGAGGAAGCGGAGACACAGGGGCAGGCTTCAGGACAAAGTGGGAATGGGACCGCTACAGGACTTCCACCGATATTGGCGAGCAGAACCTTTATTATCTTGCGGGAAAGGAAGCACGCTTTTTAATGGGATTTGACGCATACATTTTCGATCCGGAACCTGGCACAGTCCACACACACAGCGCGCATGGAACGACACTCAGGGTAACAAGCCTTGATGCCGACCAGATAAACGAGACAAACAAAATCCCCCTGCCCGATTCAAAGTCCGGACCACAGATCGAAATCCTCGTGCTCAACTACAGCGACGGTAATTATTCTCGCTTGCAGGAAATGGTGGATGATGCGACAAAAAAATATGACATAATCGTAAACCGTGATACAAGGGGCATAGTCGGAGCAAAGGCATTTATTGGGGGTGTAGAGAACATTCAAGAAATAATCGACAACCTGAAAGATGACGGCGTGAAGATTTGCGGATTCGCGTTAATAGCCTCACAGGAGCCGGACACGGTTGACCTTGGAATATTAAAGGCAGCGGACGGACAAAAAGCGGAAGGAAACATTCTTGTAGTAAACTGGAAGGACGGAATCCCATACAAACACACCTTTGAATACAAGAGCGACAACGAGATTCCACCAGCCATCCATCAGGCGGGTTTTCCTTATTAAACCGTAACAGTGATACGTGGCGATATTCATTTTCTGACATAAAATTCAAGCATGAAAGTCTTGAGTCTTTTGAACTTAAAATCCACACTCAGTTCCTGTACAAGCTCGATAAGTTCACCCAGCAGCCTTGCGGAAAAGATTGCACAAAGGGGAATCCAGCTTGCGGCATTGACCGATTTGAACACAGCGATGAACTGTCCCGCTTTTTTTGTGAACTGTTCAAGACACAGCATAGCCTGTCTGTTTGGAATGGAGGCATGGACTTACGACAATTTAAAGACTCTGATTCTGTTTTCAGACCTGAAGCTTGCAGTGGATTTCTGTTCGTCCTGGTATGATACGCTCCCAAATACCGAATGCAGTAAAAAGCAATACTATGTGGATGAGGAGGGAGAGATAATCGGTGAGCTGAAAAAAGACTTGCAAAACCGTTCTCCTGTCAAATTTGAAACACTAAAAAAGCAGGCATTGAATTCCGGCGGCGTAGTGGCTTATGTCAAACCGGAGACAGAGCTTTACCTGGATACTGGAAACGAAGTACTGCTCCATGAAGACTCAACAATCAATCTGAAAGCAATTGAAAAAGCGTTTGAGAGACTCCAAGTTCCCCAAGCAGAGCCTTTGTCCTGACAAGGGATTTTTGTTCCGCGATTTTCTGATCCTGTGCAGCCTTATCATTTGAAGCCGATTTTTTTACCGCACGTATCAAAAGGTTTTTCGGTGTATGCTCCATGTCTATGAATTCCATCACCTGAACGCTGTAGCCCTTCTGCTCAAGACACTCTGCACGAAGGACATCTGTTGCAAGTGCCGAAAGCCGTTCCCGTATGATTCCATGTTTCAAAAGAGAAGCGAAGGGACCGTCATCCGGATATGATTTTTTAGAGCTGAGCTGCGTGTTTATCTCGTGCTGGCAACATGGGACGCACAATATTGCTCTGGCTGAATTTTTTACCGCATAGTTCATGGCATAGTCAGTGGCAGTGTCACAGGCATGAAGAGTGATTATGATGTCGGGCTTTTCCTTATGGTTGAATCTCTCAACATTGCCGACAAAAAATTCAAGGTTCGTGTAGCCGAATTCCCGTGCAAGGTTTGAGCACAACTCAATTACGTCTTCCTTTAAGTCAAGGCCGATTATGTGAACGGGAATTTTTCTTACATACACAAGATAATAATACACAGCAAAAGTCAGGTAGGATTTTCCGCAGCCAAAGTCAACAATGCGAAGTGGCCTTTCCTCCGAATATGAGCCGTCTTCTACATGCATTTCCTTCAGCGTGTCCTCGATGAACTCCAGATAGCGGTTTATCTGGCGGAATTTGTCGTACTTCTGTGCAATGACTTTTCCCTCTGCGCTCATAAGGCCAAGCTTTACCATAAATGGTATCGGCGTTCCCTGTGGCAGAAGGTAATTCTTTTCCTTGCCTCCAAAATGACTTGTGCTTTTACCTTCAAGTTTTTTCTCTACCGTGCGGATTTCTCCGTGACGGTTTGACATTACAGTGATTTCCTTGTCCTCCGTGCGTTCAACTACATTCCTGAATGTGGTGCCGGCATGTTCCTTCAGAAACGAATTGAATTCATCAAGTGTAAATTTCTTGTGGAACACCTGGGTCTTTGTGTAAAACTCCGCAAGATACGCAGAACCGTCTGTGACACTTTTTATTGAAGATGACGCTTCCTTCCAGATGCGGACCTTGACATAGGGTTTACCCAGCACCGACTCGCACTTTGACGAAGGTCTTGAAAATACAGCCTGTAAAATCATGGCTTCAACTTTAATGAGTTCCTGTATTTTATTCAAGTACAAAGATTGTCACGCGGATTCGATTTTGCTACGCAAAATCTTTAAATAAATCCTTGAAATCACAAAAGGTGCATGAATGCAAGACTTCAAATTTATATATTCAAGGAGTATAATTATTTCTAACTCTTTTCTTACTTGAAATTCCGTAGGAATTTCGAATCCGTGTGACTTCTTTCTCCTACTATTCAGAAATAGACAAAAAGTATATAATAAGCTCATGAAACTTGAAGC
>JAGCYQ010000216.1 GCA_017960765.1 Treponema sp.
AATGATGGTACAGAATCATGTCGTCCTTGCTCTCAAGAGAATCTATTTCCTGGAGGGTCTTTTCATCAAGGTCCTTTTCTAGTCTGGAATGGGCTTCGTCCAGAGGTGTCTTTGCCTGAGAAAATGCATATTGAACAAAGAAAACAGTGACAAACAGAATAAAAAACTTTTTCATGGCTTTCTCCCTAAACTTTTAACCTATCTGCAAACGAGCGCAATAACATAAATCCATCTTAACCCCGAACCCCAAATTTTTCAAGTGAGAAATAACTCTTCCCCCTCTATGAAACGATGGCTGGTATAAGACATGCGCCATAGTAGAAAAGAAAAAAATATAATGTTATACGAGGTAGCTCTGTAATGGAGACGGGGTTCGGGGCAAGAATACATTTGCAAGGGGGCGGGGTGTTGCCTAAGTGATTAGCCGAAATAATTATGGTGACGAGAGTGTCCCGGCTCATGTAGGCTTGACCCAGTTCCCGCCGGAACTTAAAGGGCTTCATCTTATTTATGGTATAATTATATGGATTAAGCTTATGTGGGAATAATAAAAATGCTGGAATCGAGGTTCTGGCACACACAAACATCTGCACAAGCGTAGCGCGGAAGCCGTTTGGGTGGGACAGGTCCTCGATGGGAAGCATTTTTATTTGTTTTGTTGACATTTTATGCATAATTCTGCATAATTATACTATTATGATATCTCCATTAGCACAAGAATTAAATGACGTCCTTGCGGGGACTGTTGTCGGTGACCTGCTTTCTGATATGGGCAAAAGGCTCTATTTCCCTAAAGGTATTATCGCCCAGAGTGGAGAGGCTAAAAAACTTGGTAAGACTGCCAACGCTACAATAGGAATGACCGTAATCAACGGCTCTCCTGTAACATTGCAGTCAATTCAGGATCAGGTTCCAAGCTTCAGTTCTAGGGAGCTTGTAGCTTATGCACCCACTGCCGGTAATCCTGATTTACGCGCTTTGTGGAAAAATGCGATTATAAAGAAGAATCCTCGTCTTGAGACTATTCCGATATCTCTGCCGGTTTTGGTTCCAGGTCTTACAGCTGGTATCTCATATCTTGCAGACCTTTTCCTTGACGAATCAAAGGGACTTGTTGCCGCAGATCCTTCATGGGACAATTATGTTTTGATTGCCTCTGCCAGAAGAAACGCTTCGTTTGTTCAGTTCCCGATGTTCAAGGACGGAAAGTTCAACATTGACGGTCTGGAGCAGAAGATGAGCGAAGAGGCAAAGTCTGGCTCTGTCCGTGTGCTTCTGAACTTCCCGCAGAATCCTTCAGGTTACAGTCCGACTACAGATGAGGTAAAACGCCTTGTTGAATTCATCAAGGGCCTTGCCGACAAGGGTGTAAAGGTGATGGTCTGGTGCGACGATGCATATTTCGGTCTTGCTTATGAAGAGGAGATAGAAAAGCAGTCTCTGTTTGCACATCTTGCAGACCTGAGCCCGAATGTTCTTGCCGCAAAAATTGACGGACCTACAAAAGAAGATTTTGCATGGGGATTCCGCTGTGGATTCATCACCTTTGCATGCAAGGGAATGACAGAGGAACAGTATGATGCTCTTGTCAAAAAAATGATGGGAACAATCCGTTCTTCAGTCTCATGCTCTTCAACTCCACCACAGAACATTTTGCTCAAGGCATTCCAGGATCCTAAGATTGAGGAACAGAAGGCCGCATATTTTAAGGTCCTTGAAAAGCGTTATCAGATTGTAAAGAATTTCGTAAACTCTCATAAAAGTGACGCACTCTATGCCTTGCCGTTCAACTCAGGATATTTCATGTCATTCCATCTGAATACAGTTGATGCCGAGGCCTTGCGTAAAAAGCTTCTGGAAGAAAAGGGTATCGGAACCATCGCCATAGACAGCTGTACTTTGCGCATTGCATTCTCTAGTTTGGACGATGACAAGATAGAGACGGTTTATTCTGCAATTTATGAGACTGCTGATGAACTTGCACGTGCTTAAAAGGATAGGCTTTGTTCTTGCCCTGGCATTTGTAGGCTTGCTCTTTGGCTGTTCAAAACAGGATTCAACAATCGTGATTTGGACCAACCGCCCTGAGTTTGCCTCTTATGCTGAGCTGTTCAACTCAACCCACCAGGACATGAAGGCCGTTGTCGTTTACAAGGAGAATCCATCCGCTTCACTTCCTCCGCAAAAGAATGAGGTACCGCCGGATTTGATTGTGGGACCATGGCTCAAGAGTTCTTCCGCAAAAAACTATTATTCTCCTCTGGATAAAATATTTGCAAAAGACGAGGAAGATGAAGGCCTTGACAGGTCAATTTTCTATCCACAGCTTCTTGAATACGGTGTCGTAAACGAAAAGCAGTATTTCCTCCCGATAAGCTACAACCTTCCCGCGATGGTGTGCCTCAAGGATAACGAGGATCTTCTGCCTAACCAGCATGTGCTCACACTGGATGCGATAAAGGAATGTACCGCTCAATTCAATTCAACAGACAGATACGGTGATTTTTCTACGATTGGATTTGCTCCGTCGTGGGATTACGATTTTGTTTATGAGGCATCAAAAATTCTGGGTGCCGGATACGAGCAGGACGAGAACGGATTCAAGTGGAATGATTACGGCCTGAATGCAACAGTTGAATACATGCGTAAATGGACTGAAGAAGTAAACCAGAGCACGACGCTTGAACAGAATTTCATGTTCAACTACCTTTACATGCCAAAGTACAGGTGGGTTTCCACAAAAAAATGCCTCATGGCGTTTATGACAAGTGATGAGCTTTTTTCACTCTCAAATGAGTTTTCACAGGACCTTACTTTCAGATGGCTTATAACCGATGCGGAGAAATTCCCTGTTGAAGATGACATCGTAATGATGGGAATGTACAAAAAATCACGGAATAAGAAGCTTGCAGAGGAATTCTTCTATTGGTTCAATTCAATGGAAACCCAGCAGGCCCTGATAGAACGCAGCGAGAAGATGAATCTTGACTCAAAGTCATTCGGAATTACCGGCGGATTTTCATGCATCAAGGAAGTGAACATCTCTGTGTTCCCGAGCCATTACAGGGTTCTTTTGGAAAACCTTCCCACAGAGGAGAACATGGAATTTGGTTCAGTTTTGCCTAGCGGATGGAAGGAAATAAAGAAACAGGTGTTCATACCGTATTTTTCACAAAGATGCGATACCGATGCTGATCCAGAAGGGTATACCACGCTTGAGGATTTGATTGCGAACTATAACCGCACAGCATGGTAGTTTTGTTCAAGAGAAAGATTTAAGCTGAAATTGAAAATACTTCACCAGCCTCAGGGAGCAGTCCTGCAAGACCATAAGTTCCGTTTGAGGCAGTCTGTGTAACCACGTCCTTGATCTGTCTCTGATAGCTTACGATTCTTGACTCAAGGTCTGCGTCATTTAATCCTGCCGCACTGTCATCCAGCGGAACCTTCTGCTTCATTGTGATAAGGCGGTCTATTAGTGTATTGAGTATTCTGATTTTATCGACGGGAACACCTCTTTCGCCTTTTGGGGCCGGAGTACCGCGAACATGCTCAAACTGAGTATAGACAGCTAAATTATTCTTTACATGTACAATAATCCGCCCTGACGAAGTGGATGTAAAGAGCGTATTATATGTGTGTGCATTCAAGTTGATTTCTTTTGCGTACATAACAATCACCTCTCTAGTTCCCCTATCGGAAAAAAAGAGCGGTGACTTTAGCTGTTATTTTATATGCTGAATTCTCAGTCTTCCCAAACCATCCCGGACTGGCTTTTGGCTCGTGTTTTCTTGTCTTCGCTTGTGGATACAGTCTTGGACCCGAAAATCTTCTTTGCACGTTCGCTTGTCTTTGCGGCTTCTTCCGTCATGCCCAGTTCTGTGTACAGGGACTCAAGGTTGGTATATGCGCTCTTATATTGCGGTGAAGTCTCTGTTATTGTTGCAAGAACTTTTGCGGCCTTTTCCTTTTCTCCAATTGAATACCAGAGTCTTGCCACCGTGTTCATGTCCGATGGTGTTCCTGTCTTTATTTTTTGAAGGGCGTTTTTCATCTGAGCTTTCATTTCTGTAAATGAAGTGGTGTTCATTGTGGCGAGCTTCTCCTTTTGGAATGAAACCTCTTTCTGGCCGTCCGGGTTTGCTGCCGATGAATATACTTCCCATGCCTCCTGAAGGATCGTGTATTCATACTGCTGCTTTGCTATTTCTTTTGAAGCCGATTTCCATGCCGCCTCGAATCCGTCCTCAAGTATCGTTGTTTCAACCGGAATCCAGATGTTGCCGTTTATCGTTATTGTCCTGTAGTCTTCATCAAGATTGTTCCATGCAGTGCTTGCCTTTAATCCTGTGTCGAATGCCGCGAAGATGTGACCTGGTGTAGTTATGAGTGCCGACGGAATGCCAGCGCTTTCCAATACCGAGCAGAAGAGTGTGGTCATGTCGTCGCAGTCCCCGCCCTTGAGCGAAAGTGTCTCTGCCGGGAAACGTACAGTGTCAACCGAGTATTCATTGTCGATGACCTGAGACAGGGGAGTGTTGGGGTCGGAAACATAGGTAAGCGGAATTGCCCCTATTGCATTTGAAAGGACGATAGCCTTTGTCACGTTTGTGGAGATTACATCTGCCTTGTTTTGTGCGAGTGCATTGAAGACGAACGTTGACACGTTTGGATCATTCGGTTGGATGAAGCATGAGAGCATTGCAGTGTCCGCCCATGACATAGCGCTTTTTTTGTAGAGCGTTACAGGTCTCGTAATGACAAGGCTCCTTGATTTTCCGTTTTCTTCCCATGAAACCGTGAACTGCATCTGCAGCACGCTGTTTTCCGTAACCTTAAGTGCGTTTTTGTTCAGCACGGTGTTGATCTGTATTTCTTCCTGCTGGCCAGGATTTAGTACCTTGATTTCTCCGCCCTTGCTCGGGAAGTCCATGTATTTCCTGACGTAAGCCGTAACCGAGACATTCTTGAGTGCAGTGCTTCCGTTGTTCCTTACGGTAATGTAGCCTGCGGGATTGGATGCGTAGACGTTCATCAGTACTGGGAAAAGGGATGCCAGATCGAATGCCTCGACAGAAACTGATGGAATCTCCGCTGTGGAAAATCCTTCTTCCAGAGAAAATGCGTTCTTCAAGTCTGCGTATGCTTCCTGAACTTCCTCGTCCCACGGCACCTGTTTCCTGAGTTTTTCAAGCAGCTTCATCGCTTCCTGATATGCTGGGCGTGCCGTTTCCTCTCCGTATTCGTCAAAGAGGTCCAGGGCTTCTTCCGTTTTTTCTGCGGCGGCCTTTTTGTTCACCGAGACTTCACAGATCAGGCGTTTGTCTGCGGCATCCGTGTCGTTGGGGCAGATCTCAAGATATTTCGTGTAGTTGTCCAGTGCATTCTCGAAACTTTTGGCGGCATAGAGTGTGTCTGCATTCTTCCTGTAGATTGCGGCGGTTTCTGCTAGCGTTGATCCCTGAAGATTTCCGTTGCTTTTTAGTGCGGCAAGAACAGGCGGAAGTTTTGCATCGCTTTCCGCAAGCCTCCACAGTATGTTGCTTATGGCGTCATAGAAAAAATACATTCCGTTGCGGCCACCGCAGTAGGTGGAGTATTTCATCGATCCGTCAAGCTGAATGGTCCACAGATTAAGTCCGTCAGCAGAAAACCTGGAGAGCGTGCATTTCTTCTGATTGAGCGTGAGCATGGAGGAGTCGCTGAGTATCTGGCAGATGTATTCGTCATTCTCTGCATTCAGGTAGATTATTTTTTGAAGTGATTTGTTTTTTGTGCTGTAAACGAAAACTGCATTGTCCGATTGGAAACACATTGTATCGTCCAAGCCTGCCTTGATTGAATCCGTCATCCTCAGGGGAAATTCCATCTCCAGAAGCCGGCCGTCCTTTTGCGGAAGGTAAATCTTTCTTGCCAGCGTGTCCACAAGATACGGGTTGCCTGAATTGAAGAAACTCAGGGTTGAATTTGTGGAGGGGTACTTGTACTGCACTTTTCCAGACACCGTATCCTTTTCATCAATGCTGATCACCGACGGGGGTCCCGGATTTGCAAAGAGCACCGTCTTGCCGTCGCTTGAATATGTCACCCAATATGTAGAAAGCTTTGTGCTGCCGTTGATTTTCTTTGTGATGTTTTCCTTTACGTCCCATGTTGGGCTGTAGTCGATTATAGAATCCTTTGCACGCATTACAAAACTAAAGTCGTCCCTTGCCGCAACAGAAATTGAATTGCCGGATCTTGTTCCTCCTAGTTCTGTCATGGTCCTCTGGTCAATTATTTCGGGGCGTGATGATTCAGACGTTCTCTCGCTGTTTATGATTGCAGGGAAAAATGACTCTATGCATTTTGCACACAGATTGATCTTGTCCTTTTTGCTGCTGATGTAATTTGACTCAAATTCTGCGGAAAATATACGGTCTGTCTCGGCATCCATTTGCAGGTTCATGCTTATCTGAACCGAGACATTTCCTCTCCAGTCCTCTTTCGTATCTACTTTAAAAAGCACCCGCGGATAGCAGGTGGAAGGCTCTATCAGGTTTTTCTCCTTTTCCTTTGCGGCCTTTATCCTCCGGTCCAGATCTGCAATCTCTTCCTCTGGACTTTTCCCGTCGATGCTTGTAATGGTAATCCAGCTCATCCCGCTGTAACGCTTTTGGGTTTCCTCTATCTTTTTCTTTTCTTCCTCAAGCTTTTCAGATTCAAGAGGCAGCCTTTTGTATTCGCCCCAGGACAATTTGTATGGTACAAGATCCAGTCCGGCATAATCCACCAGCTCCAGTCCCACAGATTCTGCGTTTTTGGAAACTTGAGCAATTACATCGGCAGTGAGGATATCCTCAGATTCATAGGATTCATTTTGGATGTAAATGTCTTTTGAGTAGATTGAAACAGATGGAAAAATAAAAAGAATGGCAAGCAGCGGAACAAGTCTCTTCACAGTAAGCACCTCTTCCGCAAGAATACCACAATAATCAGGAATTGACAATTGAAAACTGACAATTCCCGATTAACTTATGCCCACAAGAGCCAGAGGACGATTGCCGCCGCCGCTGTTGTTATGATTGTGAACGGAACGCCAGCTTTGAGCCATTTTCCGAAGTTCATCGGGTAGCCTTCTTTCTTGACTATGCCCATTGCAACCACGTTAGCTGATGCTCCGAACGGTGTCAGGTTGCCGCCGAGACAGCTTCCTACCAGCAGTGCGAACATAAACAGCTCGCCGTTCATGCCCATGGTCTTTGCCATTGTGTCCGCAACCGGAAGCATTGTGATGATGTAGGGCACATTGTCCACAAAACCGCTTATGATGATTGAGACAACAAGGATGATGATGAATCCCAGAAGCTTTGAGCCACCGGTCAGACGGGAGAGAAACAAGGCAAGGTCATTCAGCAGGCCTGCCGCCTCAATTGCTCCGATGACGACGAATATGCCGATGAGGAAAAAGATTGTCTCCCAGTCAAGTTCCTTTACGACGGTGCATGTATCCTTGAATGTCTTTTTCTGAACCAGGCGGTACCACAAAAGTCCGATTATGCCCAGACCAAGGACAAGGAGTCCGCTCAAATATGCAAAATCCGTGTTAATGAATGAGACGGCCGCAAGTCCAAGGATCATCGTCAAAAGCAGGATGAAAGGGAACCATGAGATAACAGGCTCATTGTCAACCTGAATCTTGTTTTTACCTGCCTTTGCAAAGAAGAAATAGAAGAAAATACATCCGGCAAGAAGTCCAGTCTGAACTATAAAGAAAATCGAAAGCTTTCCGTCATGGATAAAGAAGTCGTTGAAGTTGTAGCCTGCATAGCTTGCGAAAATCATTGATGGCGGGTCACCTACCAGTGTTGCAGTTCCCTCGAGGTTGCTCATTACGGCAAGACCTATCATGAACATCGTGGGGTTCATCTTGAGTTTTTTGCACAGTGCCAGAGCGATTGGTGCCATTACAAGGACGGTGGCGACGTTCTCTACAAATATGGAAATGATGCCTGTCATTGCAAGGATGGCGATTATGGCAAGACCCGTGTTTTTGCTGTGCGAGATGATTGAGTCTGCGATGCGTGCTGGTACCTTGGAATAAATAAAGAGGGCTGCTATGATCATGCTGCCAAGGTAAATCATAAGGACGTTCCAGTTTATGATGTCGCGGAAACTGTGTACAAGTGAATAAAGCCGTGCCTGGACCGAGGAGCTTGAAGAGATTGTCTCAGGAAGCGCAAAAATGGCGTTGGGAAAAATGAATCCCAGTATAATTACAAGAATTGCGGCGGCGCTGGTAAACCAAACCTTCTTGCTTTGGAATGCAATTACAAAAACATACATTAAGATGGCAATGCCCAGAATAATCCACTTTAGGTTAAGCATTTTTTCTTTCCTTGTTGATTGAATTACATACAATGTAAAAGTTTAGGTGGAATTTGTCAAGGCGATGAATTCAGGCGTTTACAGTAATCCGGTCGCAAGCTGGCGCTTGCTCTTAGAGTTTTTACTTGCTCGCGAAGGCTCGCATTTTTTGCAAGCAAAAAAACGTAAAAACTCACCACGTAAATATATAAAGCCATTCAGCCGTTTTTTTTTATGCCTTGATTGAAAGGTTTTCTTTGATCTGCAGGACCTGCTCCAGGGGGAGACCGATAGCCTGGGAGATTTGCTCTGGGGTATTTACGCCCAGCTTGAGAAAGTTCTCTGCGTCCTCTATGGCTTTTTCTGCTTTTCCCTCTTCATAGGAGATTTCTTTTTCTTCATCTATCGTCTGCTGCCATGTCATGTACTGCTTCCTCCACTTCATGTTTTTCTTGGCGAAG
>JAGCYQ010000217.1 GCA_017960765.1 Treponema sp.
CAAAAAAGAAAAGAGACATGAAAAAAACAGCATAGAATTTTTTCAACAAATATATAATCAGTTTCATTTCCGCTTTAGCCTCAAGTATAATAAAAGTCCGACTATACCTATAAAGAAATCAGGTCCCCACATCATCCAGAATCCGTCATAACCGCTGCGTATTCCAAACAATTGTCCGAGCATTGAAGATGCCCAGTATAATACCGATATCACTATTCCCAGTATAAGGCCGATTGTCTGTCCGTCTTTTTTGGAAAACAAAAGTGCCAGAGGGAAAGCAAGGATTGCAAAGAATATTGAGCCAAAAGGTATCGAGAATTTTTTATGGTATTCAAGATAATAAGTGTTCAATTGAATCTTTGTAAGTTTCTGTTCCTCTTCCAGTACTTTGATTTTTTTATACAGGTCATAGGAAGTCATTTCCCGTGGACTTAGACCTGCCCCGCTTTGGTCGATGACAGAATCAAATACATTAAGTGTTAAATCATCAGAATGTATGACGTCGTAAGACTTCTGATTTTTCTTGTTCATGATCAGAACATAGGGATTCTGCATTTTAAGCTCAAGCAAAAGTCCGTCGATGTCAGTTTTTTCTGCAACGGTGTCCTTTGCAATTATTATTTTTTTCTCTGAGTCAGATGAATCATCAAAGAATATGATGTCTTCCACTCCATTTTCATTCTGGTCTCCGATTACAAGAGAAAAATCATTCAACTGTTTGATAGAATTGGGCTCTATTTCAACCATAGGATTTGACTGTACAATGTCTTTTTTGAGCTTGTTGTAGTTGATTGTTCCCAATGGAAGAAAATAATCGTTCATGACAAAACTGAAGATGGAGATCAGGAGTCCAAGAATCAATACAGGAATCAAAATTATTGAATATCTTTGTCCGCTTGCCCTTAGAATCAATATTTCGTTGTCGCTGACCATTCTTCCAAGACACATCAGGAAACCTACAAGGGTTGCAAAAGGAGCCGACTGTGCAATGATCGCAGGAAGACAATAGACAATCAGTTTTGCTACGGTAGGAACAGGAACCCTCTGTTCAAGAATGGTTTGAGCAAGAAGAAGAATGTTGTTTACAAAGAAAACGACAAAGAAAAACAAAAAGCTGACTAAAAAATATAAAAACAACTCTTTAATGATGTATTTGATCAGAACAGATTTCTTTACTTCATCAAGTGCCTTCAGCTTGTTGTTGTATCGTTCAATCTTTTTTGTATTATCTGTTGCCTGTGCCTTCTCAAGAAGTTTTGTATAGATATAGCGGCGCAAACTGAATGAACGGATGGATTTCAATATTTTCCGTATTCGTTTTTTTAGAGGAAATGAACTGCTTATGTTTTGTCCGTTCTGTGCTCCGTTCATTTTTTATATATCAGTTTACCCCTTTTACACCTGTACTTCCGAAACCACCCTCACCCCTTGCAGTTTCTGAGATTGATTCCACTTGAACAAAGTTACCGACTGTCACCGGACTTACTACTATCTGGGCTATACGGTCGCCGTTTGAGATGACAAAATCCTCTTGCCCGAGGTTTATCAAGAGTACCTTGAGTTCTCCGCGATAGTCACTGTCTATTGTTCCGGGAGTATTCAAAACTGTTACTCCGTTCTTGAATGCAAGTCCGCTCCTGGGTCTTACCTGAATCTCATAGCCCTCTGGAATCTCAAAAAACAGTCCGGTTGGAATAAGGGCTGATCTGCCCTTTTGAATTGTTACAGGCTGTTCAAGATGAGCACAAACATCTGCTCCAGCGGCACCTGATGTCTTATATGCAGGCAGGACGGCTCCATCCTCTGATTTACATGGTATTTTTATTGTCTGCATGACTTCCTCCCAATATTGCTATATTGTAAAATCCCTTACGATCTTTTTGCCGTAAACAAAAACCGCGGGTTTAATATTCTTGATATTCTCGCTTACAAATTCAATAATATCATTTTTTTCTATGGAGCGTATAGTACCAATCGTCTCCTGTGCATCAAGAAGCGGAAGTGACAGAAGATAATGCCTCTGGAGTTTTTTCATGACATATTCAACGTCATCACATCCCATCAGCTCTTCGCCACAAAGATGTTCCTTTGCAAGTGTGATTTCTTCATCTGAAAAATCATCTGTGCATAATGTTGAGAATTCCTTTTTCAGGCAGTCAAGTGTCTGCAATGTCTGCTTCAGGTCACAAGAGACTGACGCACCCCAAACACCAGTGTCAGAATAACAGGACATGAAGCTGTAGACTGAATAGCAAAGTCCCCTGTCTTCCCTGAGGTGTTCAAAAAGACGGCTTGTCATTGTGTCCCCAAACAAGGCATTAAATACCAAAAGAGTATAATAATGCCTGAGGTCAAGAGGCATCCTGAGCGGATACATATAATAGAGCTGGTTTTGATTGAACCGTGATTTTTTTGACTTAAACCCTGAATAGAATTTTGCATTAAAGCTGTAATCAAGATTTTTTCTGTCTGGTAATTTTTCAAGCATGGAGACGACGTTTTCAATTTCAAAGTTCCCGCTTATAAAGACTGTCAGCGGACCGTTCTTGAAGTATTTTTCATACCAGTCAAAAAGCTGCTCCCTGGTAATTGATGCAACATCATCTGCTGAACCTGTGATTGTTTGTGCCAGATCCTGATTGTGCCATATAAAGTCTGCAAGCTGATCAATGGAAGATTCTTCTATATCGTCTTCCACGGCAGATATTTCGTTTTGAATTACAGTACGTTCCTTTTCAATTTCGTCGGCGGGGAAAATGCAGTTCTGAGTCATGTCGCAGAGTATTTCAACAACAGTGCTGATGTTTTCCGGACTTGAAGGCAGGACAGAATACATGAACACGTCATCCCTTTCAGTAAAGGCATTTACAAGTCCACCCATTTTATCAAACGCATAGACTATATCCCTTCTTTTCCTTGATTTCGTTCCCTTGAACAGCATGTGCTCGCAAAAATGACTGATTCCACGCTCACATTCTTTTTCATGTCTTGAGCCTACAGAAAACATAAATCCAATGGCGGCATTGTGTGAATGGGGCATGTATTCACTTACGAGGACAACATTGTTTTTAAGTACTGTTTTATTTCCCATCTTTTAAAACAAGAGCGGCATACTGCCATTATAATGGAGTCATAAAGACAATATGCCGTTGTAAATAAATTATTGATTCAAAGAATACAGTTTATTTTTTTGCCTGTTCTTCAAGAGCGTCGATATAAGACAGGTTCAAGTGACCTACCTTGTCAACGTCAAGAAGCTTTACAGGAATAACCTGTCCTTCCTTGAGTACGTCTGTTACTTTTTCCACTCTCTGGCGTGAAAGCTTTGAGATGTGGCAGAGGCCTTCTTTGCCCGGGAGAATCTCAACGAATGCACCGAAATCCATGATTCTCTTTACGGTTCCGTTGTAGATTGTTCCTGGCTCCGGATTCTCGCAGATTGCCTTTACAGCTTTCTTTGCGGCGTCAGTTGAAGATCCTGTCTTTCCGTAGATTGTAACGGTTCCGTCGTCTTCTGTGTTGATTGTAACACTATACTGAGCGCACAGTGCCTTTACGTTCTTTCCACCAGGGCCGATGAGGGCACCGATTTTGTCTACAGGAATCTTGAGTGTGTCAATCTTTGGTGCAAATGCAGAAATTTCCTGAGGCTTGTTGATGCACTTTTCCATTATGTCAAGGATGTGGTTGCGTCCAGCCTTTGCCTGTGCAAGAGCCTTGCGCATAATGTCCATAGAGACACCTGCAATCTTGATGTCCATCTGGAAGCCTGTGATACCGTCGCGTGTACCGGCTACCTTAAAGTCCATGTCTCCGAGGTGATCCTCTTCTCCAAGGATGTCAGAGAGAATTGCATATTTCTTGTATGGATTCTGCTCGTCTCCCTCTGTGATGAGTCCCATTGCGATACCGGCAACCATCTTCTTCATCGGAACACCGGCTGCAAGAAGTGAAAGACATCCACCACATGTAGAGGCCTGTGAAGATGAACCGTTTGATTCCATGATCTCAGAAACAACACGGATTGTATATGGAAATTCCTCTCTTGAAGGAATCATAGGTGCAAGTGAGCGGCGTGCAAGGTTTCCATGTCCGATCTCGCGGCGTCCTGTTGTAAGCTTTCCAACCTCACCAACTGAATATGGCGGGAAGTTGTAGTGCAGGATGAAGTTTTCGCTGCGGTCACCCTCGATGTCGTCGTATACCTGCTCGTCCATTGCGGTACCGAGTGTGGTAACAGCCAATGACTGGGTTTCTCCACGTGTAAACAAAGCGCTTCCATGTGGACGTGGCAAAACGTTGATCTCGCATGTTATAGGACGGATTTCCTCTGTTCCACGGCCGTCAATACGTACACCCTTCTCAAGGATGCTCTGGCGCAAGAGCCTGTACTGAATGTCGTCAAAGAGAGCGTCAAACAATTTCTTCTGTGTCTCATCCTCAAGCTGCTCTGCATATTTTTCTGCAATCTTTGCCTTTACATCATGAACGGCATCACCACGAGTCTGTTTTCCCTTCTGGAAACATGCCTCAAGCATAAGTGGCTTTGCCTCGGCTTCGATGGCTTCCTTATTTTCAAGAACTGCTGTTGAAGGAACAAGCGGAAGTTTTTCCTTGCCGCATTTTGCCTTGAGCTCTTCCTGAAGAATACACATGTCGCGGATAAATCCCTGTGCCTTCTCAAGTGCTCCAAGCATGATTTCCTCTGTTGCCTCACTGGCTCCACCTTCTACCATGGTAAAGCCGTCTTTGGTTCCGGCAACGACAATCTCAAGCTCTGCCTTTTCAATCTGACTGTATGTCGGGTTAAGGATATACTCACCGTTTGAATAAATTACACGTACACCTGCTACCGGTCCCTGGAACGGAATATCACTGATTGTTACTGCAGCAGATGCCGCGATAACAGCAAGAATATCCGGGGGATTTACACCGTCTACAGAAACACATGTCGGAACAATCTGGAGCTCACGTCCGAATTCCGGATAGAACAAGGGACGCATCGGGCGGTCAATAAGACGGCTGACCAAGATTTCCTTATCCTTTGGGCGGCCTTCCCTTTTTACAAAACCACCTGGGATTTTTCCAGCCGCATAAAATTTCTCATTGTAATCAACTGTTACAGGAACAAAATCAAGTCCTTCCTTTGCCTCGCTTGATGCACAAACTGTCGCAATAATTGCGGTTCCTCCAAACTGTGCATAAACGCATCCGTTTGCCTGTTTTCCGATTTTGCCTGTCTCAAGGATCAGCTCTGTGTCGCCGATCATCTTTGTTACTCTTTCTACCATTCTTTCCTTCTTTAGAGTTTTTATATTACTAGGATAAACCGTTTGAACAGCCGGTTGTCCAGAACCGTATTATACGGTGCCATAAAACATAAACGGCATCCTGTCCTGATTGTAAAAAAAAGAACAGTCTGCCGTTCATCAGCTTATTTGCGGATTCCAAGCTCTTTGATGAGGCTGCGGTATCCTTCAAGGTTGGTGCGCTGCATGTATTTGAGCATCTTGCGCCTCTGTCCTACTGCCTTGAGCAAACCGCGTGATGCTGTAGTATCCTTCGGGAAAGCCTTGCAGTGGGCTGTGAGTTCCTTGATGCGTTCAGAAAGAAGAGCAATCTGAACCCTTGTGTTGCCGGTGTCATTTGCGTTTGCACCGAACTTGCTGACGATAGAAGTCGTTGCTTCTTTTGTAAGTGCCATAACTTACTCCTTTAATTTTATTACCATGTTGAAAAGTAAACCCGAGGGCAATCTCTTACTCCCGGAATTGCAAAACAACATTAGCGTTGCCCGATAAACTGTATTTCCCTTACTTTATCAGCCACATTCTGAGTGGGTAAAAGCAGGGATATGTTTTCGTTCCGTATCATACAGGTAGTATGCAGAACCAGATCCTCATAATGAACGACAACATCATAGGAGCCGTCCCTTGGAAGAATCTGCCTTGTATTCCTTTGCCCGTCAAACCAGTCCATTCCATCTGAATTTGAAGAGCTTTGCCTAAGGCTTAAACCTCTTGCATCATAAGAAAAAGGCCTAAGCAGAAGTTTTTGTGCCGTGACAAAATCTGAGGAACTGAGTGCCTCACGTATACGGCTTGAACTTACACGAATACCATCTATGGCGACATCATCGACTACATTAAACAAAAATCCCTTTGCTTTTGAAGCGATCTTAAGATGTTCAACATCCATGGCACCCTTGTATCCGCAGCGGAAATCGACACCTTCAACCAGAAGTGAAAGACCGCATCTCGAACACAGTAAGTCTACAAAAATATTACCATCCATTCTACTGAAATCGGGAGAAAAGTCAATCAGTATGGCAAAAGAAAGGTTTTTATTTTCAAGATATTCAATTTTCTGATCGCTTGTAAGGATGTCGCCCTCATAACCGGCCTCAGATGCTCTGTAGGAGGATTTAAAGGTAACGATTCCAGGAACCAAGTCCTTTTCAGCCTTAATTGCATCCAAAAGGCTCTGGTGTCCCGCATGCAAGCCGTCAAAACTTCCTACAGAGATTGCAGTTCCCTTTTTCTTCCATTCAACAGGAAAAGCACCGTCCATGATCTGTTTCCATGAAAAGACCTTCATTTTTTTAGCTGCTTTTTCTTTTGGAACCGCAAAACCATAGGAAAGCTTAAAGTCTTCCTGTGTCATCATCCCTGCAAAAGAATCATCCTCATAAAAGACCGCTATTTCCTTTTCGTTGTAATACGGAGATTTTTCTTCCTGTGGAGCCTCTGATATCCAGCTGAACATTTTTGGCTTGAGGGGACGTCCGTTAAGATAGCTTGATTCAAATTCAGACTTGAGCTTATCTGACCTGAATCCACACAATGATGCGATTTCTGGGGTAAAAGTCAAGAGATGGCTCTGAATGTCTGCAACTGTCTCGTCACTGTCGATAACAAGATTTTTGACCGGCTTCTCGTTTTCAAACTGCTTCTTGCGTGAAAAAAAGTATTCGGCATTTTCTATTCCATTTTGGATTGTAAACGGTTTCAAGCTTGAATAACAGGCGGCATCCTCCAGCTTAAACGGTCCTACCTGAGTACGCCTTAATGCACAAAGATATGCGCATGAGCCGAGAGCCTTTGCTATGTCGCGTGCCAATGCCCGGATGTAAGTTCCCTTTGAGCATCTTATCTCAAGAAGAGCATAGGAGCACGGATCATCATCGCCTGCTTCCTTAAAATCCAGCAAAGAAAGGTCATAGATAAAAATCTGCCTGCTTTCAAGCTTTACTTCCTGGCCTCCCCTTGCTGCGTTTGAGGCCCTTTTTCCGTTTACATGTATCGCACTGTACACCGGCGGTACCTGAAGCAAAGCTCCTGTAAATGACGGGATTATGTTTTTCAGGCTGTCCTGATCTGGAGCCTTTGAGGTTTTAATGACGTTACCTGTTGGATCTAGTGTGTCAGTCTCCTTACCGAAGCAGACCACCGCCTGATATGTCTTTGTGAATTCCGTTATGTGCGGAACTAAATGTGTAAGGCTGCCTGTAAGAACAACAAGAAGTCCCTCTGCAAAGGAATCAAGGGTTCCTGTGTGGCCGACTTTATCTGTGTTCAATGCATGCTTTATGCTCCAAAGCGAGGAAAAACTTGTCAGCCCTGGAGTCTTAGTATAAGGCATTATTCCGGTAACGGACGACTTAGGATTTTTGCTCGTTTTCTTCATCCTGCTTTTCTAGTTCCTTTAACGTCTGAACCATCTTGTAGCCTTCTTTCATGCTGAAATCTGCTATGAAAGTCAGTTTTGGGAATTTATAGATTGAAAGCTTTTTTGCTATTGTTGACTGGATGTATCCGGCCGCATTCTGCAGACCTTTTACACCCAGCTTTACGGAGTTGTCGTCCATAAAAGAAGAGACATATACTTTGGCATAGGCAAGATCTCCCGCGACTTCCACACGGTTAATCGAGAGAAATCCGCTTACCCTGGGATCCTTGATTTGCCCAGTCATGAGCATTGTAGCAATTTCCTCACGGAGCTGTTCGCCCAAACGCTGAAGCCTGTACTGTCCCATCTTTTATTCCTGAGCCTCCGAATTCTGTGCTGCGTTGGCCGCATTGCGCTTTTCCATCTCGGCCTTTTCATCGACCAGAGTCTGTCCGAGTTTTCTTGCAACCTCGACAAATTCAAATACCTCAAGCTGATCGCCAATCTGAAGATCCTGCCAGTTCTCGATACCTCCACCACATTCGTAGCCGTACTTGACTTCCTTGGCATCTTCCTTGAAGCGCTTGAGAGATGCGATTTTGCCGGTATATTTAACAACACCGTCGCGGATGACGTTTACGCTGCTTGTCTTCTTGATGATACCGTCTGTAACATAACATCCAGCAATGACACCGATCTTCGGAACCTTGAATGTATTGCGTACCTCGAGCATACCGGTGATCTCTTCTTTTGTATCCGGCTGAAGCATACCTTCCATGGCGGCGGTAATTTCCTCAACACACTTGTAGATGATGTTGTATTTGCGGATCTCGACCTTTTCCTGCTCTGCCAGGGCTTTTGCCTTGGGTGTAGGACGGACGTTGAATCCGATGATGATTGCATTGTCGTCCGCTGCGGCAAGAGATACATCGCTTTCGTTGATTGCACCCGCACTTGAGTGAATGACAGAAAGCCTGATGTCTTTGGTTGAAAGCTTTTCAAGGGATGTCTTGAGTGCTTCTGCAGAACCCTGAAGATCAGCCTTGATGATGACCTTGAATTCCTTGATTTCTTTCTGTTCGATTGTTGAATAGAGGTTGTCAAGAGTAACCTTCTTGAATGCCTTGGCATCCTCAAACCTCTTGAGCTCCTGTCTCTTTGCGGCAAATGCACGTGCGTCTTTTTCTGTCTCTGTAACCTGGAAAGGATCACCTGCGTTAGGCATGTTCTCGATACCCAGAACCTCAACAGGAACTGATGGAGAAGCTTCCTTGATCTTGTTTCCCCTGTCATCAAACATTGCACGGACACGGCCTGAATAGATACCAGCTACAAAAGGATCTCCCGTCCTCAATGTACCGCGCTCAACTACGACTGATGCGACAACACCACGTCCCTGATCAACACGGCTTTCAATAACCTTACCTTCGGCACGGCAGTTATACTGGGCCTTGAGCTCAAGCATCTCAGCCTGTACAAGGATTGCATCAAGAAGATCGTCTATACCTTCACGTTTCAATGCAGAGATATTTACATACTGAGTGTCTCCACCCCATGCTTCCGGCGTAAGTCCAAGCTCAGAAAGCTGGGTCATTACACGCTCTGGATTTGCCTCAGGTTTATCGATTTTGTTTACTGCAACGATGATAGGAACCTTTGCATCTTTTGCATGGTTAATGGCTTCTACTGTCTGAGGCATAACACCGTCATCAGCTGCAACAACAAGAACAACGATATCAGTAACAGCAGCACCACGGGCACGCATCATTGTAAATGCTTCGTGTCCAGGTGTATCAAGGAAAGTAATGCGTCCTTTCGGTGTATCAACCATGTAAGCACCAATATGCTGTGTAATACCACCGAACTCTCCTGCAGCAACGTTTGCACTGCGGATAGCATCAAGAGTTTTTGTCTTACCATGGTCAACGTGACCCATTACGGTAACGACAGGCGGACGAGGTGCAATTGCATCATCTGTATCAACATCACTTTCAATAACTGTTTCGTCATAAAGACTGACGATATGAACTTCACAGTTATATTCAGAAGCAACAATTGTTGCTGTATCTGCATCTATAGACTGGTTGATGGAAACCATCTGTCCCATAGACATAAGCTTTGCGATAATATCAGAAGCTTTAAGGTTCATCTTCTTTGCAA
>JAGCYQ010000218.1 GCA_017960765.1 Treponema sp.
ATTCAGTTTTACGGACAGATTCAGGCTTGAGCTTACAAACACCAAACCATGTTATGTTTATGTCTTTTCTTCAGATGAAACAACAGGCAAGGCAACAAGGCTTTTCCCCGACAGGAACACTTCTGCATTACTGGATTATTCGAGCAACACGATAGCGCTTCCGGCCGAAAACAAATGGATAGAGTTTGATTCCGTTGAAGGGACAGATTACCTTATTGTCCTTTATTCGCTTGATGAATTGAATCTTGACGACATTATGTCTTCATACGAAATGGCGGTAAGAAACGGACTGACAGGAAAACATAATCTTAAAGACAGGGTTCAGCTTGCATTGGATTTGGTAGAGTGTGAAATTATGGATGACAGCAGAATTGATTTTTCGCGTAATTCCGTTAAGTTTGAAGGCTGGGTGGAAGACGACGAAAATGCCGGCATCCTCCCAGTGCTTTTAGTTTTTGACCACGAATAAACGATAGGCTAGTCGAAAACGGCTCTGCTGAATAATTCTTCCAGAAGCTGGTCTGTTTCATCCTTGAGGGCATTGCATGAATCAACAAGAATGAAAATCCTCATCGGCTCCTGAATGCGGTTCAGGGCTGGCTTCATTGCGTAGAATGTCTGGTTTCCTTCTGATTTGTTATTCTTTTCTGTGCGGGAGGAAAGTTCAGCGGGATGCTCACATTTTACAGTTGCCCACTTTCCGGGATCAATCGTTGCTTCAAACAGATAGCCTATCTGTCCATTACGAAAGTCAGCATAGCTTGTTGGATCTTCAAATGTGTATTTTGTAAATGTTTTTCCACTGATTTCCTGCTTTTCGGTTTTAGTTGTCTTCAGTTTTGCCATCAAACGCTCTCTCTCGTTGCTGGTATAGATTGAGTCCGGATAAACCATCAAGAGAACACTGATGCCAACAGAGTGCCCGTCAACGGAGAAATCATTTGGTCCAAGGAGACATATCGCGGGATTGCTTTCGGTAAATTCATTCAGCTGAAGTCTCCATGTTCCCTTACAAGGAAATGAAATCCCCAGCATAGTACTGTAAATATAGCGCCAGTCATCTTCCAAGTCCGAAATGTGCCATACTTGGTTTGCATCATATTTTTCTTTTGAAGAGCTGTCCTGGATATGACTTTTTACAATCCGCAAAAGTTCCTGATTACTTACATTTGCCTCGGGAATTGTTCCGCCGTTTGTAAGAGTGTAATATGCATTGAAAGGAGTATTGCACATGAACTGACAGTAGGCATAATCCTCCAGAAAAGGATTAGAAATTAAATAATCCTTCATCTCCATGTATTTTTCCAATTCATTATTGCCGTCTATTGTTTTACCTGCAGAGGTCAGGAAATTTCCGTAAATCCAGTGATGCTCGGCTTTTTCCGGATAAGCTGAATCGATGTCAGAGAAAAGCTTTGTAACATCCGAAGACTTGATCTGGTCATAATTATACAGACATCGTGCGGCAAGAAGCTGAAACAGTTTTTCATCATAATTTGTGTTCTTCTTTTTTTTCAGATAGTTGTAAAGGTTCTTGGCTGCCTTTAGCTGAGCACTCTTTTTGTTCTTGTTCTGGAAATCCGGATTCTTTATGGCTGGATAGGCATTCCCAAAATCAACCAGCATCTGATTGAGCTTTGAGTCATCTGGAAGATTGTCAAAATTGATAGCGGCGGGTGTTGCCATTGCGACAAAAACATTCACAAAGACAATACATAAAATCATAATTAACTTTTTCATAATAATTTTCCCCTTTTTATTATAACGCTCTTGATTATAACATAAAAACTACATGGACACAATAGAATATTCCAATTAGAAAAATCAAGAATAAAAATTTTAAAAAATTTCCCAATTTTTTGTTAAAAACTGGGGGTCACCTACTATTTATATAGTAAAGGGAAAATAGATCTCCCAATTTAATTTCATAAACTGGAGGAATTAATGAATTTTACAGAAACAACACAAAGAGAATACAAGGACCGCTTATTCAAAGCCATCTTCGGTAGGAACACTGAGGAAAGCAAGCGATGGCGACTTGATTTGTACAATGCCCTGAACGACACAAACTACACCGACCCAAATGCCCTGGAGCTGAACACTATCGAGAACGTCATCTACATCACCATGCACAATGATGTCTCGTTTCTTATTGATGACCAGATGGTCCTTTTCGAGCAGCAGTCCAGCCATAATCTTAATATGCCTTTAAGGGGATTCCTGTATTTTGCGCAACTGTATCAGAGATATCTTGTTGAAACGGATCAGGATGTCAACAGATGTAAGAAGATAGAGATACCGGCACCTCAGTTCATCGTATTCTACAACGGCACCACTGACATAGAGGATGAATTTGAGATGAGGCTCTCCGACTCTTTCATGTACAAGGACGACAATAGGAAACCTTCCAGTGGAGCTTATGAATTTACCGCCTATGTAAAGAACATCAACGAAAACCACAGCGAGGGACTTCAAAAAAAGTGCAATGCGTTGTATGATTACAGCAGGTTCGTAGGAAAAGTACGGCGTAACAAGGGTAGCGGAATGGAAGTTCATGCAGCTGTTAAAAAGGCCGTTGACGAGGCGGTAGAGGAGAACCTGCTGGAAGGATTCTTTGCAAGGCAGAAGGCGGAGGTAATCGGAATGATTCTGGAAGAGTTTGACGAGGAACGTTTCAAGAGGAATATGCGTGAGGAAGGTGCTTACCAAAAAGCCATAGAGGACGCAGAAAACTTTCTTAAGATGGGTGTAGGTACCCCTGAGCAAATCTCCCAGGCAATAGGTCTTCCATTGGAGCAGGTCCTGAAAATTAAAGAGAATCTTTCAGTGAAGGTGTAAAAACTCTAAGAGCTAGCGATAGCTTGCGACCGGAGGCGATAGGCATGAGCTTGACAGAATTTGACGAAGAGGAATTCAGAGAGTATGTTATGAGGATGGAGTTATTGACAAAGCGATAGAGGACGCCGAGAACTTTCTTAAGGAAAGAGACTCCCCTGAAAAAGTTGCACAAACTAAATCAAGGGTGGTCAATGGCCACCCTTTTTTGATAATTTAATAGTCCAATTACACTTGTCAATTTTCCGAACCGTCTGTTTTTCGGTTTGAGCGAATTCCATTTGCTCCTGCATTAAGAAAATTCAGTTGAAATCTCCCCTTTTCTGGTTTATACTTAATCTATTGTAGGAAAAATAATAGGAAGGTTAAAATGGCTTACAAAATCATAACGTATTCAGTGTATGCGGTATTTCTTCTGCTCATTCTTCTGGGTGGAAAGTTTGCCGGGTTCAAGAAATTCCATGATGATTTTATGGATCTTGAGGTAACAAAGGCAGTCCGTGGTATTGCTGCAATAGGTGTTATCCTGCATCATATATCCCAGGAACAGGATTTTCAGGAAGCTGGTGTAATAAGCCTGTTCGTAAATATAGGTTTTCTGTTTGTATCTATCTTTTTCTTCTGCTCCGGATATGGCCTTGTTAAGAGCTTAAAGACAAAACCTGATTATCTTAATGGCTTTTTCAGACGCAGGCTCTCTGTCCTTATAGTTCCGTATTATGTAAGCATAGTCCTGTACACGATTTTCTATTTTGCAACCGGAACAAGATTCGCACCAGTTCAGTGGATTACAAATACACTTGGTGTAACACTCGTCAATTCTTACTGCTGGTATGTCATAGTCATCTCCATTCTTTACGTGCTTTTCTATCTGGTTTACAAGCACATCAAGAACGACAAAATCCGCCTTACAATCGTAATTGCATTCATCATCCTTCTAGGTGTCATCTTTTCGTTCAACGGTCACTTTGCATGGTGGTCAGGTAAAAACAACTGGTGGCTTCGTGGTTATGATCCTACATGGTGGAAGCAGCAGTATGTGTTCTGGTTCTCCGGTGAATGGTGGGTTAACTCTGCCATTGCTTTCTGGCTAGGTCTTATTTTTGCAACCTACGAGGAAAAAATAGTCGCTTGGTTCAAGAAACTGTACTGGCTCAAGCTGCTGGGTGTTTTAGTTCTTGCCTTTGGAACAATGGTGCTTACATTCTGGAGTCAAAACAAGTTCGGTTACTGGACAGAGTGGAGTGGAAACGGACCTGGAATCCTTAACAAATTCATCACACTGCTTCTGCAGTTCCCGTTTGTCATCTTCTTTGTAATGTTTGTCTTCCTCCTGATGATGAAATTCCATTCAAGTAATCCTGTTACAAGATTCTTTGGAAAGATTTCTCTGGAAACCTACATGATGAACCTTATGGCAATAACATTCTGCCGTAATCTTGCAAGATTCATGCCGGTCAACACATGGCAGTACAAGACGGCCTACATTGTGTCTGTAATTGCTTTGACGATTGCACTTGGATTGCTGTACAAGCTGATAAACTCATTCTTTATCAACTTGATTAAAAAACCGAAGAAGCAGTGAAAAGCGTAAAAGGTCCTGGGCTTTATGCACAGATAGTGATTGTGCTTGTTGCCCTTTTGGTGATATTCGGCGGATTGGTCCTGATGTTCTTTCTGCAGGGTACATTCAACAGCGGTAACAATGCTCAGGAAAATGGAACAGACAGGAACTATCATTTTCTTGTTCTGGGTAAGTCCAGTAACATTTCCTCCCTGGAGCAGGTCTTTAGGGGGGCTGATGGAATTAGTGCGGACTATAACACTGTTGTCGAGCTGTATGTTCCCGAGACGCTTGCGGATGACGTGTCATTGGAGGAGCTGTTCAACTATGCGACATTCGTTAATGCGGACGGAATAATTGCCTATGTTGATACGGACTATTCCACGATAAAGACACCCCGCAGGACAGACGGTTCCGAGATTCCGGTCATAACTCTGGGGCATTATACTCAGTCAATTCCACAGGTAAGTTTCATCGGTACAAATTATTCTGAGCTGGGACGTACTCTTGCAAACGAATGTATTGACCTTCTGCATAAAAACGGGGCGGTATATCTTTTTGCCAACGAGCTTGAGAACAATCCGAATTACAGCAATATGATGAACAGTTTCCAGAACATCCTGTCGGTTTACCGAGGCATGTCGCTTCAAACGCTTTCTGTTTCTGGAACTGACGCCGACATCATCGATGCCATTAGATCCATAACTTTGTCAGATACAAATTCCACCAGGGCACCGCTTTTGGTCTGTGTCACGGAAGAAGATACCATACGATGCGTTCAGCTTTTGAGTGAGTTCCATCTTGAATCATCTGTTCAGCTTTTGGGAATGGGGAACAATGAAACCCTGCTCCGTTATTTTGAGCGTGGTGCCATACGTGAACTGATTTACATTGATCAGGAAAAAATCGGTCGCACTGCCATGAAGGAATTGATTGAATACAGAAACACAGGACATTCAAACAATTATATCGCTGCGGACGTAGAAATCTTGAGGGGTGGGGAATGAAAAAGAAGCCTGCCTTTATAAAATTTCTTGCCGACAAGAGCTTCCGATGGAAGATAATGGTCTGTGTTATTTCTGCATTGTTATTGATGTGCATAAGCCTTTTCATCCTGCTCAAGACAGATTTGCGTGCCATGAATGTGATAGAGGATGCCTATGTCTCCAACGCGGAGTTGAATTCATATCTTGAGGTTATACGCGAAACCGAGCAATCCATGGAAGACTATGTGCAATATCGTACCTTTGAGGGAATTGATAATTATTACACACACAGGGCAAAGATAATTGAATACTGCTCGCTGCTGCATCAAAATCCTTCCACCGATGTGATTGAGCAAAAATCCTATGTCGTATACCAGCTTTCGTATACCTATGAGAATTTCAGCAATCAGGTAATTGTCGCACGCAGGTCCAACAACGACAACCAGCTTGAAGAATATTATCCAAAAACCAGAGAGTGCTACCGTTTACTTGTGGGTCAGGTTTCCGAGCTGAACAATCTTCTTCTTCAGCGGAATGCGCGTTCGTATACCGACAACCGTCACATGATAAGCATTGTACATCAGAGAAGCATTGCGCTCTTCTGCTTTATGCTGCTTCTGGTTACCTTCCTGCTGTATATCATCATCACCTCGATTACAAAACCTCTGGGAGACATTTCCGCCGTTGCCCTCCGTGTGGCAGAGCGTGACTTTGACGTGCCTTTGTTTGAGCGTGACACTCATGACGAGATAGGAAACATTTGCCGTGCATTTGACCGCATGATCATCAGCATTCGTGAATACATCGAGACAATCTGGAAAAAGGCAAGGACCGAGAACGAGCTCAGGGAAAAGGAAATAGAGATGAGGGCTCTTTATTCGGATGCCCAGCTTCGTGCATTGCAGAGTCAGATTAACCCGCACTTTTTGTTCAACACATTGAATACGGGTGTTCAGCTTGCGATGATGGAAGGAGCAGACAAAACCAGTTATTTTATCGAACAGGTTGCAAGCTTCTTCCGCTATAACATTCAGCAGCAGAAACAGGTGGCCACGATTGATGAGGAACTTGGCCTTGTTGATAACTTTGTCTACATCATGAAGGTAAGGTTTGGAAAGCGACTTGAATTCATCAAGGATGTTCCGGACTGCGAATTCTCCGAGATGGTGCCGACCATGACTTTGCAGCCTCTGGTGGAAAACTGCATCAAGCATGGATTAAAGAATACGATGGGCCGTGTTGAGCTTAAGGTAACACGCTTGGATGACTGTGTGGAGATCAGGATCAGCGACAATGGGGCGGGCTTTGACGAAGAAATCAGGCAGAAGATTTTAGTGCCGATTCATAAAGACGAGATTGTTCTTGCGGAAGAAGAAAACAGTCAGGAAAAGGAACTGAAAAAATCAACTGAAGGAAAGAAACTTTCGGATGGAGAGATGCATAATGGAATCGGAATCATAAATGTTCTTCTCCGCTTAAAGCTGTATTTCCATCGTGATGACGTGTTTGACATTCCGCGCAGTGAACCGGGACAGGGAGCGACTTTTATAATAAGGGTACCAAAGAATGTATAATGTTTTGATTACTGATGATGAGCAGATTGTTATTGATTCTCTTAAGTTCATAATGAACAAGGATTTTCCTGACCAGATAAAAGTCTTTTCCGCCTTGTCAGGAACCGAGGCAATTGAAATCACAACAAAGGAAAACATAGATATCGTGTTCATGGACATCCACATGTCGGGAATCAACGGACTGGAGACTGTTAGCTGCATACTCAGACTCAAGCCTGAAACGGTCATCATCATGCTGAGTGCATACGACCGTTTTCAATATGCCCAGGAAGCAATCAACATTGGTGCATTCAAATACATTACAAAACCAGTGAACCGTAATCTTGTTGTGCAGACTGTACGCGAGGCCATGAATCAAGTGGACAAGCAGCGCGGTCAGTTCTCATCGGATCAGGAGCTGCATAAAAAGCTGGACCTTATTTCTCCGATGGTGGAAAGCGATTTTATTTATTCATGCATCTTCAGCAACGAGAAGAACACGGATGTCTCAACTTTCTTTGAATACTTCAACATCACGGAGACATACTGGTGCTTCTGCTGTCTGGAACTGCCCGGGATTACTACGGAAAATCAGTTCAAGGCATATTCAGATTTGAGGACACTGTTGAATTCACACTGCAAATGTTTGATCGGGTCGTTCATGTCGAACAGGCTTGTGATATTTTTCCCGATTGCCGTGCCTGGAGAGATTACACCGGAAGAGGCGATGAAAAATGAGGTGAATCGTGCGTTCAATTTGATTGCAATAAACATCAGTCAGAAAGTGCGTGCGGGCGTAAGCATTGTTCAGCAGACTACAGAGCAAATGTCGCAGTCCTATAACCAGGCGCTTGAGGCACTTAACCGCAGTGATAAGGATGGTGGCATTGTCTTTTATTCTCCGGATGGGGAGACAAACCAGACTCAAATAGAAAATTTCTGCGAGAGAATCCTGGGTCGTCTTGGTATCGGCGATGGTGCAGGCGTAAAATTCCTTACGGCAGAATACATAAATGCCCTGTTCAATTCCGGCTCTGATCTGAATAAGATAAAGAATCTTCTGTTCGAGCTTTTGATACGTGCACGTGATACAACAAACAATCTTAGCAATACACTGCAGAAAACCTCTTACACCAACGAGGCCTTTGACTCGATATTCGGATTTTTTTCAACTTGCAACGAGAGGGGTCAGCTGGAGGATTTTGTTCAGCAGCGACTGTTTGAGTGTGCAAGCCATGTCACAAAGATAAGGACGAAGAAGGAAAACCCGGTAATAAAGAAAGTGGCTCAGTATGTTCAGGATAATCTTGAGCAGGATCTGTCGCTGGATGCAGTGGCACAGAAAGTGAACATGAGCTCATTCTACCTTAGCAAGCTGTTCAAGGAAGAGACAGGAGAAACATTCATCAACTATGTGACCGACCGCCGTCTGGAAAAGTCATGCAGCCTGCTTAGGGAGACGGAGAAATCGGTAAAGGAAATTACCGCCGATGTGGGCTACAATGACCAGAACTATTTCAGCAAGCTTTTTAAGAATAAATACGGACTTTCACCAACAGAATTCAGGAATAATGCGGAGGAGAAAAAATGAGTTTACGGCACAGGAGCTTTTGTATTTTTATCAGTCTGGCAATGATTCTGACTGTATCATGCAACAAATCGGAAACCGTATCTTCCGGAAAGAATATCCTGGAGGTGGAAAAGAAGCAGGGACCGATAATCGGTTTTTCCATTGATACCCTTGCGATAGAAAGATGGCAGCGTGACCTTGATGTCTTTATGGGCGAGGCCAAGGAACTGGGAGCGGACGTTATCGTTCAGAATGCGGGCAACAGTGTGGAGGAGCAGAACAGGCAGCTTCTGTATCTTGCGGGAAAAAATGTTGACGTGATTGTGATTGTTGCAAAGGACGGTGTTCTGCTTGCGGACACGATAGATAAGATTCTTGCGAAGGGTATTCCGGTAATCTCCTACGACCGCCTGATACTGAACACACCGATAAACCTCTACATCACGATAGACAGTGAGCAGGTGGGTTACCTGATGGGACGCGGTTTGCTGGCAAGGACTCCGTTGAAGAAATGGTGCTGCATTCTTGGGCCACAGGAAGACTACAACATGTCCATGATCATGAAGGGCCTGGAAAAATCAATTGTAAATACAGGCGTGCTTTTGGACAGTACATATTACATAGACGGATGGAACTATGACCTTTCTCATCAGCTGATGGTGAATATGATAACCGAGGACAAGGTGCCTAGTGTTGTCGTGTGCGGAAACGATGCGGTTGCAGACAGCGTGATACTTGCTCTTCAGACATACAAACCCGGTAAACATGTGTTCATCTGCGGTCAGGATGCGGATATTGCGGCATGTCAGAATATAGTCCGCGGACTCCAGGACTTTACGATTTACAAGCCGATTACAGAGCTTGCAAAAAAGGCGGCACAGTATGCGGTTCTGCTTGCAAATGACAAGGATATAGCGGAAGGCCCGGAAACCCTTACGACAATAGACAATGGATACGGGCAGATTCCAGCACTGATGCTTGCTCCTCAGCTTGTGGACCAGAATAATATCGATGAGATAGTGATAGATTCCGGTTTTCACACAAAAGGTGAGGTATACCGCGATTAGTAATTTTTAAAAAACAAAAAATTCTAGATAAACTCTTTTAAAAAAACACCTGTTTTGCCAAAAATTTCATAAAATACCAAAATTTTTCAGAAAGTCGGTAAATTTCCTTGCTTTTTTTATTTTATAATGAAACCATCAACGAAAAATCGTTTGGAGGTTTTTATGAAAAAGATTTTCGCAGTATTACTTGCTGGTGCAATGGTTCTTTCATTCATCGGATGTAATGGCTCAGGCTCAAAGTCTGTAAAAGTTGGTGTATCTATGCCTACAAAAGACTTGCAGCGCTGGAATCAGGATGGTGCAAACATGAAGTCACAGCTGGAAAAGGCTGGATATCAGGTAGACCTTCAGTTTGCAAACAACGACATCGCAACTCAGGTTTCACAGATTGAAAACATGGTAACTGGAAACTGCAAGGTTTTGGTTATCGCTTCTATCGACGGTTCTGCTCTTAAGAACGTTCTCGACAGTGCAAAGAAAAAGCAGATTCCTGTTATTGCTTATGACCGCTTGATCATGAACTCAGATGCAGTTTCTTACTATGCAACATTCGACAACTACAAAGTAGGAACAATTCAGGGTGACTATCTTGTAGAAAAGCTCGGTCTCAAGACACGTGGTGCTTCAGATCCAGTAAACATGGAGTTCTTCACTGGTGACCCGGGTGACAACAACATCAACTTCTTCTTTGGTGGTGCTATGGATGTTCTTCAGCCATACCTCGACAGTGGTGTAATCGTATGTCCTTCTGGACAGACAGCAAAGGCTCAGGCTGCTACATTGAACTGGTCAACAGAAGAGGCTCAGAAGCGCATGGAGAACCTGATTTCTGCAAACGGCTATGGACCAAAGGGAACAAAACTTGACGCTGTATACTGCTCAAATGACTCAACAGCACAGGGTGTAACAAACGCTCTTGTTTCTGCAGGTTATGATGCAAGCAACTTCCCGATCATCACTGGTCAGGACTGCGACATCCCATCTGTAAAGAACATGCTCAAGGGTCTCCAGGCTATGTCTATCTTCAAGGATACACGTACTCTTGCTTCAAAGGTTGTTGATATGGTTGATGCAATCATGAAGGGCTCACAGCCACCAATCAATGATACAAAGACATACGACAACGGAACTGGAATCATTCCTTCATTCCTTTGTGAACCAGTATTCGGTACAGTTGACAACTACAAGTCATTGTTGGTTGACTCTGGATACTACACAGAAGATCAGCTGAAATAGTCTGAACTAAACTAAATGTGGCTGTCCTCAAAAAACAGGGCAGCCATTTTTTAAGAACAACGAAATAAAGAGGGATTCCAATGGCTAAAACATTATTGGAAATGAAAAACATAACCAAGGTGTTTCCTGGTGTTAAAGCGCTAGATAACGTTAATCTGACAGTTGAGGAAGGCGAAATCCACGCTATCTGTGGTGAGAACGGTGCCGGTAAGTCAACTTTGATGAACGTCTTGAGCGGTATTTACCCTTACGGAACATACGATGGCGACATTATCTATGATGGTAATGTCTGTAAATTTCAGACAATCAGAGACAGTGAAGCTAAGGGAATTGTTATTATCCATCAGGAATTAGCACTTGTCCCGCTTCTTACAATTGGTGAAAACATGTTCCTCGGAAATGAGAGGGGAACAAAAGCAAAGATTAACTGGTCTGAAACATTTGACAAAGCCGACGAACTTTTGAGGATGGTCGGTTTAAAAGATTCATCAAAAACCCTGATAAAGGATATTGGTGTTGGAAAACAGCAGTTGGTAGAAATCGCCAAGGCATTGGGAAAGAACGTAAAGCTTCTTATTCTGGATGAACCGACTGCATCTTTGAATGATACGGAAGCAAAGCATCTTTTGGATCTGCTTCTTGAATTCAAGAAAAATGGAATGACTTCTATCATCATCTCTCACAAGTTGAATGAAGTCTCCTATGTTGCTGATAAAATCACCGTCATCCGCGACGGTTCAACTATCACGTCACTTGATAAGAAAAAGGATAATTTCTCTGAAGATACAATCATTTCTGCCATGGTAGGACGCAGCCTCACAGACCGCTTCCCCAAGAGGGAAAGTCACGTTGGCGAAGTCTGCTTTGAGGTAAAGGATTGGTGCGTAGACCACCCGGTATTCGACGGAATAAAAGTCTGCGACAAAATCAACTTCAACCTCAGGAAGGGCGAAGTACTCGGTATCTCAGGCCTTATGGGTGCCGGACGAACAGAGCTTGCAATGAGCATCTTCGGACATTCATACGGATCAAACATACGTGGTCATATATTCATGAACGGGAAAGAAGTTTATTTCCCGAACGTAAAGTCTGCTATCAAGGCTGGTCTTGCTTATGTAACGGAAGACCGCAAGGGTAACGGACTTATTCTTACTGAATCAATCTGCAAGAATACAACTGCCGCAAAGCCGGAAAAAATCTCAAAGCATTATGTTCTGGACTTTGACAAGGAACGCGCCTACTCAGAGGAAATGGCAAAGGAAATGCATACAAAGTGTGCAAGTGTCATGGAAGATGTAGGAAACCTTTCCGGTGGAAACATGCAGAAGGTTCTTCTTGGAAAATGGCTCTTTGCTGAACCGGACATCCTTATTCTTGACGAACCTACACGCGGTATCGACGTTGGTGCAAAGTATGAAATCTACTGCATCATCAACCGCATGGTCTCAGAGGGAAAATCTGTGATAATGATTTCTTCTGAAATGCCGGAGATTCTCGGTATGTGCGACCGCATCTACGTCATGAACGAAGGAAAGATGATTGCTGAGATGAACGGCAAAGATGCAACTCAAGAGAAAATTATGACGGAAATAATCAATTCCGGTAAAAAGGATATTTAGGAGATAACGATGGGAAATACTAAATCAAGTGGCATTAAGGACTCAATGAAGTCTACGCTAAAAGGTAACACCATGATGTTTATACTCGTTGGTGTAATGATATTATTTGAAGTATTGATTCAGCTTGGTGGTCACGGTTCTCTGTTTGCACCACAGAATATTACAAACATTATTCGTCAGAATGCATACGTAGCTATTCTGGCAACAGGTATGCTCTGTTGTATTCTTACCGGTGGTAACATCGATTTGTCTGTCGGTTCTGTAGTAGCCCTTGTTGGTGCTCTTGCAGGTGTGTTCATAGTAAACATGGGACTTCCGGTTTGGGCCGCAATCATTCTGTGTCTTTTGATCGGAACTGGTATCGGTGCCTTCCATGGTTTCTTTATCGCATACATCCATATCCCGCCGTTCATCACGACTCTGGCTGGTATGCTTTTGTGGCGCGGTGTTGCAACAATCATCCTTGACGGTAAGCCAATTTCTCCGTTCCCACAGAAGTTTCTGGTATTGTTCGAAAGCTTCCTGCCTAGTTCAGAGGCCGCCAAAGAAAAGTTTGGTGAAATGGTGCTCTTAGGTGGATGGGTTGATAAGTATACAATGATCGTAACCTTGGCTATTACAGTAATCGCTGTATTCCTTTACATCCTCTTGGAAATCGTCAGCCGTGCAAAGAAAATCAAGAAGAATTATACAGTAAGCTCAAAGGGTGCATTCATCCTTAAGCTGGTTGTTCTTTCAATTGTCATCGTAATTCTTGGTCAGTTCCTTGCCCGTGACCGTGGTATTCCGGTTATCCTGATTCTTCTGGGACTTATCGTAGTAGCTTACTCATACTTCACACAGAATACTGTTCCTGGACGCTACCTGTATGCAATCGGTGGTAACGAAAAGGCAGCACGTCTTTCTGGTGTTAATACAAACAACGTAATGTTCTTTGCATACACAAACATGGGATTCATTTCTGCAGTAGCCGCTTTGGTAACTGTTGCACGTCTTAACTCAGCACAGCCTACAGCCGGTACAAACTACGAAATGGATGCAATCGCTTCCTGCTTTATCGGTGGTGCTTCTGCATACGGTGGAACAGGTAAGGTTTCTGGTGCTGTAATCGGTGCCATCTTCATGGGTGTTTTGAACAACGGTATGTCTATCCTTGGTGTAGACGCAAACTGGCAGAGGGCTGTTAAGGGTCTGGTTCTCTTGGCTGCTGTTATCTTTGACATTGTATCAAAGAACAAGAAAGGCAAGAAAAACTAATAAAATAAGAGGCTGTGATTGAAGCAACATTCAACCGCAGCTTCTTTGATCCTCCAGTGATAGAGGGTCAGTTTCAAAAACAAAAATGTAATAGGGATATCGTTCGTACCTCCTAAGACAAACGGATTCTAAAAAAACTTAAGAAACTGGCTCAAGAGTGTTTTCTTATTTAGGCAGGCGGCTTGTCAAGCTACCTGTCTTTTTTTATGTATGTAAAGGAGAGAATAAAAAAAGCCCCGCATATAATGTCAGGGCTTTCTATATTTACATGATTTTTTTATTCGTTAACAGCGGCGGCTGCTTCTTCAGCGGCTTCGAGGAGGGCTGGCTGTTCGGCGGCTAAGCGCTTTTCACAGAACTTACAGATTGTTCCTCTTCCTGCGTCCATGGCTTCCTGAGCAGAACCTGTAATGAGGGTTTCTGAACGGTCCAGAGCCTGACAATCATCATAGATGTGGAATTTCTTTCCGTGTTCAGTCCAGTAAACAGTCTGACCTGCGTTTGCGGCGGCTACTGCCTCTGCTGAAATCGGGTTCCAGTCATAGCTTGCAAGACCTGAGATTGCAAGGAAGATTGCGGCAACAACTGTTCCAACTACCTTGGTCTTTTTATCTGCATCTTTGTTTGTAAGAAGAAGGATGATGAACGGGATGAAAGCAACTGCGGCTACGAGTACGCCCATGTTGTTCCACAGCCAGAACTTAACTGCATTCTTCTGTGAGGCCGGATCGATGTGGTTGGCCTTTTTCCACAGCTGAGAGCCGATGATAACAAGGATCATGTCCAGAACCAAGGCACCGATTGCCTTGTAAAGCGGCTGAATCTTTGGAAGGATGGCGATTTTCTCAAAAATGAAGGCAACTGCCAAAGCTTCACATGCCAGTGCCAGAATCCAAAGAATGACGGCTCCAATGCGCAGTCCTGTTCCGTTTCCGGTTTTTGTGGCTGCGGCACCTGCTGCTGGACGTGGTTTGTTTGTAACTGTTTCGCCTGTTGAAGCGGAAACAATCTTGTGTTCTTTCTTTTCTGCCATAAATGTAACTCCTTGATGGGGGTCCAAAAAGTGTCCAATCTAGTGTTAAACCGAGTTAAGGCCGGATTTTCTGCACTAAATATGGTGATGATTCTTTTTAGATAACCCGATAATATGAATAATATTATATCAAAAAGCGTAAAATTTTCAACTTAATTATGCAAGACTTAAAAAATTCTGAAACTTTTATGCCTTATTCTTGTCTAATATATTATAAATAACTGTTTTATGAGGGAAAAAATGAGTGAGAAATTGAATAAAAGAGCTGCTAAACCTGTTATTCCGGTATTTTTTGCAACGGATAATAACTATACACCGTTTTTGGCAGTGGCAATGACCTCCATGCTGGAAAATGCATCACCTGATTATGACTATAAAATCTACGTTTTAACGACAAATCTGGATCCAAATCTTCAAAAAGACCTGGAAGACACTCTTGAGGAAAAAAGAGACGGAAAAACTGCTTCCATAGAGTTCATTTCGCTGAAAGACAAGCTGGATGAGCTTCAGGATCTGTTCCATTTAAGGGATTATTATTCAAAAGAGACATATTACCGCTTCTTTATCCCGAATTTGTTCCCGGAATATGAAAAAGTACTGTATCTGGACTGCGATATTGTCATTTTGGGCGATATTTCAAAGCTTTACAATACAGAACTGGGAAACAACTATGTTGCCGCCGCCAGCGAAGAGGTAATGACAGAGTTTGACGTTTTTGGCACATATGTTGAAAAGGCCCTGGATGTACCCCGCGAGGACTACTTTAACGCAGGTATTCTCCTGATGAACTGCCGTCTTTTCCGCGAGGACAAGATTGCTGAGCGTTTTGTTGACTTGCTGCAGCGCTTTAAGTTCAGGGTAACACAGGACGAGGATTACCTGAACGTTCTTTGCAAGGACCGTGTAAAGATGCTCGATCTGGGCTGGAATAAGACTGCATTCAAGAATCCGAAATTCGACGATGCAAACCTCAATCTGGTTCACTATAAAATCAACTGGAAGCCATGGCACTACAAGGGCGTGGAGTACGAGGAATATTTCTGGAATTATGCCAAAAAGACATCCGGCTACGACAAGCTCATCGAAATGCGCGAGAATTATACACAGGAGCAAAAGGACCGCGACCAGTTGGGTTACGAAAACCTGTGCAAGCTGGCAGAAGCGGATACAGTTGATCCAAAAAATTACCGCAACACCATGATTAAGGAGCACAGCATCATCTCCGGCATCATGTACAACGTGATGGGATTCCTCCATTTAAGAGGCCGCTACAAGGCAAGGAAAGCCCGACATTATGACGACTGAAAAAGCACCCGACAGACTAAAAGTACTTGAACGCATAAAAGAGTATGAGGAGAAAGGCTGGTTCAACAAGGATGTTGAGGATGATCCGCCTACAATACCGCTTACTCCGGATAAGTGCGATTATCTGAACAAAAAGCTCAAGAATAAAATCCTTACCTGGTATGTGAACATCAAGGCATATCGTTTTATCGAAAAGCTGATGAGGGAAAAAAAGCTCATCGTAAAGGAAATAAAGGGAATTGAAAATTTTGAGGCGATTAAAGACAAGGGAATGATAATCACCTGCAACCACTTTAACGCCTTTGACAATTTTGCCCTGCACTATGTTTTCCATCCATACATCGGTACAAATCTGTACAAGGTTATCCGCGAAGGTAACTTTACCTCATTTCCGGGGCTGTACGGCTTGTTCTTCAGGCATTGTAAGACACTTCCTCTTGCTTCAAGCTATACCTGCATGAAAATGTTCATGGAGGCGATGGATGTCCTGCTTAAACGCGGGGAAAAGGTCCTTGTATATCCGGAGCAAGGCATGTGGTGGAATTACCGTAAGCCAAGACCTACAGTAAGCGGTGCCTTTACATTTGCGGCCAAGAGCAATGCTCCATTGTTGCCTGTCTTCATCACGATGAATGACTCCGACTTGATTGGAGATGACGGTTTCCCGATTCAGGAATATACGGTTCATATCTCACCGGCTATTTTCCCAAAGCCAGAGCTGTCTGTTCATCAAAACCGTGAATACTTGCAAAAGGAAAACGAGGAAATCTGGAAAAAAATCTATGAGACAACCTACGGAATTCCTCTGACCTACACCACTAAACCACAAAATGCGGAATAGCCATGGACAAAAAACTGCCACCAGTCATTTATTATACAGATGAGTTGTCTGATGAATTTTCCACCGCAAAAATAAATCCGATTAAGATAGACTCGAATTACGAATACGGTGACAATACCCTGTGGTGGAAGATAAAGCATTATTTCTGGTACAGGATAGTTGCAACACCGATTGCATGGTTTTATCTGAAGTTCGCTTATGCCCATAAAATCGTTGGCAGGAAAAAAATAAAGCCATATAAGAAAAATGGATTCTACATCTACGGAAACCACACAAATGCGATTGCAGATGCTCTGATTCCAAGTTTCGTTTCATGGCCCAAGCACACATACGTAATCGTTCATGCAAACAATGTCTCTATTCCCGGCATGGGACAGGTGACAAAATACATGGGTGCCCTGCCGTTGCCTGATGATGTTGTGGCAACAAAGAATTTTCTTATGGCGGTAAAGCTGCGTTCTGAGACAGGAAAGAGCATTACGGTTTACCCCGAAGCGCACATCTGGCCTTTCTATACAGGCATCCGGCCTTTTGTGGATGTGTCGTTCAGATATCCGGTTCAATATGGAAAACCCGTGTTTTCGTTTACAAACACATATCAAAAGAGACGTTTTTCAAAAAATCCCAGGATCGTAACCTATGTTGACGGACCATTTTTTGCCGATGAGTCTCTTTCTGCCAGGGAAAAGCGGACAGACATTCGCAATATGGTCTATAATGCAATGTGCGAGCGCAGTAAAAACAACACGGTAGAATTAATCAAATACATAAAAAAGGAAAAAGAAAATGATTAACATTTTGTTCTGTGGAAATGACAAGGTTTTTGACGGAATCCTGACATGCATGCTTTCAATTTTTAAGAGGACAAAGACCACCGAGCCGTTTAATGTTTATGTTTTTACGATGGATGTGTCCCACATAAAACCGGAATATAAATGCATCACGGACGAGCAGATTAAATATCTTGAGAATATCGCCAAAAGACAGAACCCGGAGAACAAGATAACAAAAGTTGATGTCACAGATGTCTATACCAAGGAATTCGCTAACTCCCCCAACGAGCAGTGCTATTGCTCCCCGTATACGCTTTTGAGGCTTCTTGCGGATTTGATACCAGGCATACCCGAGAAATTCCTGTATCTGGATGCAGACTTATTGTTCAACGATGACATAACAAAGCTTTACAACTTGGATGTCAGCCAATATGAGTATGCAGCGGCCCCAGACCATTACGGAAAACTGATTCTGTTCTGGCAGAGGAAATTCATAAATGCCGGAGTGATTCTGTTCAATGTAAAAAAATGCAGGGAAACAGGTTTGTTTGAGAAATCAAGAAAAGAAATAAAGGCGCATAAACTCACATTTGCCGACGAAAGTGCCATCATCAGGAGCACAACAAAACAGCTCAAGATCAGCCAGCGTTTTAACGACCAGAAGTTCCTGTACAAGAAAACAGTTATCCGTCATTTCTCCAAGAGACTGTTCTGGCTGCCATATCCCCACACCGACAACATCAAGCAGTGGATGGTAAGCAAAGTCCACACCGTATTCAAATACACCCAGTTCGACGACGTCCTGTACGAATACATCTATCTGAAAAAATGCTTCGAGAACGGCGTGGAACCGTATGGGAACTAGCTCTCCCTTTTAGTAAAATCCTTAAGATATTGCCGTAGCTCCTGGATTCCCTGGATGTATTTTGTGGACTGGAGTTTGGGGAAGGCGTTTAAGAGGCGCTTTTTGGTCCACTTGAAAGAGACTTTCAGCTCGAAATAGCGTTTCTGATATTCTTTTCGCTGCTTGTTCAAATCGTCCTTCAGGTCTGCTTTTCCGAGGGCAACTTTTACGCGGGCTTCTTGAACTGATGTGGTCATCTTGATTGTATTTTTTCCAATGATATTACTCATTGCGTCTGATGGTTTGCGCATTGTATCACGGAGGGCGTTCAGTCTTTCCATGTCCTTGTTGATTTCTAGGGCACTGAGTATGGTTATGACGGCATCAACGATTGTTGCAGTGTACAGGAAAGCAAGGATGAATATGCCGTATTTTTGTGGAATTAAAGCTACGGTAATTGAATGAATAAAAGGATGCAGGACCTTGAGGGCAAGTGTTACTGCAAGACCCCAGATGATGCAGAAGGCAAGGCAGATATATCCGTGGAAGTTAAAGGGCATGTCGCTGTAATCCCACCATCGTGCATGAAACAATTTATCAAGTCCCCAGCCCGCAATCAGTTCAACCAGAGTGGTGAAAATGCTGCCGGTCAAAAAAGTAAGCCATGTATTTACCTGACCTGTCTCTGGATTAACCGGTAAGAAACTCATGATAAAAAGAACTGCAATCATTCCAAAGCCGTAGACGGGACAGATTGGGCCTGCAAGAAAACCTCTGTTTATGATTTTGCCTATTGTCACAGCGTGAAAAGCAACTTCAATTGTCCAGCCGATGAATGAATAGAGGATAAAGTACCAGCAGACGGCGTAAAATGACATTCCAGAGAACATATATTGATTTCCTATTTTTTAGCAAGCTGAACGGTGGCATTTGATAATCGGAAGCTGTCATATCCGTGATACTCGTAGACTTCAAAATTTCCGGTTACGATAATCTCCTGGTCGTCTTTTGGCTGTGTAACTCCTGCAACAGGCACGAACTCAAGGCCCTGGGCACAGCAGGCGGTGGCATCCATTACAATGCATGAATAACCTTTGTCACCGAAATCGTTTGTGTAATAATATGACTGACCCTTTATGCGGATTTTCTTGCCCACGTATTCCTCCGGGACACAGAGCATGTTGAAGACCTGGGAATAAACTATGGTGGCGCTCTTGTTGGTTAAATCAAGATCCACGTCAGAGTTCTCTTCCTTTGTTACGGCCATGTTGTCCTGAGGCGGGGTGTTATTGTCTGCAGTCATGATGTTGATAGGTGCAATTGATTCAGATGCAGAATCATTCTGTGCAACTGCATTCTCTTTGGTTTTAGAGGAACAGGAAGAAAAAACAAATAAAATGCAGACAGTGAAGAATAAGAATCTTGTTTTCATCAGGTGACCCCCTTTGCTCAAGCCTATTCTACAACTTTGGCATTAACGGTGCAAGAGATGACCGATGACATAGAAAATCAGGAAGCCCACGATATCTGCCGCAACGATTGTTGAGCCGACTGGAGTTCCTGCAAGAATCGAAACCAAAAGCCCCAGTACCGCGCATGTGATGGAGAAAATCACGGAGCAGACAGTAACCTTCTTAAAACTGGTAAACACGAGCATTGCGGAAATCGCCGGGAAAATTACCAGTGCAGAAATCAAAAGGGAACCGACAAGATTCATGGCAAGCACGATGATGATGGCAATCATTGTTGCAATCAGGAGATTGTATGCCTTTACGTTCAAGCCGACTGCCTGGGAGAAATTCTCGTCAAATGTAATTGCAAAGATTCTGTGATAGAGCAGGACAAATATTCCCACGACCACGATAGAAAGGATAATGCAAAGCCAAAGCTCCAGACGTGAAATGGTCAGGATGGAAGTTGAACCGAACAGGGTAGAGCAGACATCACCCGCAACATTGGCAGAGTTAGAGCTAAGATTGATCAGAAGATAACCCACGGCAAGCGCACCCACGGAAATCATGGCAATTGAGGCATCACCCTTTATCTTGGTGTTCTGACCGGCCTGCAGGATAAATATTGCACTGATGACTGTAATCGGAAGAATTACGATCATGCTGCTTGAGACCTTGAGCACGGTTGCAATTGCAAGGGCACCAAAGGCAACATGAGAAAGACCGTCCCCGATAAAAGAAAAACGCTTGAGGACAAGAGTCACACCCAGCAGAGAGGAGCACAGGGAAATAAGTATGCTTACAATCAAAGCATTGCGGACAAAATCAAAAGAAAAATAGGATACAAGGTCCTGAAAAATACCGCTCATTCAACTTCCTCCAGGTTAAGATACATTTTTCCAATCTCGCTTTTGCAATATTCATCCTTGGTTCCAAAGAAAACATGCTTACCGATGTGCAGGATGTGGCTTGCATGTTCAACTGCAAAATGAATGTCATGTGATATCATGATTATGGAGATGCCTGACTTGTTGAGTGAGTCAATCAGGGCATACATCTCGTTTGTGGCAATGGGGTCAAGGCCTGTTACGGGTTCATCAAGCAGGAGCATTTTTTTTGTTGCACACAGGGCACGGGCCAAAAGCACCCTCTGCTGCTGTCCACCGGAAAGATTGCGGTAACACTTGTTTGTAAGATGTTTGATGCCCATGCGCTCGATATTTGCCATGGCTTCTTTTTTCTGTGCGGCGGAATACCAGAATAAGAACCCCGGTTTAGCCTGAAATCCCGAGAGAACGATTTCCCATACAGAGGCTGGAAAATCCCTTTGTATCTCTGTCTGCTGCGGAAGATAGCCTATTTGACTCTGTAAGAATCCGTCAGAGGTTTCTATGCTGCCGGAAAGAGGTTTTTGCAAGTGCAGGATTGTCTTCATCAATGTGGATTTACCGGTTCCGTTTTCTCCAACAATGCAAAGATAGTTTCCTTCTTCTACTGTAAAATTCAGATTGCTAAGTAGGACATTCCCGTTGTAACCCAGACTTAGATCCCTGCATATCAACTGAGCCATTTTTCCTCCGAATCGCCTTGGAAAAGTAAAATTGAAAATCGTTTTCAATTTATACCAATAAAATGCCCTTTTGTCAATTGATGTGGGGGTTTTATGCATTCCCTAAGATTTACATTTTTGCTTGTATGTGTATAATAGTAGGACAGAGAAAAATTGATTCATAAAGAGGAAGACATGAAGCAACTGATGTTAGGAAATGCCGCAGCCGCCCGTGGTTTGTTTGAAGCAGGCTGTGAGTTTATTTCAAGTTATCCTGGAACTCCAAGTACAGAGATTACCGAAGAGGCAGCAAAATTCAAGGAAATATACTGTGAGTGGGCACCAAACGAGAAAGTTGCCCTGGAAAGTGCATTTGGAGCATGCCTGGCAGGCCGCCGTTCTTTTTGCGGAATGAAGCATGTAGGCCTGAATGTGGCCGCAGATCCCCTCTATACAATGAGCTATACCGGAGTAAATGCCGGTCTTGTTGTCGGAGTAGCAGATGACCCGGGAATGCATTCCTCCCAGAATGAGCAGGACAGTCGTCATCATGCCATTGCATCCAAGATTCCGATGATTGAGCCGAGTGACTCTGAGGAAGCACGTGCCTTTGCATCCCTTGCTTTTGAGTTGAGCGAGAAATTTGACACACCGATTCTTTACAAGATGTGTACCCGTGTTGCCCACAGCCAGAGCATTGTTGAGCCTGTGGAGCGTTCAAATCCGGAGCACAAGAAATACGAGAAGAACATCCAGAAATATGTAATGGCACCGGCAAATGCCATACGCCGTCATCCGTTTGTTGAGCAGCGCATGAAGGACATAGAGGAATGGTCATGCACCAGCGGAATCAACCGTGTGGAAAAAGCCGCCTCTGGTTCTGCCCTTGCCGACGTTGGAGTAATAACATCATCAACAAGCTACCAGTATACCAAGGAAGTTCTGGGCGACGAGGTGAACATACTCAAGCTAGGCATGGTGAATCCCCTTCCTGCAAAAATGATACGTGATTTTGCAAAGGGCCTTAAGAAGATAATTGTAATAGAAGAGCTTGATCCGATAATCGAAAGCTATTGCCGTTCATTGGAGCTGGGCGTGGAGATTCACGGAAAGGACATGTTACCGATTTGCGGCGAGTTCAGTCAGAATCTTATCTCCCAGGCTTTTGGAAAGAAAGTTGATCAGGGAAAGAAACTTGAAGAAGACATACCTGTACGTCCGCCGATCATGTGTGCCGGATGCCCCCACCGCGGAATGTTCTATGCATTGAACAAGCTCAAGGTCACGGTATTCGGTGACATCGGATGTTATACACTTGGTTCAGTTGCGCCACTTTCTGCAATGGATGTCACACTGTGCATGGGAGCATCGTTCAGTGGCATTCACGGATGGAACAAGAGCACAGGAGCCGAGCATGAAAACAAGTCCGTTGCCGTTATCGGTGATTCAACTTTCATGCATTCAGGAATGACAGGTCTTGCTTCAATCGCATACAACAGGTCAAATTCAACGGTAATCGTTCTGGATAATTCAATCACAGGAATGACAGGCCACCAGCAGAATCCAACGACAGGAAAGGACCTTTATGGAAATCCCTCAGGTCGTGTGGATCTTGAGGCACTGGCACATGCAATGGGAATCAACCGCGTGCGTGTGGTGGATCCCTATGACATGGCAGAATGTGAGAAAGCAGTAAAGGAAGAGCTTGAGGTCCAGGAGCCAAGTCTGATAATAAGCCGCCGTCCGTGTGCACTGCTCAAGGAAGTAAAACCAAATCCTCCTCTTGTTGTGGATGAGGCAAAGTGCAAGAGCTGCAAGATGTGCATGAAGATAGGATGCCCTGCAATCGCAATGAAAAACGGCAAGGCAAAAATCGATCCGACATTGTGTGTGGGCTGTGGCGTTTGTTCGCAGATGTGCAAGTTTGATGCGCTAAAGGCTTAGGGACAGATGGGAGAAACAAAGATGAACGAAGACGTAAAGAATATTTTGATTGTTGGCGTAGGAGGCCAGGGTGCTTTGCTTGCATCTAAGACTCTGGGACAGGTCCTGCTTGATGCCGGTTATGATGTAAAGGTCAGCGAGGTGCATGGAATGAGTCAGCGCGGCGGTTCAGTCGTAACCTATGTGCGCTATGGGAAAAAAGTCTATTCCCCGATTGTGGATAAAGGTCAGGCTGATTACATAGTTTCATTTGAGATGCTTGAGGCCGCCCGTTATACAGAATACCTGAAGCCCGACGGAAAGATTGTGGTGAACACCCAGATGATAGATCCGATGCCTGTAATCACGGGAGCCGTTAAGTATCCGGAAAATCTTGAACAGAAGATGAAGGATGCAGGATTCTTTGTGGATGCGGTTGACTGTCTATCTCTTGCTCAGCAGGCCGGAACAGCAAAAGCCGTGAACATAGTGCTGATGGGTCGTCTTTCTAAGTACATGAATTTTGCAGAGGAAGAGTGGCTCAAGGCAATCGAAAAACTCGTAAAGCCTCAGTTCCTTGAAATGAATAAAAAAGCCTTTGCCCTGGGCAGAGCATAATCACCGTCATTTTCCTCCAGAAAGATTAATAAAACTCAACTATCTGGAGGAAATCAAGGGTTTTTCATTATACCTCATCCAAGTTCAATCCACAGCAGGGGCAGTTTTGAGGAACTTTATGGAATCCGCCCTTGTAATATTTTGAAAAGACTTTGTATGTTTCTGTTAATTTTGTATTGCATTTTGGACATTTATAGCTTTGCATTATTATCATCCAAACAACAATATAACCTATAAAAAATATTAAACAGAAAGTTGAGGAAAACTCTAAATTTGAAAAAAGAGCTAAAAGTATAACATCTAAAAAAATACTATATTTGGAAATAATAAAAGATTCTCGTATACTTATTCCAATTATCTGTCTTAGTTTCATGAAACTTCTCCTAATTCCTATCCCTGCGGACGGTTTTGTCATGGTTTCTTTATTCTCCGTAATTTTTGCCTTAACGATATTGATAAATGATTTCGATATCTTCAAACAATTTCTCGTTTTTGTATATCCGTGTTTCATTGTTAGGAAGAAGAATATGTAATTCTTTATTATTTTCCCACAACACATTTATGTCATTAATTCTATCTGCAATAAATATATTACCTGGTTTGTTTGGTAATTGTGTATTTTTTTCTATGATACTTACTTGAGTATTAAACCCTGTAGTTGCTCCTGATTCCCTAGAAAACATTATAGCTTTATACTTGTTATCAGGAGATGGTATTTCTTGTTGAATAAAATTCTCTGTAGATTTATAACAGGATCCCAGACAAAGACACATAAGTGAGAATAATAAAACACTCTCAACTTTTGATAACATGGTTTTCCTCACTAATTATTCCCATTCTGCAAATGCCTCTTTAAAGAGCTCGTCTGGTTCATCTAATACCTCTGCTGTCATTATTGAATAATTTCCTTCTACTGATTCATATGGCTGAGTGTATTCATATTCCATGAAACCTATTGGATTGAAACGGCGGGTTATTATTCTCTTTGGTGTTTTTTCTTCGGATTCATTTTCAATATAATATTCTATATATTTACCAGAATCTACAGCTTCATAGATATACTCATAAACTCCGTCAGGATGATAAAACTTTCTATCTATTTCTGCTCCATTTTCACATATATAAAAATTCTGGTACAACTTATTAAAAGTTTTTATGGATTCATTTTTTTGCCATTTATTTGATGTCAATTCGTATATTATGGTAGAATCGCCTTTTTGTTCCGTCACAGTGTTCTTTGAGAATAGCAAGAAATCTTTATTGTCTTGTTTTTTAAGCTCTAAAACATCCTATTGTTTGTTTATCTGATAATTATCAATAATATTTTGAATTTTTCCCCTATATTCTTTTCTATTTTTTCTTTGATATGAATTCTTGTTGCACCTGTATTGTATATGCCATCTATGAAAATAATGTCCGGAATCTGTTTTGCTAAAAAAATAATTATCAGTAATCCTAAAATCTGAATCAAAAAAATAGTAATCGCAATCAAAATCTTTTATATCACTATCTCCCCAATACTTATTGCCGTCGGATGCAATTCCATACGATTCTTTCGTGATTTTTAAAATCTTACCTGCGATCATTTCAGGCTTTTCAAAAAACAATTGGGCCTTTGCATCCCAATCCTCATTACTGACAAAAAGAGGGTTCCGTATATAGAATTCATAATTCGTTATTGAATCATCAAAATAACTCTTGAAATACTCTTTTGTGTAATCTTTTCCGTCGTCCTCTTCATTTTCTTGAACTGTAAGTTGGGTTTCCGATTCATTCAATGCTGCATCACCAATTTTAGCTGATTCTACCTGTGATGCTTCTCCGTCTTGAAGCAAAACTTCTTCTTCTTTGCTTACAGTATTTGCCTCTTGATTCTCTGTCTTTTTAGAACATGATATCAATGCAAAAATGGGAAATAATATTATGGCTGCTAAAAACTTTCTTTTCATATTCATTATTGTTTCTCCTATTCTACCTCATCCAAGTCCAATCCGCAGCAGGGGCAGTTTTTTAGGATGCATACTTTTATTCTCCTAGAAAAAAAATCATATCACAGTTTTTCCAGTTTGACAAATACTTTTGACGAATCTATGTCGGAAATCTTCATTTCTCGGCGGACGGTCTTGTCGTGAAATTCTGCATAACGATGAAATTCAAATTCAAAATACACAAAAGTATCACCTCCAGCCCTATAGTCATAGAATTCCACATGGCGGGATTTAGTGCCATTGCTATGAGTGTAGAACATGAAGCCGGCGGTATACGGTTCCGGACTAGGCAGCCTGTTGTTTGGGTAAAAGCTGTAGACTTCCGAAACTTTACATTCATCAGGATTCCATATATGGCCGTCCTGAGCCTTTGGAGAAAAACCATATTCCAGTGCGAGGTTCCCGGCATATAGGGCACATGTGGTGTTTGAGTCATAGAAAAAATGATTGTATAATGATTCCTGAAAAGGGAAAAGAAAAATTGCACAAATAACTGATAATTCTTTAAGTGGAGAAATTTCAAAAATGGCACCTATCATAAAAATGATAATAACAGGAAAAGCTACACAAATCACTCTTCCTAATCTGGGTCTTATTCTAATCTTTCGTTTCATTTTAAATGCGAATTCAAAGAGACTAAGGAATATGATCTGGGATTACCATTCCCAAAATAATCATTAACAGTATCCAGATAATTATAATAACTTTGAAGAAACATTCCTCCAAAAGGATCTACTAAGCCCCATGATGAAGCAGCCAAACTTCTGGAATTTGAGAAAGACGGTTCTTCCATCAATTGAAAAAGATCTATCATTGTAGATACACCTCCTAATGCTTCCGAAGCGGTTCCCATAGTCTTTGAAAAGACCTTCGATTCTGAAACATTCGAGGTTGCTTTGCTCAAGATATAACTTGCATTTCCAGCATCACCTATGCCTTTCTCAATGTTTCCAATTAAGTTGTTTTCTGTAGAACGGGAGTTTTTCCCACTTGATAGAAGGTTGTCACAGAATTTAGCTCCAGGTGTCATATTTTTGTAACTCTCATAAAACGTATTTAAGCAAAAAGATATTACTTCTTCCTTCTTCAAAGTTTTTGTTTCCAAAGACGTTTCTGGACTTTTAACAGGATTACTTGAAGCCCCTTCTTCTTTTCCCTTTCAATCATTTCAGTAATGGTCATGTTGCCTGCCCCGGGAGTCACCTTTATTTTCTTCCCCACAGTATCCCCTACATGTAGTTTTTTCGGATCACCTTCATAGTGGGACAGCTCTTTCCAGTTGGGACCGTACAGATCCCAGAGGTTGGCTTCCTTTGAGATTACCGTATGCGTTCCGTCGCCATTGTTTCGCCAGCCTGGAAC
>JAGCYQ010000001.1 GCA_017960765.1 Treponema sp.
GGTGGTGGAACAGGCCGCACCCTGCACCCAGACAACATGGCAGCAGGTCCAGCATCATACGGCTTTACAGACACCTTAGGCCGCATGCACTCAGACGCCCAGTTCGCCGGTTCTTCATCAGTTCCAGCACACGTCGAAATGATGGGCTTCATGGGCATGGGTAACAACCCAATGGTAGGTTGTACTGTAGCCTGTGCCGTTGCCGTTGCCGGTAGCTTCTAATCTAACATGCGAGTTTCCATGTTTTTTTGCGAAAGCAAAAAATGCGAGCCTTCGCGAGCAAATGGAAACTCGTTAGCAAGCGGCAGCTTGCGACTTGTACTGTAGCCTGTGCCGTTGCCGTAGCTGGCTCATTCTAAATGTAGTTGCGAGTTTCCACGTTTTTTTGCGAATGCAAAAAATGCGAGCCATCGCGAGCAAGTGGAAACTCGTAGAGCAACCGAAGGTTGCGACTTGTGCAGTAGCTGTTGCAGGATCTTTCTAAATAATCAAGCCCTGTCATAAATAAAATTGCGACAGGGTTATTTTTTTCAAAAAAATCTTTTCAATTTTTTAGCAAAACAGAGTTTATTCCTGCATTCAAATTTACAGAGACATTCTTCAGGCTGAATGAAGTGCTAAGGGTGGCTTCGGCCTTTAAGTTCTTTATTGTTACTTCTTTTTCAATCATCGTTATTTTTCCTCGTGCCGAAAGCCTGAATGGATTTGCAAGTGTGAGTTTTTGTGCAAGGGAAAATGTTCCTTCTTCACCTTCAAATTGTGCGGAAATCGTGGTGCCTGCTCCGAATATGCCCATCTTGTACGAGAGGTTCAGGCTGCTCCAGATTTTTGTCTCTTCGTTCAATTGGTCCAGTGTCCAGTATCCGCTTAGCTTAAGTGTAATGCCCGGATTTGAATATGACAAGTCACCGCGTACTGTGTAAATGCTGTATGGAATCCTTAGCGGGGTAGAGCTGATTTTCATGCTGTCATAAAAAAGCAGACCTGCCCTGAATCTGTTTTTTATAGGTCCCAGACAAAGTTCCGGGTTAACAAAAAATTGAGTCCTGATGCATGGCCTGGATCCATCGCTTGCAATCAGTTCACTGTCGCATAGAAAAAGTCCCGTGTGCAGGCTCCATTTCTTGAACTCAAGGGAATCCAACGTCTTGAACCACAGCCTTACTCCGCCAAAGGGATTCTCGTAAATAGCCGCAGAAGTTGATGTGCTGAATGCTCCTGCCTTAAAAGCAATCTCCGCCATGGCCGCAAGATAGTCATCAAGTGGATAAAGTGCCCTTTGTGAAAACCATGATGTGCCAGCCTCCCTTGAATGATAAAAACTTCCTGCCGTAAGTGAGACAGAAAATGATTTTGCCCATGACGTGCTGAATTCATAACAGAGTGAGGAAGCCCATTCCTTTTCCATGCTTGCCATTCCCTGAACTTGAATTTCACCAGGTCCCATTGTAAGGTCAAAGTTAAGTGCCATAGCCAAGGGACTTACCGATGAATTGTAGGAGGGTAGGTTTACAGAAATTCCATCTGTTGCATCCGGACCTGAATGAAATGCCGTTCCAGCCGAAATCCCCGGGGAAGAAAGTTTTCCCAATACCCCTGAAAACTTAAGCGTGCCAGCCTTGATGTTACAGTCCAATTCGATTCCAGGAATCAAAAATGATAATTCTGCTCCATAGCGGAATAAAGGTTCATTCTCGGAGCTTGAATCTGAAAACCCCACGGCTCCAATTGCAGAAAAGTTCATCCATTCAATTTCCAGTCCCGCATCTTTCTTAAAGGATGTGCTTTCCCAGTCAGGTGCAGTTGACGCGTTGATTGAAGCATAGGTTTTGATTTCAGGCCATTCAATTGCAAACGCCTGTAATCCCGTCAGCAAAAATTGAATTATTACAAAAACAAATTTCCTCATACTATATAATTAGTATCAACCCCCCGTGTTTTAACAAAAAAATGTGAAAAAAAATAAAAATATTGAAAAATATCCGAGTTTTCCCCTTTCAATTGTTGATTATGAATTATCATAGCCCCACTTGCATTAAACCCTGAAACCTTGTAAACTAGCCGCATATTTTTGTGTGTTAAATATAAGGAAGAAATATTGGAAGACGATTTATTGAAGGACACTGACGAAACTCTGGAACAGAACGAAGAATTGAATGATGAAATTGAGATGGAAATCACAGAGGACGACGAGCAGGAAATATCATTTGAAGATCTGGGGCTCGATGAAATTACACTTTCTGCAATAGCAAAGAAAAAGTTTGAACATCCTTCACCTATACAAGTACTTGCAATTCCACGGCTTTTGAATGGAGATGCAAATGTTGTTGCCCGTGCAAGAACTGGAACAGGAAAAACCGCTGCATTCGGACTCCCCCTGGTGCAGACTTTGCGTGAGGATGTGGGACATGTCCGTGCCATAATTCTTGAGCCTACACGTGAGCTTGCAATGCAGACCGCAAACGAGATGGCTTCGTTTACCAGCGGAAAATACCCGCGTAGCCTTGTTGTATACGGCGGTTCACCTTATGGCGAACAGATTCGGGGACTTAAAAAGGGCGTAGAGATTGTAGTTGGAACTCCGGGACGTGTTCAGGATCTGATAGAAAAGAAGGCCCTGGATTTAAGCAAGATTGAATATTTCATTCTGGATGAAGGCGACGAAATGCTGGACATGGGTTTTGTTGACGACATCGAGAATATTTTTTCATGTGCAAATACTGATTGCCGTGTCCTGCTTTTTAGTGCGACGATACCCGCTCCCATCCTGAAGATTGCCGGTAAGTTCATGGGTGATTACGAGATTGTGGAGGAAGAGGGTCACGAGGAAGAACCTCTTTTAATCAAGCAGGAATACTGGGTTGTAAAGGAAAGCGAGAAAAACGAGGCACTTATCCGTCTTATTGACTATTCTCCTGATTTCTACGGGCTTGTTTTCGTTCAGAAAAAATCTGATGCGGATTATCTAAGCAAGTTCCTGGATGAAAAGGGATATAAGGTCGGTGCCCTGCATGGTGACATTCCGCAGGGACAAAGGGAAAAGATTCTTGCCGCATTCCGTGCCAAACGCACACGCATTCTTGTTGCCACAGATGTTGCCGCTCGTGGAATTGACATAGAAGGCCTTACACATGTCGTAAACTATGACCTGCCTTTTGACGGTCCCACCTATGTTCACAGGATTGGCCGTACGGGAAGGGCAGGTGCTGCTGGTATGGCGGTGACTCTTGTTCGTCCTGAGGAAGCCAGAAGAAAACTCAGGTTCCTTTGTGCGGCGATAAAGAAATCCGCAAAGGGAGAGAGGGTTCAGGGACAGGTCCCGAGTGTTGAGGAAGTTCTTGCCGTAAAACGAGTGCGCCTTTTTGATGACGTAAAGCAGAAGATTCAGAGTCAGAGTAATCTTGAGTCAGAAGGTGATGAGTCTCTTGGCGAGGAAAAGAAGGAAGATTCAATTTTCGATGCACTTGCACAGGAATTGTGTCAGGATAAGGACCCTCAGAAAGTTCTTGCCTCTCTGCTTGAAGCCACCTATGGAAATGAGCTTAGCAAAAGCCGTTATGGAAAGATAAATCAGTCTACCTCGAAATCCCGCGACAGGTTTACGACCGTTGCACAGAACCAGATCCGCCTGTATGTTCAGATGGGATGGCATGACGGCTACAATCCAAAGAAAATCGCAGACTACTTCTCAAAGCTGCTTCACGTCAGGTCAAAGGATGTTGATGCAATTGACATGGCCGACAACTTCTGTCTGTTGAGCTTACCCAAGGCAGCCGGAGAAAAGGCACTGGAGATCTCTAACCGCGACAAGAGTGTTCCCCACATGCATGTAGACTCAAAATCCGTCATGGCAGGTGATGGAAATGAAGATGAGTCATATTCAAGAAAAAGGCGTGGCAGGGGAGACGGCTCAAGAGGTTCCTCAAGAACAGCATCAAAAGCCAATTCCGACAGATACGCAGTGGCAAAAAGGGACGAAAGAAAACGTGGCGGTGACAGTCAGAAAGCTTCCCGTTCAAAAGGAAAGGAAAGCAGGCATGGAAGGGCAAATGTCCACAACGCGACACAAAGGTCTTCAAGAGGTGCCGCTGCCTTGTACAAAAAATCCGGTGGCGAAGAGTATTGATTCGTCGGGCTTATTGAAATAAAACCGTTTTCCCTGTATACTCTTTGCTAATTATGATTAGAGCGACAGGATCCCAGATAATTGTTAAGTTGTTGGAAGCGGAAGGCATTGATACCGTGGCGGGTTTGCCGGGCGGTTACATTCTTCCATTGTATGATGAATTGAACCGTTCATCCATAAAGCATGTTCTTGTACGTCAGGAACAGGCTGCAGGTTTTATTGCTCAGGGAATGACACGTTCCACAGGTAAGCCTGCGGTTTGCATGGTCACAAGCGGACCGGGTGCCATGAACCTGCTTACGGCGATTGCAGATGCCAGATGCGATTCAGTTCCCATCATTGCATTTACAGGACAGGTAAATACCAACCTCATTGGAACGGACGGTTTCCAGGAAGCGGATACATTCGGCCTTTCTTTCCCCATAACAAAGCACAGCATGATGATAAAGGATCCAAAGGACCTGCTTACTGGCATTCCTCTTGCGTTCAGTATTGCAGTGAGCGGAAGACCGGGACCTGTCTTGATTGATTTGCCAAAGGATGTTCAGACGGCTGTTGTTGAATTTGAAAAATGGCCTGAGATAAAGAGTCTTGCCAACCAGAAAAAGACAGACTTTGCAAAAAGATTCCTTACACCAAAAAATCAGATTGCCTCAATCGTAAAGAACATGGCTGAGTCTCTTGTCCTTTCAAAAAAGCCTGTTCTCTTTGTCGGTGGCGGCTGCAATGATAAAAAGGCTTCTGGTGCGATAAAGGAATTCTCCGACGTTTACAAAATCCCGGTTGTTACAACCCTCATGGGAATCGGTGCGGTTCCACGCTCAAACAAAAATAATTTTGGCATGGTGGGTATGCACGGAACTATTGCGGCAAACAGGGCCATGCATGATGCGGATCTTGTATTTGCTCTTGGCGTTCGTTTTGATGACAGGGCCACAGGCTTGATAAGTCAGTTCTGTCCTGATGCTAAAATCCTTCATGTTGATCTGGATGCGGCAGAGATAAACAAGATTCTTCCATCTGAATATTCCCTGGTCTGCGATGTTGAGACAGTTCTGGCTCAGATTACTTCGGTTCTTGCAAAGGAAAAGGAAAAGCCGTCTGCCTGTACAAAAGCAGTTGCAAAGGAATGTGAGTCTTCCAGAAACGAATGGCTGAAGACATTGAGCGAGCTTTACGCAAAGACAGAAAGTGATACGGCAGGAAGGTGCAAGTCTGTTCCAAAACAGAGCGTCAACCCGCGTGCGTTTATCCGTGACATTCCACTGATGGCGGAAAAGGCTGGAGTAAAGGAAAGCAATATAATCGTTACGACAGATGTAGGCCAGCATCAGATGTGGTCTGCGCAGTATTATCCTGTGGAGCATCCACGTCAGTTCCTGACAAGCGGTTCTCTGGGAACGATGGGATTCGGACTTCCATGTGCAATCGGTGCGGCCCTTGCCAACAAGAACAAGCGTGTCGTGTGCATCAGCGGTGACGGCTCAATCCTCATGAACATTCAGGAACTGATAACGCTTGCCGAGGAAAACCTGAACGTAACGGTTTTTGTCCTGCAGAACGGAAGCCTCGGTATGGTTCGTCAGCAGCAGATGTATCTGTTCAACAAGAATTATTCTGCATCAGAGTTCAAGAAGGAGCCTGATTTCCTGACTGTTGCAAAAGGATTTGGAATTGATGCCATTGATGCAAACGCAGATCCTGAGTGGTACAAAAAGGCGTTCACCAAAGGACCTCATCTTGTGCGTCTGAACATTCATATCGATGACAATGTACTTCCTTTTGTTGCGGCAGGTCATGCAAATATTGATCCGATCCGGTAGTTGAATGAAAGCCAAGGATGGTTTAAGGGACATAATCTCAATGACTCTTCTTGCATTGATGACTGTTCTGGTCGTCTTTGCCTCGGTGTACACTTCTTCAAAAAAAAAGGCATCTGATGGAGTGCAGGATATCGAGAGGGATAAGGTTGACTGTACGATCTTACCGTCACCTTCCGGAAAAAATCCCTTTACCGGAAGAAGCTGGGAGATAAGGACAGAAAGCACTTTGTGGAACCTTAACTTTGCCGTGGACGGAATGCTTTATCTTACCGAGCCATGCACGCTGGACAAGAGGCTCACTGTTTCACTTGAATCAAAATGCGAATACACTTGGGATACGGAAACTCAGGAACTCTATGTAAAGCCGATTGCCTTTAAAATCAATGATGACTATATTCCAAACTCAATTCAAATTAAAAACCATTATAAAAATCTTTCCCTTGAAATTCTGGATGCCCTTCCATATCCATGGTACAGCCAGGATGACAGGGGTACTGCTGCTTTATTATTGTCCGATTATTTTTCCATTCTGATTGAATCAAAGCTTTTTGAAATTGAAAGATACAGTTACGACGTTCAGGATTACGGCCTGATGCTGGAAAGAATACAGGATGATGTTTTTGCAGATTTTGTTTCGTTCAGTCCAGATGAAGATGATTCTGAGACCGTACTCAAGCTTTCACGCCGTCAGCTTGTCCTTTCCTGTCCTGATGACGATTCAGGCAACTCAGTGTTCTATGCGGGACTTCCCATGTTTGATTCAAACGGTAAAGTCTTTGCAACAAAACTCTGCCGCCTGTTTTATGAGGATTCAATCCAGATAGAATCAGGCAGCATGGTAAAGCTTGAAATCCTTCCGCAAGAAATTGATCAGGGAAACGGAATGATTACGTTAAAACTCAAAGTCCTGGACATTCCCGAAGAATCAAAAATCACAGAAGGCCAAATCCTCGAAGGCATGGTAAGAAGCGTCGGGGATTTGGTGTGGTTCAACGCAAAGTAGATTTTACCAGTTTCTCTGAAGTTCTGTTGCAACCCCAGTGTAGAAGTCTGAGCCTGCAGTCCTGTGGCATCCTGTTCCGTATGTTCCTGTTGAATATCTTATGTAAACGTTGTCCTGTGAAAAATCTGCCTGCTCTGCTGATTCTATTCTAGTCATCGTAAAGTCCTGGCTGTTGAAATAACTGAACAGATCATCTGAATTTTCCGTCGGTACAACATCATCATGTGAGTCGCTGAACATCAGGATTTTTGAAGTTGTTTTGGGGGTAAACTTGCAGTTGAAGGATGCGGTCTTCTGCCTGATGCCGTTGCGCAATGCACTGTCAGGGTTTAACATATCCGGTTGTAAACTTGTCGACCAGGCCTGCATCATGCCGGTGCTTAAATCTGCCTCTTTGTCTAACAGGTCCTGAATGTGGTCTGCGTCCTTGAATATAGTATCAAGTGAATATCCCATGTTTGAAAGGCTGTTGTAGGATGCGATTCCAAGCCATATTACAGAAGGCATGAGTGGAGGGTTGTATCCGTCGATTGAACAGTCTACCATCGTTACCATGTCATAACAGCCGCCACCTGCAAAAGTTTTTGTTACATTTACAAGTGAACCGTATGCTGTGGTGTCAACAAGTTTCTGGACATGCATTGCAGTCTGTCCGCCCTGAGAGAAACCGGCATTTGCAAGTTTGTCTTCCCAAGTGTAGCCTTGAGATTCAAGCCATTTCCTTGCACAGATTACAGCGTCAAGGGAAGTCATCGCGTTTAAATCTCCATAGGCAAAAGCCTGCAGCTGTTCTGATGATTCGCCAAAGCCAATGTAATCGGCCGCTATGCCCACTGCGTTTCTGGAGCCGATTAAATGTTCCAGTTGTTCTGTCTTGTCTCCATAACTTGGTACCTCGTTAGGATTTGTTGTTGCGCCATGACTGGAAAGCACCATATAGTCAAGCTTTGGTTTTTCAGCGGCATTATAAATTGAAGAAGGAATGAGCATGATTGCTGATGCCCTGACAGTTTCGCCTGCGACATTTTTTGTCGGGTAAGTAAAGACCAGCTTTTTGAAACCTATGCTGTTTTTTGTTATGCTAATTGGGTCATTTACATGAATGTCAGAAAGTGAAACTTCATAAGCCGGTTCTGATGGTGTTGGGGTCGGTTCCCTCTTACATCCGGTTAAAACAGCTGCTGCAAATAAAAAAGAGGAAATCAAAAGTAATGAAAAATTTAATCTTTTCATGGTTACCTCGCTTAATAGTGTGTTTCTTAAATTATAATATGTCTTGGGGTTTTTCGCAAACTTTTTTTAGATTTTTAATTCCTCTGCACCACCACCGCTTTGACATGTAAAGAAATCTGCCTTTATACCTATCTGCCTTTCATATTCAGCTGCGACATTCCTTATGAATTCATCAGTGCATGAATTGTGGACAAGCGCTATTGCACATCCACCGAATCCCGCACCAGTCATTCTTGCTCCAAGGCATCCGTCCTGTTTCTGTGCTGTCTCTGCAAGTGCATCAAGGGCCGCTCCTGTTACCTCGTAATCGTTCTTGAGTGAGGCATGGGAAGCGTTCATGAGTTTTCCAAGTCCTGCAAGGTCTCCGTTCTTCAATGCGGCAACAGCATCGTTTACCCTCTGGTTTTCTTCCACGCAATGGCTTACGCGTTTTAGTAAGACCTCATCCGTGATTTTTGCCCTGTTCCTTGACCATTCTTCAGGGCTTATGTCGCACAGTTCTTTTATCTGAATGCCGGAATCCTTAAGGATCTCAAGTGCCTTTTCACATTCACTGCGGCGTTCGTTGTACTTGCTGTCTGCGAGCCGGCGTACCTGGTTTGAGTTCATGACGACAAAACTGTAATCCCCAAGCACAAGAGGGACATATTCATATTCAAGGCTTGCACAGTTCAGTTTGATGGCTGTGTTTTTCTTTGCCATTGAGATGATGAACTGGTCCATGATTCCGCAGTTCACGTTCATGAAATAATGCTCGCTCATCTGGCCTATTTTTGCAATCTCAATTCCGTCAAGCTTGATGCTGTATGTGTCGCAAAGTGCCCTTGCAAAACAGCATTCAAATGCAGAGGAAGATGATATTCCACCGCCGGCCGGTATGTTGGAGACGATTAAAAGCTCAAAGCCTGATGAAAGTTTATACCCGCGTGCTAGAAGCTGCGATATTATTCCATTGAGGTAATTTGCCCATGAGTTGTCCGCATTGTAGACAAAATCATTTTCCAGATTGAATTCAAATCTTTCCTTGTACTTCCAGTCGTAATAGACTATCTGATTGTCATTCCTCTTTCGGATTGCCATGTAGATGTAGCGGTTGATTGCTGCTGGAAAAACCATTCCGCCATTGTAGTCGATATGCTCGCCGATGATGTTGATTCTGGCGGGTGCGGAAAAAACTCGTATATCTTCTGTTCCCTCTTCAAAAGTAAGAAGGAAATCGTTCTTTATGTTCTTCGGGTCATAAGATTCTTTTTTTGTGTCCATTAAAATGCCTCTATAATCATTCTAGCATAAGATCAGCTAAAAATCCATATTGCCCATTTTTTTATTTAATATTACAATAGGAGCAAGGAATAGATTATGGTTAAGAAGGTTTATATAATAGGGCATCGGAATCCTGACACTGATGCGATTGTTGCTGCAACTGCTTATGCCGAGCTTAAACACATGCTTGGAAAAAAGGAATACATGGCTGTGCGTGCCGGACATCTTTCTCCGCAGACTGAATATGTCTTCAGGCGTTTTAACATTGAACCGCCGAAATACATTCCGGATTTAAGGCCTAAGACTGAATATTACATGAGGGACAGCTTCTGCACTATTGATCAGGGAACTTCTCTGTGGACCGCAATGGACAAGCTCGTGGAAAGCGGGGAGCCAGTCATATCGATAGTTGATGAAGAGGGACATTACAAGGGCATATTGAATTACAATGCCTTTGCCCTCAATTCAGTCAAGATACTCAACCCGAAAAGAAATGATATCTTTACCGCAAGCCTTCATTTGATTGAGCGTACGCTTAACGCCACCCCTGTTGTTGAATTCAATCCTGACGAGAAATTCAACTGTTCAATAATGGTCGGTGATGATGATGTTGAGACTTTCCGCCTGCTTCTTGAGGAGCATAAATCAGAGAACATAATCGTAATCACCGGTGACCGCCAGGATATTCAGAAGCTGTGCATTGAATTCGGTGTGCGTGCCCTGATCATCACAAAGGATTACATTCTTCCAAAAGAACTGCATGAGCTTGCAAAACAGAAAAAGGTATCCGTGCTTGTGGGACATGACTCAACCATGACAACCGCAATGCTTATAGAATATTCTGCTCCGGTCATTGACATGGCGGACAAGACGATTCAGCCTGTGCATGCCTATGACACTGTTCAGAAAATCCGTCCTCTGCTTGCACAAAGCCCCAACCGATGCCTTCCGGTAGTTGATGATGACAACAAGGTAATCGGCATAATATCCGAGACAGACCTGCTTCAGGAGCCGAACATTCAGGTCATACTTGTGGACCACAATGAGCCTCATCAAGCCGTGGAGGGAATCGAGCACTACGTCATTCAGGAGATAATAGACCACCACAGGATCAACACCTTTACGACACGCTATCCTATTACATTGATAAACAAGCCTGTGGGTTCAACAAGCACAATCATCAGCAATATGTTCCGCGAGAACCGCCTCCCGATTCCAAAGCATATAGCGGCCCTGCTTCTGTGCGGTATACTGAGCGACACGCTGATCCTTCAAAGTGCCACAACAACAGAATACGACGTGCTTACAGCGGAATACCTGAGCACCATTGTTGACATAGACATTCAGTCGCTTGGAAATGACATAATACGCTCCGGAAGCCATATAGGAAACAGAAAGGCACTTGAGGTAATCAATCAGGACATGAAGGATTACAACGAGGGTAAGCTGAAATACACCGTAAGCCAGATAGAGGTTGATTCAACTTCTGAGATACTTAAGCGTAAGCAGGAGTTCCTTGATGAGCTTGAGTCAGCCAGAAAATCAGCGGGCAACCTGTTCAATGCGCTTCTGGTCACAGACATCACACAGCTAAGCTCATTGATGTTCCTTGCAAGTGATCCTAGTTTTGAGCAGGTGGTCAATCTGCCTAAGCAGGACGAGCATGTCTATTACATGCAGAACATCGTCAGCCGTAAGAAGCAGCTTATCCCGCTTTTAACCGATTTGCTTTCTCAGGTTGAGCAATAATCTTACTCCCAGCCGAATGTTGCCGGGGGTTTGTTGGTCAAGTCAAAGAATATTGCATCCACATACGGAAGCTTTGCGATTTCCTTTGTAATTGCAAGGAGGTCTTCGTGTGGAAGCTGTGCAAAACGTGCCGTCATTACATCCTCTGAGCACAATGGCCTGAGTACTATGCTGCAGTGATCCTTTGCGGAAGAGTAGGGCAGGTTGATTGTAAGGTGCTGGAAAATCTTCTCGTACCATCCGTTTTTGTGAAGGGCTGTGAGCATGATGTTGTCGGCTTCCCTGAGCTGATCAAGGCGGGCTTTGTCACAATATCCTTCCTGAAGCTTCATGTCGCTGATTTTGACATTCGGATTCTGATACAGCCTGAGTATTGCCCTGTTTATGTAAGTTGAAGCATTTGTGATTGCAGATGCGGCTTCCTCCAGCTTTGACCATTTACCCGGGACATGATGGAAACCCTGGCCTTCCTCTGCAAATGTCAGCACGGACGGAAACCTGTATGTCCTGTAATCCCCCTGAACACCGACCGAGCGTACCGGGAGTACAGAAAGCTTAAGGTCCTTTGTGCAGTCCTGGCAGAACATGTCCAGCTTGATGCCCTGGATTTCCTCGTTTGCCTTCTCGTAGTCAGACTTATCCTCGTCGCTCATGTTTCCGTCTGAGCAAAGTACATTTATGCTTAAGCCAGGACCCGGGAACGGATGCCTCATTACAAGGTCGTCCTCAAGTCCGATTTTTTTACCGATTCTCCTGACCTCATCCTTGTAAAGATCCTTTAACGGCTCGATGATAAGGCCTTTCTCTATGAGTTTCTGGATTCCGTCTACCCTGTTGTGGTGTGTCTTGATGACCCTGGAGTTTTTTGTTCCTCCGCTTTCGATGATGTCCGGATAAAGTGTGCCCTGTGCAAGCATCCATTTGTCAGGATCAAGCTTCTGCTTCTCCACGACCTCGTTTCTTACTGTGATGAAATTCTCTCCTACAGCCATTCTCTTTTTCTGCGGGTCTGTAAGATGATATACTGCCTTGAGGAATGATTCTGATGCGTCTTCCACGATAAAGTTGTTGAATCCGTGTGACCTGTAAGCCTGTGCAACGTTGGCACTCTCGTTCTTGCGCATAAAGCCGTTGTCGATGTGCAGCCCAAGAACCCTTTCCTGTCCAAGCGCCTTGTTTAATAAGGCAAATGCAACAGTGGAGTCTACGCCGCCGCTTAAGAAAAGAAGCACGTTCCTGTCTTTTGCCTGATCGCGTATGCTTTCCATAATATGCTTGAGTACTGCATCCTCGTCCCAGTTCTTTTCCATACCGCAGATGGTTCCTGCAAAGTTCTGGAATATGGTGTTGCCCTCAAGTGTGTCCTTTACCTCGCAATGGCATTGCAGGCTGAACCTTTTTTTCTCCAGGTTCTGAATTGCGGCGTAAGGGCAGTCCTTTGTAGTTCCTATTACTTCAAATCCTTCAGGCATTTCCATGATGCCGTCCTGGTGGCTCATCCATACCTGTGTTGAATCGCTTACACCTTTCAGGAGGGGGGAACTTTTTCCTGCCTCGGTCTTGTTAAGCTGTGCAAATCCGAATTCACCGATCTCTGCTTTCTCAACTTTGCCGCCGTAACTTGTCGCCATAATATGATGACCGTAGCACAGTCCAAGAACGGGAACTGAAAGCTCAAGATTTTTACTGTTGAATTCCGGGATATCCGACTCGTAAACAGATGCAGGGCCACCGCTGAGGATTATGCCCTTTACGTTCTCCATCTGGCTAACGTCTGCTGATGGCAACGCTATCTCTGAGTAATAGCCCATCATGCGAAGTCTCTTTGCAATCAAATGTGCATATTGTGAACCGAAATCTAAAACTACAATCTTGCTGTCAGTCATATTCTACCCCTATGGAAATTCGATACAATTCTTGATACAGTATATATGATTGTAGATTAAAAGAAAAGACCCTGAAAAAAAGGCAAAAAAAAGACACCCAGAAAACTGAGTGTCGCATGAAAAAAGAGTTTTTTTAACTTGATATTTTGTAGCTGAAGCACTCTCCGATGCTTTTTCAACTGGGACAATATCAATTCCCACCAGATGTCTTGTAGCCGGTTGACTCTTCCCTTTATATATTCATTCTCTCTCGTTAAGAACTTAATCAGATGGTACTACCACATTTGTGGTACCGCAACCGTCAAAAACTACCCAAAATATGGTATATTACCCCCATTAATATGGTATTTTACCCTTTTCTTTTTCAGTTTTAGCAGTTATAATAAAAAATATGACTGGAAAAAGACTTTTTACGCTGTTTTTGCTTTTTATGGGCACATTTTCCCTGTTTTCTGAGAAAAACTACATAAAGAACCCTATTAAGGACCTGAAGATAGAGGCCGTTGAGGATGAGATCAGTAAAAGCATCCCGATAAGCGTATCCTATTGCATGGACGAGGAGCTGTCGCTTAACTGCGAAGACCTGGATGACATTCAGTTAACCTCCGTGTCTCCCAGCTTTTATCCCGGTTTTTACAATGGCGTAATCTGGCTGGACATTTCATTTTTGGACAGGTACATCAATAATGAGTCGGATCTGTATCTGACATTCGGAAACAAGCATATTGACCTGGCTGAGGTATACATAAAGAAATCCTATGGATGGCATTTGCTAGGCAGGACAGGCCGTGGAATCAGGAGGAAACAGATGTCCGATCCGTTCAGGGACCTGATAGTCCAGATAAGTGAGGCAGAGCTTTCCTCAAATACATATCACAATCTGCGTGTAAAGCTTGTGTCCACCATAGGAGCACCGGTCGAGCTGAAGCTTCTGTCAAAGAGAGAATTCCACAATTCCCTGACTGTTCATTCTGCCGTTAATTTCACGCTTGTGGTTATCTGTTTTCTGGTCACGGTAATCCTTCTGGCGTACGGCATTTTCTGCAAGGAATCCATTTACAGGCTGCTTTCTGTTTCTGCAATGTTCATGTTCCTGTGGATACTTCAGTTAAAAGGAATAGGACCGGTCTATCTGTGGAATCAGGTTTCTCTGCTGAATAATTCGTCACGTCTGGTTTATTTTTTTACAACCGGCTTTTTTGTATTGTCCACTTTGCTGCTTGTCGGGATAATCCGTGAGGTCAATTCGGATATAAACGGGAAAAGTGTTGTCTGCTTTATGATCTCCATGAGCATCATCTGCTATGTGCTGACAATATTCCTTAGCTCACCTTATGTGGTCTTCATGATGTTCAATATCGCAATGATGGTGAACTGCATTCTGTTTCTGGTCATGCTGTTCCTTAACCGCAAGAGCAGGCATTCAGAGTCGTTCTATATACTTCGCTTTTTTATTCCGGTCATGATAATTGTCGGTGGAATGCAGCTGCTGTTTTTAGTCAGGCTTTTCTTCAATAAAGTTACTCTGCTGAACCTGAGTGACTATGACAATTATTATTTTGACCTGTGTTTTTTCCTGATGACCGTACCTGCGCTTTACGGAACATTCAAGAAATTCGGAAGCAGATTCAACCGCATGAAAACAGTTATCGTAAAGGCAGCAGAAAAAGAAACAGAGATTTATAATGAAAGAAGTCTTTTCTTTGCAATGACAAGCCAGCTTCTTACAGTATCAAACCTGATTCATAATGCAATCCAGCTCCCTCAGCTTAAAACGGAGAATGACTCCATAAAGGAAATATACGGAGTAATAGAAAGGTCTTCGGTGCAGTCAATTGATTACCTGAATGCGATGCTGATTTTCGGTACAAAAACTAATCCGCTTAATACACCTCTTCTGCTGTCTTCGTTTTTTGAAAGCTGTGTTGACATCATACGCTCATCTGCAATAAGAAAGGATATAGGGATTTCCATTTCTGATGCTGTTGATGAGGAATATGTCGTAAGGGCAAACAGGAATATCCTGGAAATGATATTCAGTAATTTCATGCTGACTGTGGTCAGGTGCAGCAAAAAGAACGGCACTATTGATTTTGCTCTGTCCCAGAAAGAGAATGTCGTTACGTTAAAGACGAAATTCAGTGTTGATCAGGATGATGAGCAATACATGGCTATGATTTTCGATGAATCCCAGGACTTTTATCATAAGCGGAAAAACGAATATCTTTCTGAGTCAATAGGATTCCGTCTTGTCATAAAGGCGCTTCAGGTTTATGAAGGAACATTCGGCTACACAAAAAACAGCAGGTCATACACGATTACCATGACCATGAGATTCTCCGAGGTAGACGAGGCCTTTAATAAGGAGCCTGTCAGTGTCCAGACCCTGTTTGAATCAGAGACTCAAAAAGAGCTTAATAACTCCAGTGTTCCGGTTCCAGTTGTGGACAGCATATTCTCGGAGCTTGGTAAAACTCTTGTCATACTTTTGGTGGAGGAAAGCATTGTCTCAAAACGTTTCTGGGAGGATATCCTGAACGGCCAGTGCATAATCAAAACCACCGCATCAGGTGTGGAGGCATGGAATTATCTTCATAGCGCGGACAGCCCCAAGCCTGACGTAATTTTCTGCAACTATAACCTTCCCCTCATGAACGGACGTGAGCTGTTCAGGAAATGCTCCGATGACGAGAACACAAGGGACATACCGTTTGTATTCATGCTTTCTCCGATGGATAGCGGAAAAAGGGAAGAGCTTTTGCGTCGTGGTGTGGTTGACTGTCTTATCCGTCCATATTCAAAAAACGAGATTTATAAAACAATTTATATGATTATCTCACTGTCAAATAAAATTCAGCATTCAATTCTGTCTCAGATTGACAAGGCCGTACGTGGTCAGATGAATGCCTCTCCACAGCAGGAGTACATGCAGGTTCAGACTCCGGTGATGGGAAACCTTACCTTGACCAATGCACAGACTTCGATTTTCATAGACTCTGGGCTTTCTTCACGCGAGCAGCAGATTGCAATCTTGATAAGTCATGGAAAAAGCGACAAGGAGATTGCCGATGCCCTTAACATTTCTCCGGCGACTGTTGCATCCCACAACAAGAAGATTTTCCGCAAGCTGAACGTACATAGCCGTGTGGAACTGATGGACAAAGTACGTTAAAATTCTGTAGAATGTGGAACTGAGGTTTTTATGGCAGGTAATTCTTTTGGGCAGGTTTTTCGCGTAACGACTTTTGGCGAAAGTCATGGGGAAGCTCTTGGCTGTGTTATAGACGGCTGCCCGGCCGGTATAGATTTTGATCAGGATTTTTTGCAGAGGATGATGGACATGCGTAAGCCCGGTGCAAGTCATAACGTGGCTGTCACTGCAAGAAGCGAGGCTGACAAGGCACTGGTACTTAGCGGTGTGTTTGAGGGAAAGACAACAGGTACACCGATTGCGATAATCGTCCAGAATACAAGCCAGATATCCAAGGATTATTCTTCAATTAAAGATACATTCAGGCCGGGACATGCAGATTACACTTACATGCAGAAATACGGCATACGTGATTACCGTGGCGGCGGAAGGTCCAGCGGAAGGGAGACATGCGCTCGTGTTGCATCCGGTGCCGTTGCCATGATGCTGCTTTCACAATACGGAATAAAAATAACTGCATATACAAAACGTGCTGCGAGAATCTCTTGCAATAAAATCAACCTTGATGAAATTGAACAGAATCCTATGCGTGCTCCTGATAACGAGGCCGCAGAACTTATGTCACAGAAAATAAATGAGCTTAGGGGCAAGGGTGATTCTGCAGGTGGAATAGTTGAATGTGTCGTGAGCGGTGTGCCTGCTGGACTTGGAGAGCCTGTATTTGACAAGGCTGATGCGCTTCTGGCTCAGGCCATGCTTTCTATCGGTGCAATAAAAGGAATAGAGTTCGGTGCGGGATTTGACTCATCTGACCTGACAGGCTCACAGAACAATGATCCTATGCGTGAGGGCGGAGTTTTTACAAGCAATAATGCAGGCGGTATACTTGGCGGAATTACTCGCGGTGATGATATAGTCTTCCGTGTGGCCGTTAAACCTGTTCCGAGCATTTTCATAAAACAGAAAACAGTTGATGTGTCGCTGCATGACTGTGATATTTTAATAGAAGGAAGGCATGATGTCTGTCTATGTCCGCGCATTGTTCCTGTTGTTCAGGCGATGACGGCGATTACTCTGGCGGATTTGCTTTTAAGGAATCTGTCTTCTAAAACAAACTAGGGGAATAAAATGAAAAAATCTGGTCGCATTATAATTGTAGTAGTGATTGTCCTTGCTGTACTGGCAGCTTTTTCCGCTGTGATTTATACCGGCGCAAAAAATGCGGTTCATCCTGGAGAAATTGCCTCGCTCAGTGCGGAGGAGAACAGTCAGCTGAATGATTATCTTGATTCTGCTTATCCTGAAAGAACTTCAATTGAGATTAAGCCTCTTCCTTATTCCGTCAAGGTGGATCCGCCATCCTTAAAGTGCGGCAGTGCAATCCTGATTGACACGCGTACAGGCAGCATCCTGTATGAGAAAAATGCAGACGAGGAAATACCGCCGGCATCCATGACCAAGCTTGTGGAGATGTATGTTGTCTACAAGGCCATTTCAGAAGGAACCGTTGCACTTGATGATGAGGTTCCTCTCCCGCCGGAGTCATGGGCACGTAATCTTCCATCTGATGCTTCCAGAATGTATCTTGATGAAGGTCAGCACGTTACTTTGAGGGAGCTTCTTCTTGGACTTGCGATTGCCAGTGGAAATGATGCCTCGATTGCAGTTGCAAATTATGTATGCAGCAACATGGACGAATTTGTTGAGCGCATGAATAAAGTTGTATCTGACATGGGATTAACCAAAACTCATTTTGTTGAGTCCAGCGGTTACAGTGAGCTTAACCTTACAAGCGCCCGAGAGTTTGCTACATTCGCACGTCAATATGTAAACAATTATCCTGAGACACTGGAGCTTTATCATTCCCAGCCTTCAATTACATATCCTCAGAGGCACAATCTTCCTGATCATCTTCAGAACACGCCGAGCTATAACAGCGTAAAGCAGATGAACACAAACCGCCTGCTTGATACGATTCAGGGATGCGACGGCCTTAAGACAGGATTCATCTACGAGAGCGGCTACAACATCACAGTTACAGCGGAACAGAACGGAACACGTTTTCTTTCTGTAACAATGCAGGGACCTGGCTCATCAACTGCAGAAGGAAACAAATACCGTGTACAGGATAACAAGGCCCTGTTTGATTACGCTTTCTCTAATTTTGCTGACTATACCTCTGACATGGCAGAAAACCCGCATGAGTTTACTGTCGGTGTTCTTGGCGGTGACAAAAAATCCGTGCGTCTGATTCCTCTTTATGATGAATCTCTTACAGTGCCGTTTATCTTCGGTAATTCTCCGACGGAATCTGCATCTGCGGTAAAAGCATGGGCAACTGTTCCTGATGTCCTGTATGGAGAGGTTGAGCGCGGACAGGTCTACGGTAAGATTGAATACAAGCTGAGCGGCAAGACTCTCAGGGAGATTCCACTGGTTGCAGACCGTGACGTTGAGAAGGGAAACATATTTACGCGTTTCTTAGGTTCTATTGAATATTCACTTATCAAGAAATTCCTGAAAAAAGACTCAGGGCAGTAATTCCTGTACAGGACAGATTTCCCAGCCGGCATTGAGGATTGTGCTCAGGAGCAGGTCCAGATGCTCGGTGAGGTAAGTGTTTTCATTTCCTGTGTTTTTACCGATTGTGATGGAGATTATCTTTCCGTTCTTAAGTGATGACACCACATCCTCGATTATTGAGCTTGAGGATTCCGACACGTTTACAGGACTTGCATCAACATAGGTGTAGCCGCTTTCATTTCCTGCCTTACGCATCATCTCGTTGTCCTTGTAATCAGGGGCATGCCACAGGAGCGATAATTCTTTTCCTGTTGCCGCAAGGAATTCATCCTCGTTTCTGGCAAGTCCGCGTTTGATAAATGACTCGTCAATCCTGAATGCCGGAGAAAGCAGGTCTGCACTTGAGTAGAAGCTCGATGCACATTCAATTCCGGTGGATGCAAGCTGTTTTGTCTCAAGAGGATAACGTCTTATGAATTCACCGTTTATAAAGAAGGTTGTCTTGATTCCGAATTTGTTTATGTCTGATAAAACCTTTGCAAGACCGTCTGCGTTTTCCATAGCGTCAAATACGATGGCGATTTTTTTTGCGGCTTTCTTTGTCTGGGCATCATAGGCAAAAAGAGGATATGTCTGCATGTTGCCTGAGAGAGCGCGGATGTTTATGGAAGTGCTTGTGCTGTATGCCCTGTAGCGTCCGTTAGTTACAGTCTGGCTTTGTTTTTTGCCGGTAGAAGCAGTTTCTCTCCATGTGCAGGTTTCCGGGACATACTCGTACCATTTATTTCCGTCTGATGCAAGGACCTTGTCGTCTGCAAAGCATGCACTCTGGGCCGAGGACAGGAACAGGAAGTTTTCCCTTGAATTGGAGATGTTCCATTCTGTTATTCTTTTGCTGCCCCCAAGGATAATTGTGGAGGAATTCTTCCAGCAGAATGAGCTTATTTTCTGTGCGTCATATCCTGCAGTCTTTTTCCAGCTTGAAATATCATAGACAGAGAATCCTGTGTCAAAGGCAAATGCGATTTTCTTGCCGTCTGGAGAAACTTTCGGGAGGCCTGCGTTCTTGACCTGTACCCTGAGGCTAGGGTTTTTGTCAATTGAATATGCATGGCAGATTTTACCGCCGTTCTCATATTCCATGCTCTCTACCCAAAGAACCGGCTTTTTATCCGATGTCCAGAAAACTGTGGAGTCAACCACAGAGCCGTCGTTTGCAGGAATGAGGAACATTGCATTGACATTGGCAAAATAGAAGCCCTGTTGCCCGCAGGAAAAATACGTTACGATGTTCTGACCGTTGACCGTCACAAAGCTCTTTCCGTCCTGGGCAGAGTAAAGCTTGTCTTTCTGAGAGTCAAACAGATAGGGCAGGCGTGCGATAATAGTTCCGTATCCCACAAGAGGAGCATACATTGCACGGTTGTATAGCTCGTTCTCATAGATTTTATAGATTATGTCATCATGCACATAAAGAATGTTCTTGTCATTTGTCCAGCTTACACAGTTGATTGAGCCGCTTCCGATGACCCGCATTTCCTCGGAAAGACCTACTGAGCGGAACATTGAGTCAGGTGTGGCAAAATAGACGACATTGTTTTTCTCGTACAGGACAGTTTTTGAGTCAGGAGCCCATTTTACGGGAATCTTGTCGTATTCATTCTCGCATATTTCAGACAGGACAATTTCCTTTCCGTTTGCCGTGTTCTGAAGGATTATCACCGCACTTGCATTTTCTGTGGGACGGAGGACGCAGAGCCATTTTCCGTCAGGACTTGCAGAGGCAGGTGGCGTGTGTGAGTATGCAGAGGACATTTTCTCCTGGTTCATTGACCATTCAACTGAGTTCTTCTTTGTGTTGAACCTGGCGTTTCCGTATCTGTTCCTGATCTGAACCGTGGAATTTCCGTCAAGCATCTCCATCTGCTCAGGATATGCAGTGAGCATGGAAGGCATTGCGTCGGATGGCTTTTCCTCTATATCTGTCAGGAATAATGAGTCAAAAGGAGTGGAGGAGCTTAGCCCTTCTGATATGTTAAAGAGGATTCTGTTGTCTTTGTCGATGTCAAGCGGTGTAAATGAATTAACGGCAGCCGTCTGTGAATGACCAGAAAACACTGCCGTAAGTTGAATAGCCGTAAAAAGAACAAATGCCGGATTTTTTTTCATTCATCCTCCCTTTAAACGGAAGTTATTTAAGGAGCGTCTGTGGATCCACCAGGTTTCCGTTCTTATAAACCGTAAAGTGCAGGTGAGGTCCTGTTGAATATCCTGTTGAACCTACAAGACCTATCTTGTCGCCCTGTGATACCCTGTCGCCTTTCTTTGTAAGGATCTTGCTCATGTGGGCATACAGTGTCTGATAATTGTCATGGTGGTTTATGATTACGTAATAGCCGTAGGTATTGTTGTAGCCTGTGAATGCAACGGTTCCGGTCATAGCGGCCTTGATTGCGGTTCCAGTCGGACATGCCATGTCGATTCCAGTGTGGTTCTTCCTTACGCCTGAGATCGGGTCGATTCTGGAGCCGAATTTTGATGTAAGGCGCCATGATGCTGTGATTGGATAGCGGAAAACCTCTCCCATGGCACGCTCAAGTGTATCGCTGTCAAGACGTGCACCAGGAATAAAGATTTCCTGTCCTATGCTCAGGGTTGAGCTTGAAAGGTCATTTACGTCAAGAAGGTCGGCGATGCTTACAGAGAACTTTGTGGCGAGTTTTTCAAGAGTATCACCTGAAGTTACAGAATGGATAAGGCCGTCACGTGATGGGATGCGGAGTTTCTGACCCACGCGCAGGTCACGTACGTTACCGATGTTGTTTACGCCGATGATTGTGTCAATCTTGGAGAGTCCGAACTTATAGCAGATTCCACCGACTGTATCATTTGAGCGTACAGTATAGTTCTGGAAAGAAACAGGCTGCATGTAAGAGACAACAGGAACAACTGCATTTCCTTCCTCATCCAGGACGTTTCCGGAGGCGTCAGAGAATGCATCGTTGCTCATGGCAAAAAGCTCAAGGGCATTGTCCAGGAAATTGGCGGCGTTGATGTCCTCGTTTACCAGGGAAATACCTGTTGCAAAGCTTTCACGGTAAGAGATTGTGTCAACTACCTTTACCGGGATATAAACTGAGGCGACTGCTGCCGGAATAATCCACATGAACGGAATCAACGAGATCAGCTTGCGGGTACCGATCTGGAAGTATGATTTTGCAGTAAGAAATGCATTTTTTACTGTAAAATGCCTTGGAAGTGTAAAAGTCGTTGTCTCGTAGGTTTTATATAAAGGTCTGCGTCTTTTTATCCCCACAAAGAACTTTTTCAGACCGATAGAATTATGATATGTATTTTTTTCTGTATAATTTATGATTTCCATATTATATGTATCGACATTCTTTTCTTTCCATATTAGAATATTTCCGAGGATAACAGGTAAAAATATGAAACCTTTTCTTAAAAAATATGTTTTATTTGGGCTTTTTTGGGGCGTAATAACAGGTGTTTTCCTTAAATTTTTTGTAATTGACATATTGAAAGTGGAGGGAGTTTCCATGGAGCCGGCATTTAAGGACGGAAGCTCTGTCTGCATGAATAAACTCGCATACGGACTGGATGTTCCCTTTGGTGACAGGCAGTTTTTAAGCTGGAGCAGGCCTAAAGTCGGGGATGCCGTGGTCTACATGATGGAGGGGAACCTTGTTGTCAAGCGCTGTGTAGCAATTTCAAGCATGCCACTGGAATATTCTTTTGATTCGGGGTATAATCTGCATGTGGGTGGAAAGACTTATTCTCTTACGGCCCTGCAGTATCACCTTTTGGTGGGAAACAGCCTGGTTCCTGACGGGACAATCCTTGCGATAGGTGATAACGAGTCAAAATCAATTGATTCAAGAGACTATGGTTTTGTTCCGGAGAAAAACATTTTGGGTAGAATAATATGCAGGTAAACGGGTACTTAAAGAAAGGGAGAGTGATTGTTTTTCTTGTTCTCTCTGTTCTGGCTCTTGTTCTTATATTCATTACGTATTCTAAGCTCTCTGTACAAACTCAGACTCCGATAGCACCTTCTGCACCAACAGTTGAACGCGGATCCATAGTTGACAGGAACGGAAAACCTGTAGCGGTTCCGACCAGATTCTATCATTTCGGTGTCACCCCAAAGATGATTACCAACCCGGAATCTTTTGCGGCTGTCATGGCACCTGTCCTTGAGATGCCTGCTGAAGAGATCGTTTCAATAATCGAAAGCAAGAAGGATTCCCAGTTTACCTTCATCAAGAAGAAAATCACCCAGGATCAGTATGACGAGCTTTATGAGCTTGCCAAGCAGAATGACTGGTCTGTTTTCTGCCGTTTTGATGCGATACCGTGGCGTGTCTATCCGATGAACGACCTTGCGAGCCAGCTGATAGGCTACATGGGCACCGAGGAAAAGGGCTTGAGCGGAATTGAATTAAGCCAGCAGAAACTCCTTAGTCCAGACATAAACGAGGCTGAACCAGGCACGACAGTCTACGGAAAGAACATTTTCCTTACGATAGACGCAAACCTTCAGTACAAGCTGGAGAAGATTGCCAAGGATTCCATGGCGGAAACACAGGCGGAAAGCTTCATGCTGATTGCGTGTGATGCAAAGTCAGGGGAAATTCTTTCGTACATAAGCCTTCCATCCGTAAACCTGAACGACTATTCAAGTGCGACGGATGCCCAGAAAATCGACCGTCCCGCAGTATACAGCTATGAGCCAGGCAGCGTATTCAAGATTTTTACGGCCGCATCTTACCTTGACTCAGGGGTAATAACCACCGACACTTCCTTCCTGTGCGACGGACTTTACACAAGGACCACAGGATTAAACGAAACCATAACAATCCACTGTCTTGACCACCACGGATACCAGACTGTACGCGGTGCTCTGGAGCTTTCCTGCAACGATGTGTTTGCTCAGATGAGCGACCTTCTGCCCACCGACCAGTTCCTGTCATACATACACAAGTTCGGCTTCGGCTCTGTTACCGGTGTTGAGCTTTCCTATGAGGAGGACGGTTTTGTAAAAAGCCCCACTGATGCAAGCTGGTCCGCACGTACAAAGGCAACCATGTCCATCGGTCAGGAGCTTATGGTTACGGCGCTTCAGATGGTTCAGGCTGCCGGTGTGATTGCAAACGACGGCCTTCCGCTCAAGCTTTCGTTCATCAAGAAGATTACGGACAAGGACGGCAACATTGAGTACATGCACACTCCTGAGTATGGTAACCGTGTCCTGAAAAGCTCAACCGCAAGATACATCCTTAGCTGCATGGAGACTACAGCGGAAAAGGGAACGGGAACCAAGGCGGCCTTGGGAGACATATCCATCGGTGTAAAGACAGGTACTGCACAGATGGCGGTAAACGGAGTCTACAGCGACACTGACTTTATCTCAAACTGTATGGCGATTTTCCCGATAGAAGACCCTCAGATTGTCCTCTACATCGTTATTGAAAAGGCAAAGGGCGAGACCTATGCTGGCCGTATCGTAGCCCCTGTAATCCGTCTGGCAGCTGATGAGATAATCGACCACCTGGGAATGACACGCGAGGGAGCACCCGCACTGGAGCACTCAGGCATGGTCTCAATCACCGAGAATACACCGATAACGATGAACGGAACAGTCCCCAATTTTACGGGAAGACCAAAACGCGACATTCTTCCGCTTATCGAAAACGACAGCAACATCTCATTCATATTCCATGGAGAAGGCTGGGTCAGGGCACAGAGTCCGGATCCGGGAACACCGCTTACGGAGAACATGACAATTGAACTCTACCTGGAATAAAAACATCTCTCTGTTTCAAAAACGTTTCCCAGAGCTTTATCAGATGCTTATGCCTCAGATAAATAAATTCGAGGACGGAGAACTGGATGTCCCCCTTGAGTACGTTGAGACAAAAAACGGAATGGTAAGTGCAAGCTACAACGGAATCATGCTTCATTCAAAATACAATCCGGAGCGTGAGGCAGATCAGCTTGTCTCATCATGCCCTGTTGACTGTCCTGCGGCCGTGTTCCTGGGCTTTGGTCTTGGGTATGCACCTGTGGCCTTTGCAAGAAAAAATCATTCAGCAGCCCTGATTATTGTTGAGGATGATCCTGTCTTTCTGTTTGCCGCTTTTGCCACACTGGACTGGCAGCCTGTACTTGAGCATCAGGATCTTGTCTTTGCCGTCAATGCGGATGTTCAGACTGCTTCTGCCCTGATACGCCCCCATAACTCAAAGGACATGCATGTCTTCTCCAATGCGGCATGGGTTTCCCACGACAAGGAATACTTTGAGGAAGTGCGTTCTGCAGTTTCCCGTGACAGCCAGAAGAATCAGGTCAACACAAATACGCTGGAGAAATTCTCGCGCCTGTGGTTGAGGAACAGCTGTAAGAATCTTCCGTACCTTGCAAGTCTCGGCGGTGTAAAGGATTATTTTGGAATTGCACCGAGTACGGTTCCCTTTGTGGTTCTTGCGGCAGGTCCCAGTCTGGAGACAATTCTTCCTCATCTTACGGAATTGAAAAAACGTGCGGTCCTGATCTGTGTTGATACAGCCCTCCGTGCATGCCTTAATGCGGGTGTGGAGCCTGATTTCATAGTGCTTGTTGATCCCCAGTATGCCTGTGCAAGACATATTGAATTCCTTTCATCAGCGACTTCTGTCCTGATTGCGGAGAGTGCAGTGTGGCCTTCCGTGTTCCGCTTCAGCTGCAGGGAGATTGTCCTTTGTTCCTCACTTTTCCCCATCGGTCAGTATTTTGAGCGCAGGCTTGGCCAGAAAGGTGCCCTTGGTGCCGGCGGAAGTGTTGCTACTACTGCATGGGATTTTGCAAGAAAGTGCGGGGCAAAGAAAATATATCTTGCCGGAATGGACCTTGGATTTCCCGGAAAACAGACTCATATAAAAGGCTCCCAGTTTGAGGAAAGAAGTCACCGTCAGTCAAAGAGGACCAGCACTGCAGAAAGCGATGGAGTCAACGCCCTGTTCTCTGCATGTCCCAAAAAAGGAATTGACTACAACGGAAACGAGATGCTTACCGATGAGCGCATGTCAATCTTCTCCTGGTGGTTTGAGAACTCATGTGCCACTGCAATTCTGAACGGGCAGGAGACATTTACGCTTACACCGCAAAGCCTTGCAATCAAGGGAATAAGAAAATCGGATGTAAGTGAGATCCTTTCCATGCCTCCAATGGAACGTGAGAAAGAGGGCTTCTTTATCCGTGCCCAAAAGCAGAGGATCCAGAGTCAGGAAGAGCAGAAAAATGCAGAGTCATATCAGGTTGTCCTGAATTCATTCAAGTCAAGGCTCCAGAAGCTGAGGGACCTTGCAAAAAAAGGTCGTACTCTTTGCAAGAAGGGAATGCAGGACCGCCTTAAAATCCCTGAGGTCAACTCAGAGCTTAGCCGCATAGACTCACAGATACTCAGCTCCGATGCAAAAGATGCCGCATCTCTTGTTTTCCCCACTGAACGTCAGCTCAAGGAACTGGCCAAAAACCTCCCCGAATCCCCCGAATTAAAGGCCTTGTCCTATTCCGACCTGATATACACCGAGTTAACGCGGGCCATAGAAGAATACCTGGACCTGCTGTGAATTCCTCTTTCCGCATTGCTAAATAATTGACTGTAAGTTGAAATAACGATAGAATGAAGGAATGAAACCAGTATTGATTAAAGATTTGCTTACATCTGAACCCGATGGAAGGACCGTTACAGTTTGCGGTTGGGTCAGGACAAAACGTGATTCCAAGAATCTAGTGTTTATTCAAGTTAATGACGGAAGCTGTTTTGCTTCAATTCAGCTCACATATGACAGGACCAATCCGGGTGCCGCTGATGCCGCTGCAGTAGAGGAAGCCCTTAAGGAATTGGGAACAGGTGCTTCTTTGCGTGCCGAGGGAAAATTGATTCCTTCTCCGGCCAGTGGTCAGGCAGTTGAGGTTACTCTGGAAAAACTTACTGTCCTGGGAAAATGCCCTGCAGAGGAATATCCGCTTCAGAAGAAAAACATGAGCATGGAATACCTCAGGGAAAACGCTCATCTTCGTGCAAGAACAAATACATTCGGTGCCATGTTCCGCCTTCGCAGCCAGATGGCAATCGCACTCCACACATTCTTCCAGGAACGCGGATTCGTATACATCACCACACCCGAGATTACCTGTTCCGACGCAGAAGGTGCAGGTGAGATTTTCCAGGTTACGACACTTTCACTTGAGAAAATCGCAGAGCTTGGTGTAAAGGCCGGTGCCAAGGGA
>JAGCYQ010000021.1 GCA_017960765.1 Treponema sp.
GAAGGCAACGATTGTCTCCGGTTTATTTCTCTCGCTTATGCTTGTAAATGAACGGATGTCACTGAACAAAATCGCAACATCGCGTTTTTCACCAACGTTAACCTTGTCGGACTGATCCGCATTCTTTACAAGTTCATCGATAATCTGTGACGGGACAAACCTACTGAAGGCCTTACGGATGTTCTTTTCAAACTTGAGTTTTGTCTTAAGGTAAAGCGCGTTTTCCACCAGCGGATTAAATAGCTCAACACAGAAAGTCAGCAAGTCAACTTGATGCGATGTAAAAGCTCCTTCTCGAACTGCATTGACGGTTCCGACTTTTTTTTGACTTGAATCAACCAGGACAATCCTTTGGAAGGCAGAAAGGGGGATATTGCTCGTATGGTATTTATCCAAATCAAATTCCATCTCAAGCTGTTTTGGAGTAATCATGCGGATGTTCGTATAGGGAATGGCCTCGTCAAAATCGGTTTCACAGACTTTTAAAAACTCAGTCTTTTCTGCATCCGTGAAATTATTTGAACAGATGTAATAGCCGCTCGCACCGTCCTCATCGTTTAAGAAAATGGAGACGGCCGGCACCTCACAGAATTCTGTAAGGAGGCACAGGAATTCCCGGCAGAGATTTTCTATGTCTGGAAGTTCCGGCATGAATGCAAATACTTTTTCCGCAATGCCGCTTTTCATTATGTCGCTTTCCATGGGAACCGCCAGCTTGTTCTTCCTTGCCATGTCCAAAAGTGAATCAAGGTTTCCCACAAGAGTTTCAGCTTCCAGATGAAGGAAAAGGTCTGCGCCAGTGTTCCTCATGTAGTGAGACTCAAAGGAAAAGTCGCTTGTCGTGTAGACTCCCACAGGTATTTTTTTAAGACGGTCAACACTCTTTATAAGACGGACGATTTCACTGCTTTTTGGATTCATACATCTTGCATTTATCAGTACAAGCGATGGACGGGTGTTATACATTGAAATTAAAAGCTAAAGGCCGTTTGTTTCAAAAGAAGTTTCGTAAACGGTTTTCGTGAGTGCCGAAGCTATCCTTGACTGCGTAGTCGCTGAAGGTTCCAAAACTATGATTTTCTCACTCATTCTCTAAGCTCCTTTTTAGAGTTTGTATCAGTGTCTCTCTGGAAAAATCTGATTTGCTTACAAAGGCATCGGCTTTTGCCAAGGGTCTGTCTGCCATTGCAATCACGGGAATATTCTTGTAGTTGTCCATACGTCGGATATTGTCCAAAAGGATGTCACCGTTCATACGGGGCATTTCATCATCACACAGAATCAAATCAAACTGCTTTTGCTTCATCATTTCAATCGCATGGATTCCGTCGATGGCTTCCTCCACAAGGAAATTATTTGAAAGAAGTATCGTCTTTTCTATCTGCCTTGTAGTCTCCGAATCATCAACGATTAAAATTCTGTTAACATGCTTTTTGGTAAGGGCCTCGTATTTCTTTACGTCATAACCGCGCAAAGAACGGAAACGTTTCATTATGTCCGGAACATGAAGTATCGGAATCATGTCATACTTTTCGTCAAAGGCAATTCCTTCAACTGAGGCAAAATTATTGAAAGCATAGGGCATGCTCTTTTTTATTACAGACGCAAATTTCATTACGCTTTCAACGATGATTCCAATTCTCTGGGACTGATAATCCACAATCAAAATAGTGTCGGTGATGTTTCGGTTTACAGCCGCATGTCCCGGAAGCAAAGACGAAAGGTAATAAACGGGAATGTTTTCCACAACCTTGTCTTCCTCCTGACCTGATTCACTTTCAACAACATACTTTACAATTTTCTGTCCCTGAATCGTCTCATAATTCAAGGGAGTTTCACAGATAACGTCATGAATGAATTCCGATGGGATGAGGTATTTCTTTCCGTTGGCAGCTACAAAGAAACCATACAGCTTCTGATGGTTCTTGATAAACGCGTCGTCCTGCATCAAAGCCATGAGGTTTTCATGCGCAATCAAAAGCGAGTTCTGAAGGTTCTGGGCGTCACCCGCCAAAAGCTTGTAGGTCTCGTTGATGGAGTGTATGTCCTTGTCGGCGATGGCGTTCTTCAGCATGGCAATCTGATTGTCAATGATGTAGGTTCTTGCAATCATCTCTTCCTGAAGGTTCACTATCTCGGTGATTTTTTCTGACGGAACCCTTACGATTTGGTTTACATTGCCTTTTATTTCTTTACTGCGGGCACGGGCATTCTTTAGTTTTTCTGCAAGCCATCTGTCACTTTCATTACTCTTAACCAAATGGGAGGGATCAAAAATTTCTCCGGCTACGGCTTTATCACAATACAAAAGGTAGGGACGCACATCGATGTCATCATAGTCGGGAGATTCGTTTTGAATAAGGTTGCAGCATTCTGATATTTTATCACAGACAATTTTCAAAAGCCGCTCAAGGTTTTCCGAAAAAACAATCTTGTCGTCACACAGGGCCTTGTAAATGTCTTCGATTGCCTTATAGAGGTTGTAAACGGATGAAAACCCAAGAATCTTTGAGTTATCCTTTGTCATGCTCAGGTATTTGAGGATTTCGGAATATTTTTTGGGAGCCTTATTAATCTTGCCGATGAGCTGTCTTGTTTCATCCAAGTAGCATTGTAAAGTTTCCTCTGATACTTTCATTTTTCCGCCTTCTTATGAAAATAAAAAACCTTGCCGTCTACAACCTGTTCAAGACATTCAGGAAGCAAAAGGGAATCCAAAACCGCAACCTCGTTCATGGAGACAAAAAGATAACCGTCCGGAGCAAGGGATTCTTCCGCAATCTTTTTCAGGACCTGCTTCTTCATGTCATTGCTGAAATAGATGAATAC
>JAGCYQ010000219.1 GCA_017960765.1 Treponema sp.
ATACATTGCTTGGGATTATAAGATAAACAGTAATCTTTATCTTAATGACGAAACCAAAATTGTAGAAACCAAAGGATATACTTTTGTTTCCGGAGATTATTTTGTAACTATAATGGAATGCATAGATGGTGGATCAAATGTAAAGAAAAAGAATGAGGAGTACAAAACCCTGTATAAGCGGATTACAATATTTGATTCAGAAATCAATGAGGATACAGTAAATCAGGTTCTAGGCAAATAGAAATTAGTTCCATGTGTTGTCGGGCCTTCGGCAATATTAGAGTGCAATTGTTTGGAGACAGACTTTCACTTTAAAGATATGCCGTAGGCATTTCGAATCCGTGTGACAATTTTCTTTTACTACAGCTTGTCGATCAGCATAGAGCATTTTCCGGACGGAATCGGGAGCGTCTTTTTCTTCTGGTCAAGGATATTGATCGTAAAGTAATAGAGCTTCTCGCTTTCCATCTGGATTTCCCATCCACGTGAGCTTTTGTTGCTCAAAATCGTAATCAGGTTGCGCTTCAGGGACAGCTTTTCAATTCCCATTATCTCAAGGTTCGGAATTACCCAGTCTACCGTTTTACGCGGAAGGCTTATGTTAAGTCCGATGATGTTCTCTATCATTATTGCGATAGTTGAAAGTCCTATGAAATGAAGGAAACGCTTGCGGGGGAAGCTTGAGTCTCCACGTAACTGTGCGGGACCCTCTTTTGTAGGTAGATATGCCTCGAACAGATCACCCTTCAGCTTTGTATTCAGCGGACTGAGTCCCTCAAGAATGTAGTACATGTGGCGGATTGCACATTCACGGGCAAAACCGTAGTGCTGGTATTTCTCAAGGCCTTTAATCACCATGAAGTTGAACGGCGGGAATACGGATCCCTTGAAACCTTCTCCTGTAAGCTTAAAGTCAGGATCATCCGCGCTAAGAGTCGGGAACGGGTGATCGGTTCCGAATGTCTTGGGTGAGCTCAAGTGCTGTACGAGGATCTCTGCTTTGTCGGCGTTGGGAAGCTCTGCAAGCATAGGCCAGAAACCAGCGATTGTCTTTCGCGGCAGGCGTTTCTCATCCTTGTCCAAATCGTGATAGAATCCTGTCTCCGGATCCCACATCAATGAGTTGATTCTTGTCTTGAGGCTGAAGTACATCTTCTTGTACTGGAAGCTGATGTCCTTGTCGTTCAATATGTCACCAAGTGCGGACATGTGTGCGGCGTTGATTGCCATGCAGCTGTTAAAGTCGATGGGGTAGTATGCGCCCTTTCTTGGTGAATTGAACATCGTGGAGAAAGTGTGCGGAACTGAATAAAGTCCGTTAGGCTTCTTGAAAGTGCGTTCAATCCAGCTCATATAGCTTTGGAGGATTGGCATTACTTCCTTTATGCGCCTTTTGTTTGCTGATTTATGATAAAGGTTGAATTCTGCCCATGCAAAGAGAGGCAGGCCTACGCCTTCCGGGTTGGTTTTGTCTGTGATGGGCTTGTTTGTCTTGGCGTCATACTTCCATCGTATGGCACCGTTCTGTTCCTGTCGTGCGTAAAAATAATCTATGTTCTTGCTTGCCGGAAAATTCCTGTTTGAGTAGACAAGGAAAAATGATGAGAAAATGGCCTCCGCCTGATCCAGTATGTATTTACCGTCCTGAGAGTAAATAAACAGGCCGTCGGGGGATTTTTCGCCAGTTGAGGGGTCAATCCAGTAATCAGAAAGCCAGTTCCAAGTCTTGTCGTATATGTCCACAAAATCCTGGTCATAAAAATGAATCTTTGGAAAATCTCGTTTGTTCACAATTGCTCCTAACTCTGCATATTTGCAGCTGATTCGGAAGGACTTTTTTATTAAAAAAATGCTCCATCTTCTTATTCTATTATATCATAATTTTTTAAAAAACGGTATAATTTTAAAAAAATTTTTTCATGAATTTGCCGAAAATTTGAATTTCTTACTGAAACCGCCCGAAACTTTACGTTTTTAAGCCAAAGTTACCACAAGTGCCCCGGTTTTTTTGTCCTTTGGTACTTTTTCGGTAATTGCGGGAATCAAAAGCCAGCTTCCTGAATACAGTTTCTTCTCACTCAAGACAAGCAGAAGGCCTTTTTCCGAGCATGCGTAGTATCCTTTTTTATTTTCAGGCAGACGGATCACGTCACTTGTAATCCTTATCGCCATCATTCCTTCCTGAACATCGGGCAAAATCGTCTTGTCCTTGCTTACCGCCACAAAAGACAGGACAGCCCTTTCCTTGGGGAGCCTTGCCTTTTCCGACAGTTTTTTCAGGCTGTAGGGGGCCTGCTCCGTCGTAAAGGCGAAATTGCACCATTTTCCGCCCTTTTTGCCGTCCATCGGGCAGCTGGAGCAGTGTGTGCATGGAGAAATCGGGAAATAGTCCATCCGCATGAAAGAATCCCTCATCAGAGAGAGAAGTCTGGATGAAGGTGGAGTTCCCGGCTCAATAACGAGGATTTTTGTATCCTCATCATTGGTTGCGTAATCAAAAATGCCCTGTACGTATTTTTTTGCAAGATAATCAGGCGGCATCTTGTCTCCCTCACGGATCTCGTTGAAGACGTTTGCACAGCTTATGAACGATGCCTTTTCCTTTATGGCAGTTCCAAAGTTTCCTTTTACACGTATGATTTTCCACGGCTTTGCGTTCAATCTTGCGGAGACAGTCAAAAGCAGGTTTTCTCCGATAGAAAGGGCCTGCGATGAGATGTCCATGCAGTACCATGTGAGTTCCCGTGACCTGAGTTCAGGACGTGCAAGAAGAATTGCAATGGGAACTGTCAGTGGACCGCTTCCTAAATCAAGGCATGTTGAATTTTCCTTTATGTTGAAGAGTTGTGCCGGCAGGTTTGAGAAGAGCCTTGTAAGACGCACAAGATTCCACCACAGGTAATAGTGTGTGTAGGCGGAAAGTGTCGCAGGCTGATTCATGTAGCCCAGACGTCGTTCTGTCCTCTCGTCGGTGAGCGTGTGGCTGAGCTCCAGTATGTTTTTTGGAAGAAGTGTCCTTTGCTTTGAGTTGAGCGGGTGAGTTGAGGATATTATCTTGTCAAAGTCAGCGAGTATCTTTTTTGAGTCGGCCGGAATTGAAGATTCAGCAAGAAGAGAATTTTTCATTTTTCATTGCTCCTTTTGTTGATGTTCCGGATCTGAAGGAAAAGACTGTCCAGCTCTGCACGGCATTTCCTTATTGCAAAAAGTGCCTTTTCCCGTGGGTTCTGCTCTGACATTTCATGAAGCAGCTGTTCCTGTGCCCCTTGAATCGTAAAATGCTTTGTATAGATCAGGTACTTGAGCCTGCAGATTATGTCAATCTCACGCTGGGTGTATACACGATGTCCACCGGAATCTTTCTGTGGCTTGAACACGCTTACGTTCTCTTCCCAGTAACGCAGCACATGCGGCTTTATTCCTGTGATTGTCTCTACTTCCCCAATCGTATACTGAGCCAAAACTTAGCGCTCCCTGTCCTGCCATTTCTGACGGCTTGCCTTCATCTCTATCTGTACCGGAATCTGGTCAAATCCAAGATCCTCACGCACACGGTTCTTAAGGTATGTGACATAGCTTCCGGGTACGTTTTCCGGACGTGTTGCAAAAATCAGGAAGTTCACCGGATTGACGCTTGTCTGTGTAATATATCGGACTTTAAAGTGAATTGCTTTTGTTGCAGGCGGCGGATATTTTTCCAGCCAGTCGTTGAGTGCGATATTGAGTGTGGCGGTGTCAATCTTGCGTGTAAGCTGCTCAAATAAGATAAGCGCTGTGTTCATCAGGTTCTTGAGGCCGTCGTGGTTCTTTGCGCTGAGTGTTACAATCGGTGCCCACTGCATCTGACCGAACATCGTGCGTATGTAGTCGAATGCCTTTTTCTGTGCCTTGGTACTCTGGTCTTCCATCGTGTCCCATTTGTTCAGGATAAAGATGATTCCGCGTCCCCTCTCGTAAGCCAGGGAACAGATCTTCTTGTCCTGTTCGGTGAGTCCTTCCTGAGCGTCTATCATCAAAAACATTATGTCACATTCGTCCAGTGTCTTTATCGCCCGGTTCACGGAATAGTACTCGACATTCTCCGTAACCTTACTCTTGCGCCTTATTCCAGCCGTGTCCAGAATCTGAATGTCCCTGCCGTTATAGCGGAAGCTTCCTTCAACTACATCGCGGGTGGTTCCTGCATAATCGCTTACGATGCTGGCTTCTGTATGTGTAAGTGCGTTGCTTAAGGTTGATTTTCCGGTGTTTGGCTTTCCAAGGATTGCGATTCGGATGGGCCTTTCTGTCTCTGAGCCTTCCGTTACCCTGCTGAAGTCAAGGTCCTTTACCATGGCCTCTTCAAGTTCAGGAAGATTGTCTCCGTGCCTTGCGGATATAAAAAGCAGGCTGTTGAATCCGAACTTCATGTAGTTGTATGCAAGGGCCTCGTTTTTTCCACCCTCTGTCTTGTTTACCGCCGCAATGAGTTTTGACCAGTATGGCCTGAGTTTTAAAATCAGCTCCTCGTCTTCGGCTGTAATCTCGGTGGCATCGAGGAGAAGCAGGATTCTATCGGCACGCTCGAGCATCTCCACGGTTTTTTCCACGACAAGGTCGTCCATCTCGCTTTCTCGGCTGGTCATGTCGCGGGTAAGCTTGTAGCCTCCTGTGTCCATCAGGTGAAGTGGTTTTCCTTCAATAAAGCATGTGCCCTCAACTGGGTCACGTGTCACGCCGGGTGTGGGATCGGTTATGGCTCTCTTTGTGTGGGTAAGTGCATTGAACAGGGTTGATTTTCCGACATTGGGGCGTCCGGCAATTACTATGAGCGGAAGGTTGAAGTAGATCTGGTCAGGGTAGTATTTCTGTTTCTCTGCCTTTCTCTGGCTTTTTAGCTCTTCACCTTCAGTTCCCGCATCTGCCTCTTTTTTCTGGGGCTGGAGTGCGGAAACTATTTCTACTGCTTCTTCGTTCTTGACAGGCGGCTTTGGTTTTGAAAAATCCGGCTTGCTCTTTTTCTTTTTTGCCATGGCTCTCCACTGCTTTTTTGTCAGGCCCTGTACATCTTGGCAATCTTGGCCTTGTACTGCTCTGCAATCTTGTATCTCATCATTTCCTGTTTGGCGCTCAGTTCAACACCGACTTCAAACGGTTTCGTTATTATATCAAATTTATTAAGTTTTTCAAATGACTTGAATCCGTTTTTCGCACTGATCAACTCTGCAATCTCTGCCTCAATCAGCTTGTTTATCTGCTTTGTCTGAACTAACTGCTCGTATGACTGATACTCGACATTGTTTTCCTTTGCATAGGTTTCGACATCTTCCTGGCTGGGCAAAATCAATGCGGTAAGATAACGCTGGTCCTCTCCCTTTTCGTTGGTTCCGAATACAATGGCAGTCTGAATGTACTGTGACGTCGCAAGCTTCTGCTCAATCGGAATCGGCTCTATGTTTTCTCCGCCCATAAGAACGATTGTATCCTTCTTGCGGCCCCTGAGCTGAATTTCGTTGTCTACTGTCAAACGTGCAAGGTCTCCCGTGTCAAACCAGCCGTCCTTGTCTATTACCTTTGCCGTAAGGTCATCCCTCTTGTAGTATCCCTTCATGACCGTTGGACCCCTTACCTGGAGTGAGCCTTTTTGTCCGCGTGGAACAGGCTTTCCGTCATCATCAACAACACGGACTTCCACACCGCGGATTGGAGTGCCGACTGTGTGCATGACAGGATCTGCAATAGGACGGACGGAAATGATCGGGGCAGTTTCTGTAAGACCGTAACCTTCCACAACCTTTATGCCTATAGCCCAGAAGAACTTGTCTATGTAAGCCGGGTATGCACCTCCACCGGCAATTCCTGCGCGGAAATTCTTACCGACCAGCTTCTTGATTTTCCTGAATACCAAAAGCTTTCCCAAAAGGCGGGGTGGATAAAGAAGAAGCCATGGAAGCACAAGGACAGGCCACCAGAGACCAAGATGATCGTGACCAAAGCGGGCTGTCTTTCTGCGGAGCTTTACGTCTATTGTAGTCCAGAGTATTGATTCGGCAACAAAGAACTTGAACAGTGCAAGGGAAATACCACCGGCTTTACGCATCTTCCTCTGGATTCCGTCGTAGATTGCCTCGAATACGCGTGGAACTGCGGGCAAAAGGTGCGGATTCATTTTTTCCATGTCTGCAAGAAGTATGGAACCAATAGGTCGGCTGTATACCATTGATGCTGCCTGACTCATGATGACGTATTCAACCTCGCGCTGGAAAACATGCCATACAGGAAGAACGCACAGGCCCTTTTCTCCCGGATTAAGGAAGATTCTTTCATCAACATCATCAAGCTGGGCTATAAAGTTTCCGTGAGTGAGCATTACGCCTTTTGGAGTTCCCGTTGTACCGCTTGTAAAGATGATTGTGGCAAGATCGTCCCACTGACCCTTGTCCAGTTCCTGTTCAACTACATCAGGATGCAGTTTCCTCCATTGATGTCCGTTTTTCACCAGGTCCTGGAACTGATAGAATGTTATGCCCATTTCACCGGCACGTTTGATTTCATGTTCATCCACAGGGTCAAACGCAATGATGGACTGCATTGTGGGAACCTTGTCCTTGATGTTCAAAAGCTTCTTTACCTGAGTGGTGTTTTCGGTAATTACGATGCGGCATTCTGCAAACGACAGGATGTATGAAAGGTCTGATTCCGTTGCGTCACATCCGCGTGGTGTATCAACACAGCCAAGTGCAAGAAGGGCCATGTCCGCCTGCTGCCATTCCTTGCGGTCATCGCTTATGAGGCCGATTCTTTCTCCACGGGTAACACCGTGCTCCATGAGGCCGCCTGCAAAGTCCAGGACATTCTGGTACATGTTGTGGTAGTTTGTAGGAATGAATTCTCCGGTTTTTGTTCTTGAATACTGTGCGTTTACTTCCGGGTATTTTTCTGCGATTTTACGAAGCATCTTTGGCAGTGTCTGTTCAATAACCATGGTTACCCCTTTTTGATTTTGACAAAATAATAAAAAATGTAAGACTACTGTAATTATAGATAGTCATTTTACAAATTTCAACAAAAGTATGAGCAAAAATCCCCCAAATTTGTGAAAAAAGTCGCAATAATCCAATAGTTGTTCTGAATAATCCTAGTGGTATTTTATTGTTTTCCTTGTGAAAATCCTTTTTTACTGGTATAATTAAGGAATAAGAATTGAATTCGATGGCGATTTTGCCTTGAAAACTTTTATCTTTTTAAGGAGAACCTTATGAAAAAATCTCTTCTTGGTCTGGCAGTTCTGGCTTTTATAGCTTCTGTCACCCTTAGCTCATGTCTTTCACTTGAAGCTTCAAACGGCACCGTCAGGGCTTCTTCACCCACAAACGGAAATTCAACCACCGTTACAATCAAGCTGGATGACAACTGCCCTAGTGATGATTATGCAAAGGCTGCTCAAATCTTATTGAAGGCTGCAAACTCAAACTATCAGTCTGTCATTTCCTTCTCTTATAAGGGAACACCGAGCCTTTCCAACATCAAGCCGATCTCAACCTATTATGCAAACTGCCTTGCAATTAACCAGGCGCTCAAGGACGGATACGGAAAGAGCACGCTTTCGTTCAATACTGCAAAGGACGGTAGCGGTGCAACACTTGATTTTTCAAGCTCAAATGCCATCATAAGCTCACTGCTCACAATGGCACTTTACAATTACACCACTGTATACGCCATCTACAAGTACTAGGGCCCTCTAAAACCGGACGCGGCATGTAATCGGCAGATGGTCAGAATAACCCTTGCCTGAATAAATCATGTAGCGTTCCGGAATGTGAGTGGTTCCGTCGCACCAGGGACCGTCTGTCTGAACGTTAAAGTCCAGCACTTCCACAGCCCCTGATGCAAAGAAGTGGTCGATTCTTGACCATTCCCCGTCATAATAATACGAGCCTGGTTCAACCACCGAGCCTGATTGGGCATACCAGAGCGACCTTACCGATACGCCTTCTTCGTCAAGTCCCGCATTCAGAAACACTGTTCCGCTTTCCTCTCCTGCAGAAAAATCTCCAAGGTCACGGTTAAAGTCTCCGCATGCAATTACCGCTGCGTTTCCGGAAGTCATGCCGGCCATTCTCCGTGCCAAAAGTTCCTCCTGATGCTGCCTCCAGATTTCAGTTTCCTCTTTTCCGCCGCTCATGCTTTTCCAATGGTTTACAAAAAGCGTAAGCTCATGGCCTGCCTTTAGCACCGTTACCTGAAGAAGGGGCCTCATGCTCGGCATCTCTGTGTCACACCTGATGTCCATGGCATGAACCGTGGGCGATGCCAGCTCAAACCGTGAAAGCACTCCCACACCGATTGAACCTCCCTTTTCCTTTGCAAAACACGCGTAGGAATAGGCTTTTCTGGAATTCCATTCACCGGCAAGGAAATTGGCGATGTCATGCATTACCGATTCATTTTCAATTTCCTCAAGGACCACCACGTCGGCATCAAATTCCTTGATTGCAGAAGCCAGCCGTTCAAGCCGGATGCTGTAGGCCTCGTCGTTCCAGCTTTTGTTTTTGATGAACTCGGCGTATTCAGTTCCCTCAGTCATGGAATCAAAGAAGGTCTGGGTGTTCCAGCATGCAATCTTGATTTCCTGAGCCTTTTCCGAATAGCTTTCATGGTCCGCCGATGCCATGCATGATGACAGTAGCGATACCATAAGAACGGAATAAAACAGATGAATAATGTTTTTCATAACTTTACCTCTGATATATAAATGGTGCATGACTTGAGGTTTTTAACAAAAAATGGACGAATTTTTTAAATTTTTTTCAAAAAAAAAGAACACGCCGGTTTGCGACGTGTCCTTTGGCATGATTTGTGCCGGAATGGTTTAGAAAGTTTCTTCCTTAGTCAAACCTCTTGTCCTCGATGCGCTTGGTTTTCTTTTCGCTTCTTGGGAGTTCGCCTTCTCCGACGACCTTTACTTCCGGTGTCATGTTGTATTTCTGCTTGAAGTTGTATTGCATGGCAAGTGCAACTTCGGTTCTGTCTGTGCCGCCTTCAACTTCTACGAACAGGGTCATCTTATCCTTGCCGTCAACATGTTCGATTACTGCACGGTATTCGCTTGATGTTCCAGGAACTCCCTTTATTACGTCCTCGATGGTGCTTGGGAAGATGATGTTTCCCTTTACCTTTACCATGTCGTCGCTTCTTCCAAGGATCTGCGTGATTCTTGGGTACTTCAATCCGGATTTGCTTGGCTCAGTCACAAAGGCAGCCAGATCATGTGTGCGGAAACGGAACAGAGGTGCACCTTCCTTTACGAGTGTCGTAAGCGTGATTTCTCCGATTTCTCCTTCCTTTACCGGCTTACCTGTTAGCGGATCCAGAATCTCGATGTAAACAAAGTCGTCAAAAATGTTGATTGCTTCTTCGCCCACACAGTTGATTCCGATGCCTGGACCGTAGCATTCAGTAAGGCCGTAGATGTCGTAGAGCTCGATGCCCAAAATGCCCTGAATGCGGTTCCTCATCTTTTCTCCCCAACGCTCAG
>JAGCYQ010000220.1 GCA_017960765.1 Treponema sp.
CCAGTACAACAATTACTCTGAATGGAGCCGCAAGATGGTCGTCCAGACCGAAGACTACGGAACGTGGAAACTTGCCGCCCCTACGGTGAACGTAAAGATTATGGACAGGACTGCAACCCTCATACTGTCACAGCCAGTCCGCTCTGACGACAGGCAGGTGTACGGTACCGTAAGGTACAGGGTTCAGATAAAAAGGGTCACTGAAAGCGAAGACCCGGTATGCGTGCCTGACAGCCAGTATTACAAGCCTGCAACGTCACTAAACCCATACCCTGAATACAATGCCCAGAACGTGATCACGGCTGCGAACGAGACGAACTACAGGGACGGCGAAGGCTACGTCATAAGCGGGCAGACTTACATCCAAACGCTCCCGCTTGTCGGGCAGGGCTCAAAGAACATCATCAACACCGACTACATGTACTCGGTTTGTGCGGAGAGCGAGGCTGACGTTTCAGCCGCAAGGGAAGCACTAGCAACCGTAGTGTGTACGTCCATAAGGGATATTGTAAAGGCAAAGGAGACTGCGAAGGAAGCCTACATCACAGAGCTTGCCGCATTGAGCGCAAACCTCGGCAAGATTTCCAACGGTTCGCTGAACGGTTCTGCCAGCAACTTCTGGGAGCTTTCATCCTTTATAGACGACGACAACATAAACCACCACGAGGGTGCCTTCCGTGTAGGAGGAAGGAACGAGTACCTGCACGTAATCCCTGTCGATGAAAACGGCCACGACATAACGAACGCAACCCCGATTTCGGTTCCGATAGCCTCATACCGCATTGAGTTCCAGATTGGAAACTTCAAGGTTCAGTCAGAGAAGTCAAACTTCATCAACGGGCTTGCGGTTTACAACGGACAGGACTATTCCGAACGCCTGTACCTTACTTACAAGGGTATATTGAGGCAGAGGCTTCCGGGGGCAACTTCCAGCGACGAATGGGACAACGCTCCTGAAGGCAGTATAGAGAGCATACTTACTGCCGCCGTTACGGAAGAGGAGAATACAGTCTACGCAAACATATCTGCGGACGAAATGCCGGGCAAGGCATGGCTCCTCGAGAACACACAGGTTGCGTATGTATTCCAGAGCGGGGTCACTGACCTGAACGGTGCGAACCAGGAAAACCTTGTGCTTTCGGCTGACAACATTGCTGACGCTGACACAGGATGCCCGTCACTCAATGCAGACGGAACGGCAGTAGGCAAGGCTTACGAAGGTAACATAGCAATCGACAGCCAGAAGAACGTCATGTACTGGAACAAGGGAGGACTGAAGCGCGTCACTCCTTCGGCCAGTGCTGCGTTTACGGCTGCGAAGGCTGCATTTGACGCAAACAAATCAACGGACTGGGGCCTCACCTCTCAGCAGGTGGCTGCCCTTACGCTTGAATTTATGGAGGGATTATGAGTTACCAGACAACAATATCAAATTATGTCAGTACAATAGGGGCTCTTGCGGCAAATACGAAAAACAATCCGTATGACGTAATAATAACAGACTGAGAAAATTTAAGGCAAGTGTATGACATGGCTGTAACAAATCCATCTGCGAAAAAATATATTAATGTTGCTATTGATTCTGCTCAAAGGTATGTAAATATTTCGTTCAGTGAAGCTGTAAATGAAAGAACAAATTTACACGGGGCCTTTTCTTCAGAAACGGATAGCAGTTTTCTTGTAAGTTGTGATATGTCCCAGCTTAACTGCCCGAACGTCACGAATATTGATGCAATGTTTAGTGGTTGCAATCGGGTGACAAGTGTAATTGCGCCTGAATGCCCAGTCTTAACCAGTATTGAAAATATGTTTGGTAACTGTTCATCTCTTACAAATATAGATCTGTCAGGACTGTCAAGCGCAACCAATGCCCCCAGAATGTTTAGTGACTGTTCATCTCTCACAAGTGTAGACCTGTCAGAATTTACAAATTTAACCGATACTTCCGGGATGTTTGATGAATGTACATCTCTTACAAGTGTTAATTTGTCGGGATTATCAAGTGTGACTAATGCTAAGCTTATGTTTAATGGCTGTGCAGCCCTTACAACTGTTAATTTGTCAGGTTTAACAAGTTTACTTGACGCTAGCGGTATGTTTCAAAACTGCACATCTCTTGTAAGTGCTGACTTGTCAGACTTGACAAGTGTAACAGTCACTTCTGAAATGTTCAAAGAATGTTCTTCTCTTACAACTGTTGACCTGTCGGGATTATCAAGTGTGACTGATGCTGGGAGTATGTTCTATAAATGTATTTTGCTAACATCCTTTGATTTGTCGAACTTTACAAGTTTAATTAACGCTAGCGGTATGTTTAATGGCTGTACATCCCTTACAGCTGCTAATTTATCAGGATTGTCAAATGTAATAGTTGCTAACTATATGTTTAGAGGCTGTACTTCACTTGCTACTGCTAATATTACAGATATGGATAATGTAGCTGGTACTATGTATATGTTTGATGGCTGTACTTCTCTTACTGATGTTGACATATCAGGAATGGATAAGGTAACAGCTATCGAAAATATGTTCTGGAATTGCTCTTCTCTTACCAGTATCAATATTTCAGGAATGAACAGTTTAACTAATGCTGTAAAGATGTTTAAGAATTGTACAGTCCTCGAAAGTGTCAATATATCAGGGATGAACAGTCTGTCTAAAGTATATAACACACCTACTACTGACAAAATGTTTGAGGGGTGCACTGCAATTACAGATGTGGATATATCAGGAATGAACAGTCTTACTGATGCACAGATGATGTTTGCAGGAATTACTGCATTGGAAACAGTTGATATATCAGGAATGGCAAGTGTAGCGAGGGCTGATTTAATGTTTAATGGTTGTACATCACTTGCTGATGTTGGTGTATCAGGGATGACAAATGTAACAGATGCCAGTTCTATGTTTGATAACTGTATAGCCCTTACTGATATTGATATATCAGGGTTAATAAATGTAACTGATGCTGGTTATATGTTTAATGGCTGCACTTCACTTACTGATATTGATGTGTCTGGAATGACAAGTGTAACAAATCCTAAAAATATGTTTAGTGGCTGCACTTCCCTTGTTAAGATTGACATATCAAGGATGATAAATGTGACAAATACACAATCTATGTTTTCAAATTGTACGTCATTAAAAGAGGTTACGGTTATGCCTAATACTATAGGTGTATCGCAAGAAATGTTTAGTGGATGTACAGCCCTTGAAGCTATAAAGAATTTCAAATGGAATGTAGAGGCTCTTAGTGCAGAGATCCCTAACAATGGGGAAATACATTCAGTTGTTGCAGGAATAACATATATGAGCAATATATTCCAAGGCTGTTCCTCCTTAAGCCATATATACTACAACGCAGATAACGACCCTTCAGTACAAAGGGACAGTGACGAATGGCTCCTTTACAAGAAGACAGGAAACACGCTGACAGCCTATGACACCGACGGGGAGCAGGAGTTTACAGAGACACTCGGAGAGAACAAGATAACCCTCATCGGACAGACGGTTGACCTCCTCTTCGACACGCAGGTTCCTGACCATGAGAAGAAGATACAGCACCCTTACCTGTATGCACTTAACGACGGTTCAACCTTTGACGCGGCTGGAGGCTCTTATGCGCTCCTTGCAAAAGACCCTGAGAAGGTCGTTACGAACATCGAGCGTTTCCGCAAGCTGTCAGCCTCTAAGAAACTGGCAATCCCTCTGTCAGAGCCAAGCCCGGAAGATATGGTACCTGGTTGTATCTGGCTGGGCTAAGGGGGAAGTATGATAGTCGAGGAAAAACTGCATGTCCTGAATAAGCAGGGACAGGTAATGGACATATCACTTACGGACGTAAAGAGCGAAGCCCTCGGTACGGATGAGGGGGACGGCACCTGCCTTTCGGTTTTCAGAAATGGAAGGATTCTTTATGCTGCGACGAACGATAAAGTGGACGTACCCGACCCTGCCCTGCTTGCACTGAAGGATTCGCAGGGCCAGTTGCGTTACGTCCACGGCATACCGGGAACGAAGACCCTTGTGCTTGACGCTACGTATACAGGCAACTTTGACATAGACCTTGACTGTCCTTACGGCGGACGCATAATCATAAGGTCAAGCAACGGCAGTCAGGGGTACAACGGAAAGTCGAACAGTTGGAGCTCTGCGAATGGACGTTATGGTGGCAACTCCGGCTACGGATGGAAACTGAATTTAGGAAATTTGTCTGACTACGTAGAATTTACTGCCCCTTCTGGTGGCGGAGGCGGAGCAAGGGGTCAGAATTCCAATTATTCGGCAGGTGGCGGCGGTGCAGGAAGCCAGCTGGTTCTTGAGTTCGGAAGGTTATCCCTTCCACTATCTGCAAGGACGGGATTGAACGGGGGCGGTTCGGGAACATTCCACAGTAGCCCGAATAATGACGACGGAGGCCCGGGAGGAGCAAGCTGGCCTTATTCAGATTCATCTACGACCCATAAGGGACAAGCAAGCCAAAATCAGGGAAGGACGGAATCATGCACGAAGGATAAGTACGGGCATACAACATGTACAGTGACGAATTATGGTTCCCGTGGAGGGGCAGGAGGGGCCGGGTACAAAAACCAGGCCGTAAGGGAATGGTATGTTAACGGGCTGGACAAAAGCAGCCTGGTTGCGGATTTGGCGGAAGTGACGGTCAATGTCAGCGGGTTTGACATTTCTGCAAGCCTTAGTGACTTGTCCACAACGACGCATAGCGTGGAAATATATAAATACATGTACGTTTAGGGGTTGTGAATATGCTTTTACTAGATAAGGAAGGTTGTATAATAGGGGTCAATACGAAGCCTGATTCCAAGCCGTCTCCGCTTCCGGTTGACGGGACGAAATGGAACGGGACGGAGTGGGTATATCCGCCTTCCGTCCAGCTTCAGGAAAGACAGACACCAGCTGTCTATGCGGATGAACCCATGAACGCATATCAGCTTCTTGTAAGAATACAGGATGCGGTACATCCTCACTGTGGGACCAAAACAAAGGAAAAGTCCGACGATATTACGGTGTTGATTCCATCTTACAACAAATGGAAGTGGGTTGCAGAGGCAATAAGAAGTGTCTTGGAACAGACGCTTAAACCATACAAGGTCATAGTCCTTGCCATGACGGACAAGGATTATGAATCGGCAAGGTCCGTTGAGTCGCCTGCCTTGGAAGTAATAAAGTCAGAAAGGAAAAATGCCAGTGCAGCGAGGAATTACCTTGTCAGTGTCTGTCCGACGGAATACTTCGTCCTGCTTGATGCGGACGACCTCTTATCCCCTAACTTCCTTGAGGTTGTGCGAAAGGAGAAAGCTTCCATCGTGGGAGTCCCGTGCAAGCAGGCAATCCCGTACATAGGGGAGCGGAGGTATGTTATATGCGGAAACCTTACCCAGCTTCTTCACAAGGAAGTCTGGAATGAAATCGGAGGGCTAAGGGAAGACTTGTCTGATGGAGGGGAAGACTGCTTCTTCCTCAACGAGATTTTTATCCAGAAGAAATGGCTTGCAGACTATACACTGCAAGCCTGGTATGACTACAGGCAGGTGGATGAGGAAAGTCTTGTAAACAAGGACAGGCACGTTCCTTACGTCCTGTCAGTTGAAAGGGAGCTGTGGCTTCACAGGGACTGGTACAAAGGCCTCCTTGAGCGGACTTATGAGCAGGAGCGGCAGGCCGTCGGAATGGCGTTGAATGATTTTATAAAAAAATATAATGGGCGAAACGATACAGGTACCCCTGTAGTCATATCTTACCCGTCCTTTAATCTGAACTGGGCAAGGGACACGTCCATTGCAAACAGGTGGAACAATGCACTCCCGCTGTTTGCAGAATCGGAAAGGAGGGGCTCTAAGTGGGTTTGCAAAGACCTTACACAGCCAAACCTGTATGGAAGGAATTTCGATTTGTATGTATATGCACAGCCGTGTCTGTCATGGGAAGAAATTACCCTTGGGGGAACCAATGGAAAAAGCTGCTATGTAAATAACCCGGAACTTGACATAAACCTTCCCATGGAAGAGCTTTTGAAAAATTACTGCGTGGTGTTCTCTAGGGAACAGCAGATTGCCCCTGCAAGGGATGTCACTGGGGATGATTACGGAGGGCTTATAGATGAGGCGGCTGAGAAAGGGGCTGCCATTGGATATGACGTGCCTGAAAACAGTTATACACTGGCATTTTTCTCCAAATGCAACAAGAAGTGCCATTACTGTGTACAGGAGGGGCTTTCTGCAAACCTTGACGAAGACACTTTGTACAAGAACTTTCTTAAGGCTATGGACAAACTGGAGTCTATTCACGGGAAGAACTGGAGGGTGAACCTTTCAGGGGGAGAGATTACGCTTTGTTCGGACGAGCTTGCACATAAGGTGATGGAGAGGCTGGACGGCTACTGCGTACAGCTCCTCACTAACGGGAACAGGTACCTCGAAAGCCCGTTTTACGGCTATCCGAACGTAAATGCCCTGGTGCACCTGACGGAGCCGCCCTTCGACGCTTCGTTCCTCCGCTGCTATGACATAGCGACCGTTGTTGCCAACAAAAAAGATTTGCCGGAACTTATAAAAGCCGTAAGCGAAGGAAAAATAGGCCGCAACTGTTATCTTCCGACTTACATAGGCAATGACAAGACTTTGGCCTTATCAGATGAGGATGCGCACGAGCTTAATACAGCCCTTGCAGAGAAAGGCATTTACCGCCCAGACCCCAAGCCTGGGAACCTTGCAGCTTGCGTAAGGAAAAAGGAAGTGTTCAGGCAGGTGAACCTTTGGGACTTGACCGTATACCCGTGCTGCGGGTTCATGGAGCCTCCCATTCCTTTGGACGAATGGAACCTTCAGGAGCCTACTGGCAGGTTCTGCAAAGGGTGTCCGAAGCTTGTCTACGACTAAGGAGATTTTATGCTGTCAATAATAGTTTTGTTCTGTGATAAAGACATGTGGCACATTCCGGGATTAGTGGAATACATAAAGGAAACCTGCAAGGGGGATTATGAGGTCGTCCTTGTGGACAACAGGAAGGAAAAGAACACCCCGCCGCCTGGCACTGGCTGGCCAGTCTATGAGGCACCCGGAATCGGAACCTTTGAAGGCAGAAGGTTCGCGCTGTCAAAGTGCAGGGGAAAATACGTGTGGTTCATCGACGCAGACGACAAGATACTGGACTGGAGCGGTTTTATGAATCCAGATGAGCAGGACGCGGACTTCATATTCTTCAATGCGTCGGAGCTCAGGGACAAGAGGTGCGGCCCCGTCTATGACGACGACGTACCCACCGTCCTTATCCAGACGGGAAAGGAACTGCATAAGGACATAAGGCTTGAAGTCAACCAGGAGTCATTCCGGCATATATACCTTCCGCTCTGGAACAAATTCATAAGGCTCGATTTTGCAAGGCGAGTTTATGAGATGGTGACTCTCCTGCCCTCCGTTACAGACCATGAGGACTCCCTTATGAGTGCCATGCTTTTGAAACATGCAGAATATGTTTCTGACTGGACTGACAAGACCATATATATTTATGATTCAAGGACCAGCACGTCATCCGTAGGGATTACCCCAAATATTGAAAGATACAAAAGGCTTAACAGGGGGCAGCAGAAGCTCCTGGAGTTTGCCAGGGGACACTTCACTGATACCGAATGGAAGAGGCTTGGTTTCGACCTGTATTTCTATGGTGACTACTATTGGAGGTTCAGGTTCCTCCCTTCCCTTCCTGACAAGATAGAAGCCATTAAGTTTTTGGCAGAAGAATTTTCCTACGAAAACTTGCTCGGCATAATGAAGTATGCGGAACAGTGCGACGAGTTCAAGTACCGCAGGCTTATGGAGAAGTACCTTATAAGGTATTGTCTCCCGGAAGTCAGGTATTAGACGGCCCTGTACAAAATGCCGAGTACGCGGCCCACCACCATGAACCTGCACTTGTCGTATTCGTCAACCTTTACGGTGTATGACGGGTACTTTGTATTATCGCAGGCAACGCCCGTCTCATGGGGGAGCTGAGAAAGCCTTTTCACTGAAACCTGCCCGTCAAGGCTTACTGCGTAAAGCCCGTTGGACGTGGCGACTGACGTTTCGGAGCAGATAACGACAGAACCGTTTGGAATTGTAGGTTCCATGTAGTCTCCAGAGACCCGGACGCACACCTTTGGGCCTGCTGCGGATTCAAGCCATTCGGGTGCAGGAATCCAGAGCGCCGCCTTCCGCGGGGGAAACAGTTCGTCTGAAAGGACTGGCACGAAAGTCCCGTTTTCAGGGCCACCGCCTCCAATGACCACCACCCTGTTGTCCTTCCCCTCAAGAAGAAACTCAACAGAAGTGTCCAATATCTTGGATATTCTGAGGACTGTGTGTGAATTCGGGTATGAAGCCTGGTGCTTCCAGTCGGAGAATACGTTTGAGTTAAGTCCGGCCTGCCTTATGAGCTCATTTTTCGTCATGTTCTTGTCATGCAGGAGTTTCTCTATACGCACGATAAACTCCGGCGGCAGCCTTTCCTTTTTTTGTTTGTGATTTGTTTCCATAAGGATATATTACTGCGGCAAGAAACAAAATGCAACCGGCTAGTGAAAACTTGACTTACACAAGATTTTACATTATCCTATAATTAGTCATATCTTGATATATTTTATTATATTATGGGGTTTTTATTATGGAGAAAAAGGACTATAATATCATTTTGACCGTAAAGGACGTGGCGGAGCTCTTCAAGGTTGAGGAGCAGACCGTCTACCACTGGGCCAGCAACGGAACCCTGCCAAGCTTCAAGATAGGCAAGGTCATCCGTTTTAGAAGGGACGAAATATTTGGAATGCTTGATATTTAAGGGAGGTGCATTATGGACAAGTGGACGAACAGGCCGGAGGACAGGACTGTGGATGCCGTGTCAAGGCGTTACAAAATATGCCGCAGGCGCGTCAATGACCTTTTCAGGAAGCACGCGGGGGTTGATTTTACCGAGCCCATACCTGAAGACGCATACAGGCATATATGCGACGACGTAGAGTACCTGACCATGACAAAAAGGCTCAAGGTCCTGGGCGGAAAATAACGGAAAGCCGTGGGTTGGTTCCTGCGGCTTTTTTTTTGTGTAAAAACCCAAGGTATTCACAAAGTTAAAATTGGATAAAATAGTATAATTTCTTGACTTTATAAAGATTTATCTGGTACTATGTTAAAGTAATGTCACTCCTTAAAATAACAATTCCTTGGAAAACTGCCGGAAGCAGGAAGAAAATTCGTGAAAGCACAGTCCTTGACGGGACGTTCAACATAGAGAGCCCGTCAGGAAAGTCCGTCTGGTTCAAGCGGGCCGGAAGCAGGTGGCTTTGTTATTGCGGGAGGGCAAGATTCTTTGACAGCATGACGGGCCTGCTTGAGTGGGCTGATTCTTTTCTGGAGTAGGCTGTGAAACAGAAGAAGACTGAGAAGCTTTATAAGGAAATTGTAAAGAAAGAGATTGACAACGGCATGACCTGCGAGGAGGTCGTGAAGAAGTACCCGGTGTCGATGTACTACGCAAGGAAATGGTCGAACGACGTATACCACAAGAAAGACCTGAACCACTATGTACGCGACAGGTACAAGTGGGTTGTGGACGAGTTCAGCATAAAACTTGCAGGCTCGCTTGCGGACGAGCTGCCCGTGTGCATTCAGGAAGACATAACCGACGAGACGTGGGAACAATGGGACAGGGTTATAAAGCAGAGCCTTTATGACTTCTCTAAGGAAATAATCAAGAAAAACTAATATACACAGGAGATTTTTTTTTATGTCAAAGAACACAAACATGATTGTCGTGTCAGGCAACATCGTAAGGGACGTCGAGCTCAATGAGTCACAGACTTTAATCCGCTTCTGCATTGCGAACTCTGAATCCGTGAAGAAGGACGGCAAGTGGGAGGAATACACCAACTACTTCGACATCAAGGGGTTCGGCGGGACTGTGAAGCTGGCACCCTACCTTATAAAAGGCACGAAGGTAATCATTACCGGGACACTCCATCAGGACAGGTGGGAAAAGGACGGCCAGAAGAACAGTCGCATTGTAATCAACTGTAGCAGCCTTGAGTTCGGAGGCAACGGAAAGAAGAAGGCTGAAAGCCAGGATGAAGAAGCTCCAGCCGGGAGTCAGCCCGAATCAGTGTCTGTCGATGACTTCCCCGAAGACGTGCCCTTCTAATTCTGACGATGAATACACGCCGCTGAGGGTTCTCGTAAAGGCCTTCGGCGGCAAGATTATTGAACACCCGGAGGGCTTTCATGGGATTTGACAAAAGGGAAGTAAGACGCTGCATTAGGCACACAAAGAACATTCCTGCCGCTATGGTCCTGTACATTGCAAGGAACGGATGCAACGGATTCAAGTGCAGGGGATGTCCCGTTGGAACTGTCTGCGACCACAGGCCAGTCAACTCAAGGGACTATGCCGCCGCCCTGCTCCTTGAGATAAAGAAGAGGTACAGCCGCTGGGGAAGGATTAAGGCTTTCTTCAAGAGGATTAAGGAAAGATTGTTCAGGAAGGCCCGTTCATGTCAGTAAGGGACGACAGCTGCTTTGCCCAGAGAACAACTTTCATTCTCAATAAAAAGTGTGACAAGCACTGTCCGTTCTGTGTCCAGAACGATATGAAAGGCATGAAGGATTTGTCTGATGATGAGATTTTCTCAAATTTCAACAAATGTATTGATCATATTGAAGGGTTGGCCCGTATTCAGGTTCAGATAATGGGCGGAGAGCCTACCCTCTGGAGTGACGTTCTTGTATGGAAGATACAGCAAAGGCTTAGGGATTATGACAGGTACCTTGTGTTTACCAACGGAAGCAACAAGGACTCCCTTTGGTACAAGGATGAAAAGGCGTACACACTTTGGCATATAACGGACTGGGAGGACATAAGAGTCATTAAGTGCGCCGAAAGGGAACATCCGAAAATTGTAGTCACACACGACAACATAGGGAAGCTGGAGGAGTTCCTCACCGTCAACACGAAGCTTAACCAAAGGACGGGCATAACCATCTCCCCGTGCGTAAAGGCAGGGAAACTTGATGCAACGCCCGAAGACATAATCAGGATTGCAGAGCTTCAGGTGAAGACAGGGAGCCTCTATAAAAACATGGTTCTTTTTGCTGACTGCATGAAGAAAGGCGGATTGGACAGCTGGAGAAAGTCCTGTCGCCAATTCGAGACTACGTGGAACGTTGACTGCCAGACGATGACGGTCTGCCCATGCTGCGGGAACAACGTCAAGTTGGATAGCTTCAGGCTGGAAGATTTTTACGGCCAGAAGCAGTCTTCCTGCGGGGACTGTATATACGCACTTTAGGTTGGCAAAAAAAATAAATGCAGTTACTCTCCGATAAACGGAGGTCTACTATGGCTAAGGAAATAAAGACAGAAGACAGGAAGTTCATAAAATACTGGCTGAAGCATACGGAGGCCCCTGTCACAAGGACGACACTGGGAACTGGTGCAGTGGAAGTGAGTGTCGGTGACATTACCGAGACTACATATTGGTATCACGAGAGTACAGACGAAATTCCGAACAGTTTTGTTGACGATATAATCACTACAGGAAAGGACTGCAAGGGCACCGTTGACGAAAAGTTCTGGACTCAGACAGATGAGGAAACCTACGCGGCTGAAACCCTCACTTCCATAAGGGAGGACGTGTGGCAGATTAACACCGACAAGGTGACTGACACGGAAGGGGTTCTTGACGTTGAGTATACGCATGAATACTCATGGAGCACCTACGACGGGACTAAGGACGTTGAGTACAGGGTTGCAGGAGTCTGCAAGGACTGCAAGTTCTACAAGCCGAACACCGAGATTCCAGAAGAAGAGCCAGAGCCAGACCCAGAGCCTAGTCCAGACCCAGAGCCTAGTCCAGACCCAGAGCCGACACCAGGGCCGGGCAATGAACCAGACCCAGGGACAGACCCTAATGACCCAAGCTCTGACCCGTCAGACCCTAGCGGAGACTCAGACCCTAATCCCGACCCTGAGCCGGAACCTGAACCAACTCCAGAACCTGAACCGGAACCCAAGCCAGAAAAGAAGGGGGATGACTACTGGCTGCACCATCTGCCGCACAGATGCCATAGGCTTGACTGGCGCAAGGTTTGTATGGACGGCATGTGTACGAAGGTCAAGAAGGTTGACTATATAGACGGCAAGGAGACCAACTCCAGCTGCCTTGAGCGCAACTATTACGGTGAGTGCCCTGACTATGAGCATTTTGAAGCTGCTGACGTACCGGAAGAGCCAGACAATACAGACCAGAATACAGACCCCGGGACTGACCCTGTAGACCCAGGTACAGACCCTGTTGACCCGGACAATCCGAATACTGACCCGGTTGACACTGACCCCACCAATGACCCGTCAGACGGTACTGACCCAGACCCAAATACTGACCCAAGCAATCCCTAGGAGTTGAAATGACAAAGAGACAGGTATTGGACTTGAAGGACGACCTTACAGACCTCAATAACAACCTCATTACGCTTGTAAACGGGGTTGAGTTTGACGACAAGAAGATGGTCAAGCCTTTGGAAAAAATAAGCAACGAGCTGAACAGCTTCATAGCAAAGCTTGAAGCTTTGTCTTGGGAGGACTGACGTGACAAGGAAGGAACTCGCTGCCCTTCTGGACACGAACTACGGCGACGGGATGGTGAGTGCTGCAGTACAGCAGGCGGCGAAGGAGATGCCGTCCATCGCCGAGAAGTTCACGCATAACCTCCATGTCCAGTCTTCCTTTACAAAGGAGGAAATCCTCTTCATCTGCACTTTCATAAGGCCGAAACTGAACCCTGTCCAGATAGCCCTTATTGAAGACAACTATATTGAGCATGACACCCACTTCATCAAGGAAAAGAGGAAAATCTACATACCGGGTACGGAAAAGTACCTTGAGAAGCTGAGGAAAAGCCCGAAGTTCCAAAGCTGTGCGAACTGCATATACCTTAAGGGGAAAAGCATCCGCTCAGGGACTACGAAGCTTGTCCCGTTCTGCTCATTCTACAACAGGTACATACACATGATTAAGATTGAGTTGAAGAACCGTACCAGGCAGGCGGATATATTCAAGGACAAGTGCCAGACTTACAGGCATGGTGAGGTAAAACTCTTTTACAGGAAAGGATATTGATGATAAGGATAATACTTTTTTTATGGCAGTTGCCGCAGAATGTAATCGGATTTTTGATTGCGAGGATTGAGAGGGCTGTAAAAAGGACAGACTTCAAGACGACCTATTATGCCACCAGTTTTCCCGGCCCCTTTATGAAAAGGTGTGCAGTCTCCCTCGGTGACTTCATCATAATAGATTCGTTCGTAGCCACCGAGCAGAACGTAAGGCATGAAAGGGGGCACCAGATCCAGTCACGTATACTTGGACCGCTGTATCTTTTGGTCATAGGCATTCCGTCCATAATTGGTAATGTAATTGACAGGGTTGCCCACAAAGGGTGGAGTCCCCAGAAGAGCGAGCAGTGGTACTATTCGCTCCCCTGGGAGCACTGGGCAGACTCATTAGGGAAGGTCAGACGCTAAAGCTCAATCCTCTGGGTAATGATGTCCTTCAGTTCCTGAGAGTGGGTTATGAGTATGGTCTTGTCCGCACCTCCCTCCTCATGGACAGTCTCTATCATCTTCAGGTACTTTAGCTTTGAGTCATGGTCGAGTGCTCCGTCAGTCTCGTCAAGGAACCTCGTCCTGAAACCTGCCGACTGGGAGCGGCTCCTTATGATTGAGAAGGCATGGTAGAGGGCTTCCTTTATCCATGTCCCCTCGCCTCCTGAAACCCACTCCAAAGGCCTTGTGACGCACGTTTCCGTATTTTCGACCAATATATCAAAAACTTCGATATAAGCCCCTGTAGAGCCCTTCCTGAGCGTCTGGAAGGATATTTTGAACTTGTCTCCGTATGCTGATTCCAGTATGCGGTTCGTTATGTCTGCAACGTCAGGAGCGGCAGCTTCAAGCTCCAGTGCCTGTATGCCGTTTGCTCCGAAAGCCCTCTCAAGGAACTCCCATTCAGTCTGCTCGTGCACAAGGATTTCCCTTTCTCCCTTCAGCTGCTCATTAGTTTCTTTTGCTTCTTTTAGCTGAGCAGATTCCTGTGTTATCTTGCCTGACTCTACGAGCAGTTCCTGGAGTTCACCTTCGGCAGAGGTAAGGGAATCTTCTACGGACTTCATCTTTCCGGCAACGTCAGGGCCCAAACCTTCCTTCTGTTTCTTCAGCTGGGACAGCTCCTTTTCAAGCGTTGATGTCTTCTTGGTGTATACTGACAGGTATTCGTTCAGGGCATTTAAGTCAGTAGACTCGGCTTCCATCTTCAGGAGGGAGGCTTCGTTCGGGATTCCGAGTTCAGAGATTTCTTTTTCATCCTTATCGTTCTCTCTCTCCAGCCACTTGCCCCCTCGGTTGGTGTCGGCCAATTCTTTGGCTATGAGGTCATGGGCTTCCTGTGCTGCAAGGAGCTTTGACTCTGCCTTTTCAAGAGCCTTGCGGTTCTTTACAGCCTGCTTTTCCAGTTCTGCAACCTTTTCGGCAGGAAGTTTCTGTCCGCAGGTAGGGCACGTGTCTGCTATGTCAGTAACGAGGTTCCTCTTTGCCGTAACGTCCGCCTTCGCGTCCGCAAGATTCGTGTAGGCTTCCTTTTCCTTTGCTTCCAGGCATCTTACCTCTTCCCTGTTGGCATCAAGAAGTGGCTGCCTTTCACTTATTCTATTGCGTATGGAATCTGCCTTTTCGAGAAGAGGCTTTATTTTTTCGTACTTGCCGAAGATTTCCTTCTTACTTGTGTAGGTTGCAAGGAGCCCCTTTGTTTCAAGGAGCTGCGATTCCTTCTCGCGGATTTTACCGTCGATGTCAGTTCCTGAATCCGTTTTCTTCAGGCCGTCAAGCTCTGCATTGAGTTTTTTGATTTCATCCCGCAGGGTCTTTATGCGCTTGTCAACTTCCTTTCCGTGAGCAAGGACTTCCTTTATCATTGCGTCGTAATCCGAATCGTCAATGAGGGTTTCCTTTTCCGTAATCTTGGCCTTGAGCTCCTTTGACTTCTCCCTTGAGGCGGCTGATATTTCAGAGGCCGATTCAGTTCCGAGCAGGGAGTTGAAGAAGCTTTTCTTCTCACCTTTTGTCGCTGATGCAATGTCAGTTACGCTTCCTGTGTTTCCCTTTGTGTAGAATACGGTGCGCAGGAACAGTTCTATTGAACCGAATGTGTTGACCACCCATTCATTGTACTGGTCAACGTTACCGTCCAATCCGTCAACAGGGTTGAGGTTGTCGGGACTGCTTCCTGTAAAGGCAAACGCTTTTACCTTGCCGCTTTTGTTCTTGCCGTCAATGTCAATTCTTATGCGGTAGTATGTCCCGCTTTCGTCAACGTAAAGGAGTTCCCTGTATGAGTCACGGAGGAAGAAATGTTCCTGCAACCTTCCTGCTCTTGTGAGCATACGCAGGTATGGCTGGCAATTTTCGAGTATCGTCGTCTTTCCAGAACCACATTCCCCTGCAAGGGCTACTACGCCGGGTACGAAATTCCTCAAGTCCAGCGTGAACTCATCCTTACCTGTACCTTCTCTTATGCCTATGCTTCCCGTCAGCTTAACCTCAAGTAGTGTAAACGTATGGTGGGGTGCAGCGTACTTAATGCTGAGGCTGTCCTCTATCTCCTTGAGCTTGGAGTATACAGTGTCACTGGCCTTGAGCTTGTTGACCTTTATATATTCGGAGAGTTTCTCTGCCTGTGTCTTTGCCCTGATTATTTCAGGAGCCCTTACATGGGCGGAGTCCTTTACGTCGTATACAACCTTGACTGACTTAATGGCATCGTTCTTTCTCAATGCGGCAGAAATCGTCTGATAGGGAATGTTTTTCTTCTGCTCTGCCGTGCAGGACAGAAGAAGCTTGATATTCCTCTCTGTCTTGTCTGACATTTGTGATTCTGTCCAGCCGTCAAGGATCTCCTGATTTTCTGTTATGTCAACAGTGTAATTCCTGAATACCGGGAATCCAAGTTCTATTTCCTTTACGTCCATTAGTTAATCCTCCAAGAATCTGTCAGCCTGTTCCAAAACGTTTTCAAACCAGAGCATATAATGCCCGTCTTCATCATACCCTGCCTTGAAGAGATTCACTATCCTTCTTAGTTCTGTATTTTCCTTTCCGAGTACAGAGCCATCTGTATCTAATTCAAAGCTCCAGTTTGTCATCTTCAAAAAAGTTTCTGCCCGTTCTTCCTTATCCTGAGAATCACCTAAGAGAAGTTTTATAATCCCCCTTGCCTCGTAGAGACAGCGGTTGGTTTTGGCAATTTTTTCCGACAGGGCAGCATTACGTTCTTTCAGCATTGCAATTTCCTTTGTTTTGACAACAAGTTCATCTTTACACTTGTTGTAGCCGAACTCTGCACCTTTTTGCCAATCGTAAGCACTTTGTTTCATTTCAGAAATAGAAACACCTAATGTTTGATGATAACCGTAATATAAAGCTTCTTTTTCAAACATAATTTACTCCTTAAATAGCCTTGTCTACATTAGCAATCCATTTATCGTACAGTTCTGAATGTTCATTTCTGGCTTCTTTGAGAGCAATATACATCATACCTTCGATATAACCTAAACCCTTGTCGTTAATTTCATCGAAGTATTTATCGCTAGGAATATTGTCATATCCAATATCATTTTCTTCTGCCCAATTTACAAACAAGCATAACGCTTTTTTATACAAGTGAAGATGTTCCTGCAACAATTTTACTGCTTCTGTTTCAGGAAGTTCACATACTACAGCAGGATTGCAAGTAGCGTGTAACATCTGTTCCATAACTTTATTTGCTGCTTCTTCCTGTCCTTTAAGGAAACCGTCTCTTAAGCCTTCTTCATAAGGCTTTGGTCTTTCAATAGCATCACTCATTCTTTATTCTCCTCTAGTCCTGGAAGTACAATTTCTTTCCAAGCGATAATATTATTCGTTATCCATTCTGCACAAGTTGCACCAGAATTAGCGTCACACCAAAATCCATTACGATAATTACAAAGCAGATAACCGCAATCATCAATTTCAATTATTGCTAATTTTATATTGTCTTTCGGTAAGTCTCCATCTTTCACATAATGCCATTTATTCCTACTCAAAAATTGACAGTCTACCTTGTCGTGATAGTAATTAAATTCAATATCTTCGCATCTTTCTTGAAAAAGATTGCGTTCATTTCTAATTTGTTCGAGTTCATCTTTGCACTTGTTATAGCCGTGCTCTGCACCGGCTTGATAATCAATTTTTGCGGTAAGAACTCTTTGACTGTTTTTTCCTCTAAAACCGAAATTGCTTAAAGCATATATCTCTGCGTCTTTCTCAAACATAGTTACTCCTTCAATTTTGCTTTTACTAAAGAACAGGTGAGTCTTAACATTTTAGCAATATCGCCATAATCGTCTGCTTTCTTACCACACTGATAATACTCTTTTGCCCGTTTCATTTCTTTTTCAAAGTATTCAAGATTTACGGATAATGTATAAAGCATTTCTTGTTCTTCATCAGTTTCAAACATAATAAACCTTTCCTGTAACTAAAGAACAATAATTATGTACTCCACACCATTCACACAGATTGTAACTTTGTGTATCACCTTCAAAAATATAAATCTTCTCAAACATAGCTACTCCTTAAAACGTAAGATATGCAATAATAGCCTTTGAAACGTTCCACGCAAATATTACAAGTGAAAATAAAACGATTAGTGGTATTGAAAATAACGCTATAAATGTAAGTAATGATAATTTCATAGTTACTCCTTATCTAATTCTTCTTGAAGGTTCTTTTTCCAATGATTTAATTTATTATGCAAATTAGGCGATATATCTTTTTCATAAACTAAAAGAATATGTTCGATTGCATATATAACCGACCTGTAATCATAAGGCTTTTCCATTTCCTTTTTTACAAACTCATAACATTCTTTTTCTGTTCCTTCAAACAAGACTTTTCCACTTACAGGTATTCTGTTTTCGGTGTAATAATGTCCACTATATTTATGCACATAAAATTTTTCTTCTTCAAACATATTTACTCCTCTTTATTGACAAGAAAATCAGCAGTGTTTTTCAATATGTTTTTCAAATCATCTGAATACCCGAAACGCTTCTGGTTGATTTCAATGGATTTGTAAATGTCTCCGTCAGAGTGCCGTTCAGAACTTGCTTTCCGGTCACAAATCATTTCAAGGACATCAAGGAGATTCATTCCATGAATACCATTTTCAAAGTGTTCTGGGTGATGTCTGTTGTTTGCGTAATGAATATCAAGAGCGGGTTTTAATCCGGCAAGAAAAGACTTGTATTCTTCGCTTCCGTAGGTGCAATGCTTCAGCTTAGGTGTATATTCATCGAACATAGCCTTTTCTTTCTCATCATGGATTTTGTCGTAATCGTGCATTTCTGCCTTGTGGATAAGTTCAATAATACACTTCGTAAGATACTCTCCGACACGCTTAATGTGTTTTTCTGTATCTTCTCTGCTATCATATTTTTCAGTCATTTCAGATTCTCCTCCGTGTATTTTGGTATTTCACACCAAGCGATAACGTCACCACACGCATTTTTCCAAGAACTATATTCAGTATCATAATCAAAACACTCATAACTTATGCCGCTACCAACAAACTCTTTAATCTTACAAAAATACCGTTTATTTTCATTCGGCAAATCTCCGTCAGCAACCTTGTGCCACTTTGGTCTGCCTGCTTCAAGTCCTGCAAGATAGGAGCCAATGCCCACCCCCTTGATAATGCCGAGTATCGCTCCAGCTTGCTTTTTATTAAGCTTTAAGTCTCCTAAATATTCATCTAAGAGTTTATCAAGTTCAGCATCGTCTTTATCCAAAATGGTATCGACATATTCTTCCGCCATTTCTTTATCTTCTAAGGCTGCCATCTTATTCTCCGTTTATTAAGCTCCTAAATTTTTTCTTCTGTCATGGTTGCGCCTCATGCCCCCATGCTTATGAAAGCCCAGGTTAATACTGAACCTAAAAGGACGACACCTATAACTATCATCCACCAAGGGAATAATACAAACTCGTCTTTGTCTATGTCTCTCATGTCCGCAAATCTCCTTCCTGTGCCTTTATGGTTCTTGCAATGACAGAAACCATATTCAGGCCGCCCCTTTTGTCAGAGCATGTCACTGACACAGGGAATCTGTATGCCCTTTTCTTGCCTTGATATATGAGGAAGTAATGCTTCCTTCCATACTCAATTTGAAATCCTAGATTTGATAGTATCAGGCAAGCCTTCTTGTTCATAATGAATCCTGAGTTCTTGAGTATAGGCTTGAGCTCTGCCTTTAATTCTGCAATAGTCATTAAAACCCCCTGTTTACAATGTAACTTCTATCCATCCGCCTCCGTGGGTCTCCCCAAAATTCTTTGGGGGGACAGAGCCGGAGTACCAGCACGGGGTTTTCAACCCCTTCACTTTCATCCTTCCGTGTATGTGTCCGCAGGCTATGTAGTCAGCCTCCATACTGTCGAGTACGGAGAGCGGCATTACCGTTCCGCCGTCCCCTACTTCCACACCGTTCTGGTAGGTACACCCTTCTATCTCGCCGTGGAACATTACTATGTGATGCTTTTCCCCGTTATACTTCTTTGAGCCTTCAGCTATATCCTTGTACCACTTCTGGATCTGGGAGTGTTTCTCCTCAATATCCTTTCCGCTGAAAAAGGACAGCCTTGGCTCAGGGATGACAGTCAGTTTTACATCGGGAAAAATAAGGTAGCTTCCGGCATCCTTACAGCCATAGACTTTTACGTTGGGCATTATGGAGAAGCACTCAAGGGAGCCGTCCGCCTCATGCGTCGGGGTTCCGTATATCATGCGGCACTCCACGACCTCCTGTAAGTCAAAGAAAGCCCTGAGTATGCGGTTGAACCCGCTCTGTGCGGAGTTTGAGATGGTGAAGTCCCAGAAGTCTCCGGCAAAGAGGATGGAGTCCACCCCACCTTCAAGGCATCTTTCCTTAAGACTGCTGAGCACCTTGAGGGTTTCCTCAAGGCGTGATGTGGAAGCATGTATGTCAGCTATGTGTATGAACGTCATTAATCACCGTCCGGCAACGTTAGGTAGAGATACTCTCCGTCTACTTTCAGCAGGGTGAACGTAATGCCATAGTCGTAGAGAAATGCCTTCAGTGAACTCGCATCAAGCAGTTCGGTATTCACCATCGTGTAGAGCGTCTGCCCTATGTTTATGCACTTGGCCTCATCTCCGCAGACAAGCGCAAGCGGGACACTTCCCTTATTGTCACCCACCATCACCATGTACACGTTCCCGTCCCATGTTGACTGTATGACTACGAGAGTCTCCTCCCCCTTTCCTTGCTGGTAGAACCTTGACTTCCATTCCTTGATGACCTCGCCGTAGCAGGCAACCCCTGCAATGACAAGTATAAGTGCCGTAAGAAATTTCTTCATTGAAAACCTCCTGTTTTATGCGTCCCCGGCTTCCTTAAGCCCCTTCTCTGCAATCAATGACCTTGTAAGGTCTATTGCCTTTCCCATCTGCTCAGTTGACTTTTCCGGGGAGTCGTACTCGCATGAGATTTCCCATTGTGCCGTCCCTTTAGCCGTAAGGCTGATTTTGATTCTTGTGCGTGTATTGCTTTCAGTTGCCATTGTGTCTTCCATGTTCTTTATTCCTTATGAAGCTTTCTTGCCCTTGCAGGCTTCGATATATTTCTGGATTTTTTCCAAGTCATTGTCCTTGATGGCCTGTTCAGCCCCGGCCTTCATCTTCGGGCGGTCGTCAAGAGCACCGTCCTTAAGGAACTTCTGAAGGTCGATTATTGCCTGTGTGCCTCCTTCTACCTGTAGCGGTGTCCCGGCAGGGAGTGCCCATGCAGGGAGTGCGGGAGGGTCCCACTTGAAGTATTTCTTGTCCTTCGTCTGGCCAGTGTACTTTCCTTTTTTTCCGTCAGGAGCGATGACTGCCCATGATTCCTTGAGGTTGTACAAATAGCGGCCTATGCCCCAGCCAGTTGAGGCAGCCCGCTTCATTGCGCCGGAGAGACCACCTTTTACAGCTTCAATATTTGTATTTTCTGCACCATCGTATTTTGTCACCCATTCTCCGTCAATCTTAATTGAAAGACCGCAAAGGATTCCGCCGTCTGGTCCTTTTATAAACTCGTTCTTCCAGTTTTCAGGCCCTACAACTTCGTCAAGCCTGTTTTGGATTGCACGGTTTGTAACGTATGCCAGAACAAGTCCCCAGAACTTACCGTCCTTTTCGCCACAAGACTGTAGGCGGAACTCCAAGTCATCAAAAGGAAAAGGTTCCTTTAGTTTTGCCAAATCAAAATCACTCATGTTAGCACCTCCTGCTTTTATTTGTTTGTAAAGGTAGCGTTAAAGCCCTTTCAATATCCCATCCGTGATATATTCTTTGGTTAAGAGCTGAGTAAGGTAGCCCTATTTCCTCAGCCCATGATTTAATGTTTTGAGTTTTTCCTTTGAAAGTAAGCATGATGTCATGTTCTCTTACTTTTTTAGAGAATGCTTCTTCTAAAGAATATTTACCAGCTTCAGAGTTTCTGATTCTTTGTTCAAGAATCTTACGCTTCATTCCAATCTTGTCCGCCCATTCAGAAACTGTATGAGTTTCTCCATTGAAAGTAATGAACTTATTGGAAGTCTTGTTATTAGCCTGTATCTTAGAATTAACCCATCTGCAATTTTCAGGAGAATATCCTTTATTTGGATCTATCCTGTCAATCGAAAGGTTATCCTTGTAGCCATTCTCTTTTGCCCATTTTATAAAATTGGTTACATCTTTCATCCATTCATCGCAAACGGTTATACCCCTTTGTCCATAATGGAGATAAGAATGGTCATTTTTGTTGTAGCACCGAACCCTCATGCCGTGGTAAATATGATAAAGCCTTGTATTACTAAGCTTATGCTTAGAATTTCTTATACGACTTGTTTCTAGTATCAAGCAACCGCAACTTCTGGTTAAATTGCGCGTCAGCCTAGAACCACAAACAACCGAAGTTTTACCACAATCGCAAATACAGTTCCAATAAGCGTGAGTTTCTTTTACGTATGCAAAAGACAAGACTGTAAGCATATTAAACTTCTGACCAGTCAAATCTTTGTGCTTCATCTTATTCCTCCTTCATTCTTCAAAGAAAAAACCAGACATGTTCTTTACCTGTTCGTCTGGCTTTTCCTTCTCCTCTTTAAGCTTTTCCTTGGCCTTGCTGAGTATCTTGTCCATCTCACCTTTAGGGAGAAACATAGCCGCCAGCAGGAACGGGAATATGAGCATATCTGTTCCTGCTTTCATAAGCTTATGCATTTCATCTTCTCTCTCTTTGTCCGTCATCAATCAAAACAGCTCCTTGTCCTTTGCTTGGTTCCTGGGCTTCTTGTTGCTCCTGATGAACTTCTCAACGTCGCTCAGCTTGTAGAGCACCCTTCTGCCCCACCTTACGCAAGGGATTGAAGGAGGAATTGAGGATATTGTCGGGCATCTGAGGTATTCCATAGTCTCTTCTGCCGTCATGTTCCTGTCATTCATGTACCAAGTGGTCAGGATTTCAATGTCGTTCAAGAGGTCCCTGACAGCATTAACGCGGTCAGAGATTTCCTTCTTGAAGTCTTCTTTTGTCGTGAAACTTAACTCTTCTGTGTCTACCATCTTAATCCTCTTTTGTCGTGAAACTTAATTCTTCTGTATCAACCTTGAAGTATCTCTAGCTAAAGCAGGGAGATTTTGAGAGTTCTCACGAAATCTCTCTTTCTGTTTCAACGAACGCTCCAGACTTGGTTAATGCAAGACTAACTAGCCTTTTCGCGCCCTCCGCAGACCTAAATTTCTCAGCTTCCCTGAGTATTTTTATTGCATTGTTTTTCAGGTTTATTGCCGCATTCAAGTCACGGTTATGCTCTGTATGACATACAGGGCATGTCCAGTGGCGCATTGAAAGCGTCAAGTCCGATTTTTTATACCCGCAGACATGGCACAGTTTAGAACTTGCAAAGAACCTATCAGCCCTTACAACAGAACAATCATAACGCTTAGATTTTTCTTCAAGCCTTCTTGTAAACATCCCCCAGGAACTATCTACGTAATTCTTTGCATTCTTACTGGCTCTCAAAAGACCTCTTATAGTCAAGTCCTCAATGCCTATAACATTGTATTTTCTGACAAGCCTAAGTGTTTCTTTTTCAATCCAGTCTTTCCGTGAATTGGCAATGTGTTGCTCAATTCGAGCAACCTTAATTCTTGCCTTCTCACGGTTAGAAGAACCTTTCTGTTTCCTTGCAAGCCGTCTCTCAAGCCTTCTTAAATTCTTTAGATGAGCTTGCTTCTGCTGTATATATCCAAAATCCTTACCTGTCAGACCATTACTGCTTACATACAAATTAACAGGAGAGAAATCTAATCCTACAGCTTGGTTTTCGCTTTTAGACTTAGGTTTTTCTTCTACTTCAAAAAGTATGCTTGCGTAATACTGACCACTCGTTTTTTTACTTATGGTTATATTACAAACATTATCATTTGCATTGAGCCATTTAGGAAGTTTCCTGTTTTTGAATTTTATCTTTCCAACTTTAGGAAGTACGATTTTTCTTTCGGGCCAGATAAATTTGCACCTTAACTCTCTGTAAGAACTTTTATGTTTTTTTGAGTGAAACTTCGGAAACTTTGTAAGTCCTTTGAAAAACTTAAAAAACGCTCCCTCTTGGTCTCGTCTTGATTGCTGCAAAGCAACAGAACTAACCTCTTTCATGTATTCAAACTGTTGCCTGAGTTCTTTCTCAGTCGGAGCCTTATATGACTTATACAGTTCAATCTTTTGTTGTTTCGTGAGGTCCTTACCCCTTATGTTTCTGTCGTAAAAATCAAGTCGTAAAGCAAGTATTGTATTATATACTTGGCGACAGCAGCCCAGTGTTTTGTTTATTAGAACTGCCTGTTCCTGAGTAGGATAAATTCTCACTTTCAACGACAAACGCCTCATTGTTTTTAGTCTCCGTTACATTCCTAAAAAGAGATTATTTATACTTTATAGTATACAGACGATTGGTGAGATAGTCAAGAAAATACTTTATTAAATACAGATATTATTATATATTTTTTACTTTTTCTTTATGTTATTTCTTTATTCTCGGAGAGTTCCTTCTTAATCTCCTTGAACCTTCGGGCTCCGTCTGACACAAGGCATCCTACTGCCGCTATCAAAGCGATAAGAATCTGTAAGATGGCACCTAATGCAATAAAGAGACATGTTATCATAATTTTATCTCCTTTTCTTTGTTGAAAAAATATTGCCGATTGCGGAAAGGGCAATTCCCAGTCCAGCGGCATCCATAAGGGTTTCGATGTGCGGCAGGTACAGCTTTCCGGCTTTCTTTGCCAGTTTGTAGAATGACTTCTCGAACGTTACCGAGACGAAGAAGAGGGAAAGGAAAAGCAGCACCATGCCGGGGGCAAGGAGCGGTATTCCGAGAAACCATGTCTTCAGTGTTATGGTAGAGTATTCCCCTGTGCAGCATATCAGAAGTACAGTGGACAGAATTACAGGAATTATGACACATGCCGTCAGGGTTCTCTTGTTCTTAAAGGCGTCTTCCACCAGTTCCCTTTCAAGCTGGTACTGGCCGGACTTCAAGTACAAGTCCCTTTCCACCTCAACCTCGTGCTCCTTGATTTCTTCCTCCGTCCTAAGAGCCCCTTCGTTGAAGCTCCATTCCAGGTATTCAAGTGCGCTGTAGGTTTCAGGTTTGGCTTCAATGAACTCGTCATACCTGCTTACAAGCGCAAGGTTCTTGTTGTAAGTCTCGTAGCCTTCGCTCTTCGGGGAGGACATGCCGCCCTTCTCCATGTCTTCCAGTTCCTTCCATATCTTCGCGCTCACCCTTGAAGCCTTACCCTTCAGAACTTCAAGCCTTACGGTGAAGGCAGGGTCGTCACTGTCAGGCTTCCTGTCTACTGGCTGGCTCTTTGGCTTGTGGAGGAACCACTTTGCCCAGTTGGTAACGAATATCAGTATGTACCTTAGTACGCACACTATGCTTGCAATGTACATGAACCATGCAGGAAGGGCAAATAGAGAACCCTTCAGAAAGGCTTTATGCGTGAAGTTAAACCATCCCTCCGTAGGAATGAGGCTTAGATTCCTTTCAAACCAATCTACAATATCTTCAAGAATCAGGTCGAAATTGTACATAACACACCTCCTTTATCTTAATATGATTCTGGCGAACCTGGTTAGTTCAGCTATACAGAATACTGCCGGGACGAACAGCCTGTTCCTTACCACCGCGACAAGGAACCATAGGAATCGTCCCCTCTTGGTACTGAGGTTTATGAACAGCGAGTCGGCGGCCTCAAAGCCTATCATCATGCAAATCTTCTCAAGGTACACGAACCACAGTATGACTACGGTTATCATTGCAACCTTAAGGATTGGATTTACAAAAGGATTTGGGCTCCTTATCTCAAGGCTCAGTACGGGAGGGTAAGCCAGGTCTGCAAGGACGTAGGCTATCTCCATAAAAATAAAGACTGCCGCAATGAATGCAAGCAGTCCCATTATGAAGTTTATCAAAGGCATAGGCTCCTCCTATTCGGTGTCCTCTACAATTTCAAAGGTGCAGTCCTTCCACTCCTTCGCCTCATTCGATTGAGTCCAGTTCTCGGCTTGTTCCCTTGAGTCAAAGAACATGTAGTTGTCACAGTCCGTTGTGGCCGTGTTGTCATACCCTACATTGTAACTTTCAGGATAACCGTCGAGGCTGACCCTTGTGGCAATGACATAGAATTTCATATTTCCCCCTTGTTGTTTGCTACTGTTTAATACTGTTATTATATACTTTTTCCCTTGTGCTTTCAAGCTGAGTATTCACAAGCCCCCTCACATCATCCACAAGGCCGTCCATATAGGGCTCGTTTATCCCGAAGTGCCTGCACAGTTCCTTCATCATAAACGAACGCTTCCCCATTATGCTGTTCACTATTATGTAGTTGGCGATGCTCTCCGCAAGGAGGGTGTCTGACCTTGCCATGCCGTCAGCATAGCCGTCATTATACCCCTTGCGGTACATGGCATTTTCAAACTTTCCGTCCAGCATTTCAGCCCTCCTCTGGTTCATACATTCTTCCGACAATTTCCCAGTCCTTTATAAGATAAACTCCGTTGTCTCCGTTGTCGCAGTCAAGGCGGTCAAGGATGTCGATTCCCACTCCAGTTCCCTTTATTCCTCCGTCACCGTCAATGTTGTTGGCAATGACCTGGCACAACCTTGCCCAGCCATAGTTGTCATACTCCGGGTTCCTTACGCCAGCTTCCTTGGCTTCCTTAAGGAAGCGTTCAACGTCATCCCTGCTTCCGTACCAGTGGACGTAGATTCCAATCTTGTCTCCTTTGAGTGTTCCGTCCTCATTGAGTGCGTCTGCCGTTGTGATTACTGCCCTGTTTCCCATAGTCTTGTTCCTCCTTATGAACACACCTTTCTGTATGTAGCGTTGACAACTTCCCAGATGGCACACGGAACTGACTCGCAGGCTGTGTTGACCTCAAGGAAGTTCCTTTCCTTCCATTCGTCCACAGTCCCCTTGTTGTATACATAGGAGAGCACGACCTTTTCCTTCTTGTAGTCAATGTGGTCTATTCCCACACGGCTGTTCATCTTGCTTATGATGTTGTCCAGAGCCTCGATGTCTTCCTTACTGAACCTTTCCATCTTATTCCTCCCCTGTTATGATAGGCCGATGTGTAGCGATGTTAAACTCATTGGTCTCCAACTTGAAGGTTGTGTCTATTTCCTCCAGGTCTTCGTCGTCAATGTTCTCAACGTCTATCAGCTTTACATACTGGTCAGTCCTCTCAAGAACCTTGACCTGCTCACCGTCACAGCAAAGCCTCATGTTTGAGTTCACGGTGCGGTAGAGGTCATAGTAGTAGTCGTTCCCGTAAGGCTCTCTTCTTATTACATGGTCATAGCATGTCTGAACCACGCTTCCGTTGCTTTGATAGCGGCCGAGGTATGTAAACAAGGCCCCAAGGTCAAGGCATTCAATTTCTTCATTTTCCATTTTCATTTCCTCCTAGTTAATTTTCCAAAACGCAACTTTGTTTTCCCTTATTGCGCTTTCCAATACATCCTGGGATTCTTCACTTGTGTATTCATTGTCCAGCCAGTCCTTTACGTCTTGCCACGTCTGTTCCTCCCTTTCTTTCTGAAGCCAGTCACACGGAACTGCAAATATAATCTCGCACTCTTCATCAAGTATTTCCGTCTTCCCGTCAATTTCCTCTGTTTCTGCAGGAACGATACAGGACAGGTTTACAAGCGGTTTATGCTTCCCGTAGTCAAAGTAACGAACCCTTTCAAGTGCCAGTTCAAAATCAGTCTTTGTCATTTCTTTCCTCCTATCCGAATATGTAGTCAAATGCCTTGGTACTGTCATTCCAGCACCAGTCATCCAGCTGCTCATAGCTCCACCCTTTCTTGCTGCGGAGCCTTTCAAGTTCCTTCTCTGCAATCTTCCCCTGCTCTGCCGTCATTTCCATTCCGTCGAACAGGTTTTCAACTACGTCATGTATTGTCATACATCCTCCTTTGACAAGACAGTCTTCGCCTTTCCCTTCACTATTGTAGAAGTGATGAACCTCACCTGCCCCTTACAGTTCACGTAGAAGTCAGAATTGTAATGCCTGAAATACCCGCTCCTGAAGTGGGGTCTTACGAATCCGTGCTCAACGGTCGTATGGGACACAACCTTCTCGCTCGTTGAAAGCGTCTTTGCGTTGTTGTCCCGCTTAACCCCGCTGGGAACTCCGTCAACTACACACTCCGGGAATGCGTTGATGTAGAAGAAGAAGTTGATGACCGTATTGAACACCTTGTCCTCTTTCCGCTTAACGTCAAAGTCTTCAATGATGAACGCGTAGTTCATTTCGTCTGTCAGGACTGTTACGAAATGCTTCGGCTTGCCCTCCCTCATAAATGTTTTACAGATTATGGTGCAGGAAAAGCTCTGCCCAAGAAGCCCGGTTATCATTACCGAATCAGACTTCTCATTCAGAAAGTCGAAGAAGTCTGTCTTTAGCAATGAGCCGACTTCCTTTTCCTTGACCTCAGTGTTCTTGAAGAACTCCAGCAGGTTGTCGTCCTTGATGTAGAACCTGCATATTCCTTGCCTTACGTCTTCCTTTAGGGCGAACACCTCCAGCCAATACTGAAGCCTCTTTACGCCACCCGGATCTGTCGGTGCCTTAAAACCTTCGGACTCTTCAGTGGGGAATCCCCGGTCTTGAAGCATTTTATCAAATGCGAAGCCCTGTTTTTTTGCAACAGACCAGCCGGGATGGGCTTTGTTTGCGGCCTTGTATTCCTTATTGAACTCTTTCGTCTGGATTGTCAGAATGTTCTTGTACATTATTTCGATTCTCCTTTACGTTCAGCGTCTCAATCCTGTACCTGTCCTCGTCACAGCAAGGGCAGTAGAACGGATATTCCTTAATCTTCGTTTCCCTTATTACGGGTTTGCCGCATACCTTGCAGATTCTGTGTGTCTTCATGCCGTCTCCTCTTCTTCAATTTCAAAATAAGCCCACTGATTGATTACTCTCTCAGCTTCCTCGTTCAATTCGTCCGCAAGTTTATCCCAGTTAGGTTCGTCATAAAGAACGGTTGTTGTGTTGTCAACTTCTGCCGTATCCTCGTCATACGGCATTGTCAAATCCCAGCTGAGGTCTGAGAACATGATATTCTTTGCATCGTGATAACCAACTTCACAGCAGATGTTCCATGTGCCGCTCTGATACTTGCCGTTGTCGTTTTTGTCGAAGCCGTCAAGCCATCCCATCGCAATGCACCATTCCCTGTTCTTGTCATCAGTTACAATCTTAATGTAACAACATCCGCAATCGTTTTCTTTCAGCCATTCAGCCCAATCCTTCAGCTGTTTTCCTGTAACCTTAATCATGCCGCCTCCTTAATAACCATCTGCCCCTTTGAATTGAATCTGTTGCACTCCGGGTGTTCCTTGAGAAAATCCTCAATGGCATCCTCCGGGCAATCAGCGTTTTCAATATCTATTCCGTATTTTCCTAACGCATAGCCTCCTACATACGCCCTTGCCGTGTCCTTCACCTTTAGGTTAAGAAAGAAGTTGGATGCGTTCAGGCTGTCAGTTGCATCATTGTAAATGTCATCCCATGTAATCACCTCTGGAGTTATTGGCTCCTCAAACACACTATACGGAATATAACTATCTGATGTTTCCCCTTCATAGACACGCAAAACTCCTTTTTGAAGGAACAAGTTGGCATCTTTTATTGTCAGGTCTTGCTTACCGTCGTGATATTCTTTTTTGAGATACTCAAATACCTCGTCAGTAACATTCATTTCCATGCCGATTCTTGCGAATATCCTTTTCATAAGTTACCTCCAGTCTGCAAAGTCACAAAAGACTTCATTTTTTAAGTACCATTCATCGCTATTTAGCAATAAAACTTTTATAATTTCTGCTTCAGCTTTATCCTTAAAACTTTCAAACGACAAGTCTTTAATGGATTCATAGCTGATAGATGTTCCATCCTCGTAGTCATACGGTTGGCCGGATTTTGTATATCCGTACCCAGAATTAATTCCAAGATGATAGAAATTCAGAAGGATTTTTGGGGGGATTTCCGCCTCATGTTCAAACACAAACTCAATGTCGTACTTGCCTATCAAGCAATGCCCGTAAACATTATTTGCATCAAAACAATTTTTTGAGAGGGTATCTTTCATTCTACTGAACTGTTCCTCCGCCATGTTCCACTTAAACCTGTAATTATTCATTCATACCTCCCTCACATTAAGTTGCTCATCAAATTCTGTGTGTATATAACCATCCATGACAGGATATACACTCGCACTCCATTTTGCATTCTCAGGTCCGCCGAAGAGTTCACAGCTGAAAATATTGATATCATAGTCTTTGTCTCCAACCTTGAATCCATACCACGTGTCATCAAGGCTGTCGTCAACTTTAAGTTCTGCTACTTTTCTTCCGTCAGACAAGATTATTGAGACAGAGTAAAGGTTCTCTTCAATCATCCTGACTTCTGCCGTCCCGCCTTCAAACATTTCAATATTCTGTGCAAGCGATAGCTTTTGTTCATCTGTTAGTTTTGCCATTTAGTCCTCCACGGTTTCTATTATTACCGGTTCATCGTCGTAATGAGTAATGACTGAAACTATTCCACGCTCTCCGCTTTGAGTGTTGATTAAGACCTCTTTGTCCGGGTCAGCAGTCTCAAGCCTTTCTATAACTTCTCTTGTTGTCATTCATTCCTCCTCGTCGAATCCTATGTATTTCTCAACGTCTTCAATATCGAAGAGTGGTACCGGACTATTGGCAAGTCCTAATGTCATATCGTAACGATACCAATCATCATTGGTGTCCATGCAATCCAGTATGTCAGCTGCAACACTGATGTAGTCATTAGCAATCTCGTGTATTGCAATGTCTTTTAATTCTTCGTAATTTACAATGTCATTGCGCTCTTCCTGAAGTTTTAGAATAGCTTGGTCAAACCCTCTATTCTCAACGATTTCTTTGAATTGATTTCTTATCATTTAGTCCTCCTCTAATCATCAAATTTTTCAAAGGTGTCTACCTCATAATAATCTTTTGCAAGATACAGGCAGTCACCACTATCAGTGTCCAGATACCAATAGAGTTCTGTAACGTCGAAATTAACAGTACCAGTATGCCAGTCTCCATCTGCGTTGTGCTGAATGTATTTGACTCTTGTTCCGCTTGTAAGCCAGTTTCCCTTGTCATCCCTTACAAGCCCGCCATGTGCAAAAGCCACCTCTGCTTCTTCCATCCTCTTGAACAGTGCCATAAGCTTGTTGTAGTTTGATTCTGGGTCTAAGCTGAGACATCCACAGTATTCACCCTTCAGGATTTTTTCTTCATAAGGAGTGGACGAATCACTCAGGCATCCATTGCCTTTGCAGTTGAGCCAGTGAAGGCCGTCATTGTCCTGTGCAGTCTCTTTCAAGGCAACCTTCAATCCTTCAATAAGTTCTTTTGTTTCCTTCTTCATAATTACTTCTCCTTTATACGTTGTAAGGATTGTCTATGTAACACTGCACACCTACGTCGTAGAAGTGGCTGTCTCCCTGATTATTGCAGTACGTCTCCGAGGTGTTGTCCTCGTTCAGTACAATCATCTTGTAGCCGTAACCCTCCTCGTCAATGTCATTCAGCTTGTGACTGACATCATCCACGGCGCTCACCACGTCAAACTCAGGGTACCACTTAACCCATTCGATGTTGATTACACGGCTATCGTCCGTACCACTTACTTCGTACTTGAGTTTATGCTTGTCAAGAGTGTCCTTGAACATTACAAACGCATCTGGTTCTGCCGTAATCTGTACCTGTGAATAGAAACTCATTGCTTAGTCCTCCACTATTGTTATCTCAGCTTTCCATTCAGCTTGGTTTACGTCTGGGTGTTCAAGCTGATACCTTGACTTCATTTCCATTGCATAGATGGTGGCATTGCCACATCTTGTCCTCGACCATGAGCGGAGAATCCTGTACCCGCCCTCTCTTCCGTTACTTGCAAAGTCATCCATGACTTCCTTCAAGTTGTCATAAGGCTTTGTTGTGTCAACCTCAATCTGTTCCCATCCGCAGATAGGTTCCTTAATCCATGCGTTTGCAACCATCATGCTCATTTTCTACCTCCTTATATTGCTTCGTGAATGATTTCCCATCCGTACTCAATCCCGACTTCCTCAAGACGTTTTACGTCAAGCCTGTTGAGAATCTCGTCAACCTCATCATCTGTCGGGGTGTGCCCGTATTTGCGCTCATAGGCTACCCGAAGGTCATCAACAGTCCACTTTATCTCGCAGACTGTTTCTGCCGCCTTGCCCTCAAACCTTTCAATGGCTTCCTTGACGTACTCCATGTCGTTGCAAAGTGTCTCCAC
>JAGCYQ010000221.1 GCA_017960765.1 Treponema sp.
TCTATTACAATTCCAGAATTCCTGAACAACCGTTTCAATGACAAAAAGAAGAGACGTGGAACAGTCACGGTTTTGTTTAACATTCTTTTCTTTACGATTTACGTTGCATCTGGATTTGTAGCATGTGCAAAACTCTTCCAGTCTGTTTTTGACCTTGATTACAAAATCGGCCTTGTTATTGGTCTTATTGTAATTTTGACTTACACAATTACAGGTGGTTATTTTGCGGTTTGTACGACGGACTTTATTCAGGGAACCTTGATGTTCATCGCCCTGATTCTTACCGGAGGAATCCTTCTCTTTACTCTTGGTGGACCAAGCGCCGCTTTTGAAAAGGTTACTGAATTCGGTCAGCGTGCCATGAACGGTGACTTTAACAGCCTTAGTGAAAAGATGCAGTCGGCATTCAGTGGCAATCAAAGCTTTAGCCTGACATCAGTTATTTCCGCTGTAGTTTGGGGCTTGGGTTATTTTGGAATGCCTCACTTTATCATTCGCTTTATGGGTATCCGCAGCAACAAGGAGATAAAAATCAGCCGCCGTATCGCAGTAATCTGGGTAATCATTGCCTTGGGTGTTGCAGTTTTGGTAGGTGCCCTTGGTTCAGTTTATCTTGAGCCTACTATTTTGAACACCTCAGCCGCAGAAACGGTATTTTCCGAGACACTCAAGCTTATGTTCCCGCCATTTATCGCAGGCATTTTCCTCTGTGCGATTTTGGCAGCCGCTATGAGTACGGCAGACAGTCAGCTTTTGGTAGCGTCTTCTTCATTCAGCCAGGACCTCTTTAAGGGTGTAATCAAAAAGAATGCGAGTGACAAGCTGGTACTTAATGTAAGCCGCATTTCTGTTTTGGTCATTGCAGCCATTGCATTCTGCCTTTCATTTGACGAAAACAGTTCAATCTTTAGCCTGGTTAGTTATGCATGGGCAGGTTTCGGTGGAACATTGGGACCGATCATCCTTTTGGCTCTCTTCTGGCGCGGTACAACCAACAAGGGTGCCATTGCGGGATTCATCTGTGCGGGCATTACAGTTGTTGTGTGGAATAAGCTTGGAGCAGATGTTCATCCCATCTTTGGTGTATATGAAATCTTGCCGGCCTTTATCATTAACTTTGTTGTTACAGTAGTGGTTAGCTTGTGTGACAAGAAAAAGGATCCAGAAGTTCTTGCAAAGTTCGATGAATATAAGAAAGCAGCAGACTAAAAGCCATAATATCTGATTAATTGAAACTGTCATGTCATTAAGGCGTGGCAGTTTTTTTATTTTAAAATATTAAAAAAATTGGGACCTGCACTATTGAAATAATACAGGTCCCGGAAGATTTATAAATTATTGTTTTTATTGAAGTTTTGGATATTTGTTAAAGTATGCCTTTGTTTCTTTTGCAACTACACCTGCAAGAACTATAAGTGCGATACAGTTTGGAATTGCCATAAGTCCATTTGTAATATCTGCAATCTGGAACACTTCTTCTACTGCAAAGTAAGGGCCAATTGCTACAGCTACGATGTAAAGGATACGATAAACCATTACAGCACCCATCTTTCCGTTTGTGATGTATTCAAGACATTTTTCTGAATAATAATTCCATCCAAGAATTGTAGTGAATGCAAAGAAAGCAAGACAAAGCATTAGCAGGAATTGTACGGATATGTTGTCTCCGCCTAAAACTCTGGAGAATGCAGCAGCGGTAAGCTGTGATCCTTCAAGACCTCCATTCCAGTTACTTACAAGTGTAAGAGCTCCGTCTTTCATTTCATAAACAAGTCCACCTGGAGCAAGAATATCACCAAAGAAGGCAAGAACAATAGCAAGACCTGTCATAGTACAGATGATAAGTGTATCGATTACTGTACCTGTCATGTTTACAAGACCCTGTTCTACAGGTTCATCTGTCTGTACTGGAGCGGCGGCAATTGGAGCAGAACCAAGACCTGCTTCGTTAGAGAAGATACCTCTTGCAATACCCTTACGCATGGAATCAAGAATCATTTTGATAACATAACCGGCAACACCAGCAGTTATGGCAGAAACTCCAAAAGCAGATTTAAAGATAAGTACAAAAGCAGCCGGAATCTTTGTTGCATTCATTATGAGTACAGAAATTCCAAGGAATACATAAACAAGTGCCATGGTAGGTACAATTTTTTCTGCTACCTTAGAAATACGTTTAAGACCACCAATGATTACAAGAGCAGCAAAAAGTGTAATTATTGCACCAGCAATGACTGTTGACCATGTGTAAGATCTTCCTAAGAAACTGAATGCAATGTTTGAACCATTAGGATCAAATACACCATTAACAGCGTCTGTAATACCATTTACTTGTGTCATTGTACCAATACCAAGGAGACCTGCAAGAACTCCAAAGATGGCAAACAATATGGCAAGCCATTTCCAGTTCCAGCCAGTTTTTTCCTTCATACCCTTTTCTATTGTGTAGAATGGACCACCAAGAATATGGCCGTCAGGTTTTACTTCACGATATTTGATGGCAAGCATACATTCTGCATATTTTGTAGCTGTTCCCAGAATAGCAGCAACCCACATCCAAAAGATGGCACCAGGACCACCGCCTAAAATAGCAGTTGCTACACCGACAATGTTACCAGTTCCGATTGTTGCGGAAAGTGCGGTACAGAGTGCAGCAAAGCCAGAAAGCTCACCCTGTCCTTTGTTTTTCTTGAAGATGCCTTTAAATGCCCTTCCCAGTTTTGTAAACTGAATGCCTCTTGCAGCAATAGTCATGATTAAACCTGTTGCAAGAATCAATACTATTGTCGGGACGCCCCAGACAATATCATCAATTTTTGTGAGAATTTCGTTGAACATAATTGAATGTCCCCGTTAAAAAAAATAAGAGCAGGAATCAAACTGTTAAAGCCTGTACCCGCTCTCTGAAGAGGTAAGAACAATTCTACTTGTGAATGCTCTGTCCCTTGTACCTGAGATATTGGAAGTAAAACTTGAATGAACAAATCCGCCTTCCTTAAACCTTCGGTGCTCCACGGGAATGTGGAGACTCTCCAGAGAATTACCGCAAGACCACAATCAATACGGCAACATTATAAATCTATCATATTACGGTGCTTTGTTCAAGAGATGTATCATAAGATGAATCTTTTTCTTGACCGATGCCTTTTTAGACTGTATTCTATAAATATGTTTGCAGGAAGGGAAAAAGAACTTGAAGAATTAAAGGTTCAGTTTGACTCGATGGAAAAGACTTTTGTTCTGCTTTATGGAAAACGGGGGCAGGGGAAAAGTACACTGATATCTGAAGCCGTAAAATCTTTTGAGGGAACAGTCATCAATCATCTGTGTGCCCAAACCACTTACGAAGGGAACGTCTTCCTGTTGAACAGCAGCATTTCTCAGGCCCTGGGGTTGGAAAATCCCGTTCAAGGAAAGAAAATAGAGGAAACATTCAGCTTTCTGAAAACTCAGGAAAAAAAGATACTGCTGGTTATAAATGAATACCATCTGCTTAGGAGCTTAAATAAAGAGGCAGAAATGGATTCTCTGATTCATGATTTTGTTGATGAAATGCCAGCCAATATTAAACTGATTTTGTGCGAGTCATATCTTCCGGATGCAAGGGAGCTTCTCCTTGAAGGAAAGCCATTGTCTTCTGATTTTACTTTGGTGGCTCAGTTGGGAGATTTGAATTATCTTGACTCTTCTTTGTTTTATTCAAGATACAATATTAGGGATAAAATTCTATTTTACTCTGTCTTTGGGGGATCTCCGTACGTTCTTGGTAAGCTGGATTATTGGAAGAGCCTTGAGGACAATGTAACACGTCTTTTGCTGGATAGGAACGGGGACCTGCGGATTTATATTGAACAGATTGTTTTAGCCGAGATCCAAAAATATTTTGATGTGCGTATTCTTCAGATTCTGGCGGATGGTAAAAAAAGATATAAGGAAATACTTGATACCCTGGAAATAGAAGATTCCGGATTGCTGGACAAGCAGTTAAAGATTTTGCTTGGCATGGATGTGATTATAAAAGCGGCACCGATTAATAAAACTGATGACAGGAAAAAACAGTTCTATGATATAAAGGATAATCTTCTGCGTTTTTATTTCCTGTATGTGTTTGGAAAAGAAGCCTTGATTTATTCCATGGGAGAAAAAAAGTATTTCAAGGAGAACATTCTTCCACAGCTTGAGGCCATCTGTTCAAATGGATTTAAGGACATCGTGGGTGAGTATTTCTCCGGGAAAGCATTCGGTACATTCTGGTATGACAGCATAAGCTCAAAGGAAAGCCGTCAAATTGAGTGTGTAATGAAGACAGAAAGCGGCTATGAATTATATGTCGTTAACGATCGTAAGAAGCCGATGACCTTAATTGAATGCCAGACTGCAGAGACCCAGATAAGGGATTTTTTACCGAACAGTTTTTCTAAGATAAATTTCGTCTGCTCGGCAGGTTTTGCGTTTGAAAGCGAGGTCTATACTTTGATTTCGGGCAAGGAAATATATCTTGTAAAATCCCGATAATTACTCTATACTTGACTTGATGAAAGATTACTTCAAAAAGATATTTAGTTATAAAACGACGTGGGCGCTTCTTATAATATCTTTGTTTTCAATTGGACTTTCTCTTTGCCGTAAACTGATAACCGGTCAGGTGTTCTACATGTTCCTCTTGTGGAATCTGTTCCTGGCCTTTGTCCCCTGGTTTGCCGCATCGATTGTATACATAAAGAACATCACGAACAAATTTCTGCTGATAATAATAATCATTTTCTGGCTTATATTTTTCCCGAATGCCCCGTATATTCTCACGGATTTGATTCATCTTGGAAAAGGCAACCTGATGCCAGTGTGGTATGATTTGATCTTGCTTTTGAGCTTTGGCTTTGCCGGAATGATTTACGGTTTTGTAAGCCTGCAGATGATAGAGGAAAAAATACGTCTGGAGTTCAAAATCAAGCATGCCTCGGTAATCAGTTTCTTCTTGATTTATGTCTCATGTTTCGGTATTTATCTTGGAAGGTTCCTGAGGTGGAATTCCTGGGATCTTGTAAAGAATATTGAGAGTGTTTTCGATGACATTTTCCAGAGGATAATCTATCCCGGTGACCACAGGACAACCTGGGTGTTTACCTTTTTGTTTGGCACTTTACTGAATATTCTATACATCGTGTTCAAGCAGGAAGAGTTGAAGATCAAACAGACAAAGCAATGACCGAGCTTGAGAAATACTACAATAAATTTGACGAAGACCATAGGCTAACAACCAGGCACGGGCAGGTTGAATTCAACACAAGCATGAAATTCATCCACGATTATATCCCGGCCGGAACTTGTGTCAAAATACTGGATGTCGGTGCTGGAACAGGGCGTTATTCGGTGGCTCTTGCACAGGAGGGACACTCGGTTACTGCGGTTGAGCTTGTTGAGCATAATCTTAAAATCCTTGAGTCAAAACATTCCTCTGTGAACTGCTGGCCGGGAGATGCACAGGACCTGCATTTTCTGGAAGACAACACCTTTGACATTACGCTTTTGTTTGGACCGATGTATCATCTTCATACACAGGAGCAGCAGCTGAAGGCATTATCTGAGGCCAAACGTGTGACAAAAAAAGGCGGTAAGATTTTTGTCGCATACGTGATGAACGAATACAGCATCATCCAGTACTGCTTTAAGAAAAATACGATACGTGAATGTGTGGAGAAGGGCTGGGTTACATCGGATTTCCATACGGTACCCTCAGAGGATCAGCTTTATACTTATGTAAGGCTTGAAGACATAGATGAGATAAACCGTCTTTCTGATATACAGCGGGTAAAGATATTTGCGGCCGACGGTCCCTCGGACTACATGAGGCGTGAATTGAATGCCATGGACGAAGAGACATTCAGGCTTTTTATGCAATACCATCTTGCCACCTGTGAACGCCATGACCTTCTGGGTGCAAGCTCGCATCTTGTGGATATTCTGCAGAAATAAGGGTACAGATTATCTTGCAACAGGGAATTCGTTGATTCTTGTGGTATAGTTCGGGCTCTTGAAGTCACGTTTTAACTCCCAGCTGCCGTCCTTGGGTTTGGCGACAGGATTGTTCATTCCATCTGCCATTTGCAGGGTATGTTCTCCGTAGCGCTGATTTACCTTGTCGATGGCCTGCATTGCAAGCTCATGTTTCTGACGGACATGCGTATCATCGGTATCAAATAGCTCAGGGCTTTCTATGTCGGGTTCAAGGGCAAGTAGGCTCACGGAAGCCTTTCGGTAACCGTAACCTTTGCGGAAGATATAGCCTGCAAGCTCAATGGTAACGGCAAGGATCTCTGGCATAAAGGAAGATGGCCTCTTAAGCTTTTTTCCGACACCATTAAAGTAGTGTATTTTAGGGTTGAAATCGGTTTCTATGGGTGCAGCTGTACCCAAGGTGACATAGATATAGGTACAGCGTTGCTTTTCATCCCTCATTTTCTTTACTGCAGTCGAGCAGAAATACGACAGGGCCTTTTCTATCTCTGCAAAATCATATACACATTCCCTAAAGCTTCTGGACGAGCAGATGTTCTTTGATTTTTCCCGCGACACAAATTCTATGGCAGATTTTTCGTTCAGCTCCAATACAGTGTTCATGCCGGTGAGCGTAAGGTATTTTTTTGCCTTGTCCAGACCCATGTTCTTTAATTCCAGGCAGTTTTTGATACCGTGGGTTTTTAACCATTGTGCCTTTGACCTGCCTATGCCCCAGACATCCTCCACAAGATAGCCATTTAAGGTCTTGTCAGGATCACATTCAAGCCAGCTGAATACACCGCCGTTTTTCTTTGCCAGCTTGTTGCATATTTTTGCCAGCGTTTTGTTTGGTGCTATTCCCACAGACACAGGAATGCCGGTATATTGCCAGACCGTCTCCTTGAGTTTTTTGGCCACTGAGATATAGTCCTGGGAGCTCATGTCGGGAAGGTATAAAAAGCTTTCGTCAATTGAATAGATCTCGTATTTTTCTGCAAACAGGGCATATATGCTGTTTAGCCGCCAGCTCATGTCTGCATAAAGGGTATAGTTGCTGGAGAAAATCTGTACCCCATTTGACTGACAAAAGCTTCTTACCTTAAAGAAAGTGTTCCCCCGTTTTAAGCCCAGTGACTTACATTCTTGGGTAAGGGCCACAATGATGCCGTCGTTGTTGGAGAGAACCGCTATGGGCTTGTTCTTTAGGTCCGGCCGAAACAGACGTTCGCATGAGGCATAAAAGCTGTTTGCGTCAACATGAAAAATCAAAGCCGCTTACCTCCCAGAGTGTGGATGCAGTAGGTTGCAATCCCGAAAATCTCGGTGACTCGTTGCCATCTGCCCTCTGTCAGAAAAACATAGCAGTTCCATTTCTTGCTGAATAAAATCTGGCGGCATAGGAATGAATTTTCAAAGACGACGATTGCAATGCAGCCGTCAAAGGGTTTTATTGAGCGGTCTATGATCAGCAGATCTCCGTCCTGAATGTGAAAATTTTCCATCTCATGTCCGCTGTAACGGAATTCGTATTCGGAAGCTGGGAAGGGCCGTAAAGCACGGTTAAAATCCAGGCGTTCCTCCTCGTATTCTGTGGCAGGACTAGCAAAACCCGTAGTTTTCATATTTATACCTATTACATAATACACTTATAACTATCGGATTGTCAAGAAAATAGTTAAACGAATATTTAATATTTTGCAAAAATCTGCAATTATTCAACAATATTCGTCAAACATGGAGAAAATACTTGAAAAATGATGAGAATTCCTGCATAATATTTGTATGGCTATTTGAACTGCATTTAAATAGTTAATCGAATACTTTGAGGCGTTCATGGAAGCAAAGATATTTTGGGCAAAGGTAAAGCAAAGACTCTCCGAATTGAATAAAAAGCAGGGCTGGCTGAGCGAGCAGACCGGGATTATTCTGCAGTCAATACGTGATCAGATTTCAAAACAAAGGCTTCCTTCTCTTGATGACACAATGAAAATACTGAATGCCCTGGGCTTTACCTGGGAAGAATTTGAGCTGTACCCCGAAAAACGCTTGAAACCCAATAATAGTTTTGCAATTCCGGTAATGGATCAGGTGTTCTCTGCCGGAAAGGGACAGTTTGTTCCAGAAGAGGATACAGTTAAGGATTATATAACCCTTCCAAAGAACCTGCAGTGCTATGCTGATAATCTTGCGGCGGTCTATGTCCGTGGGGATTCCATGGAACCTACATTGTATAACGACGACATAATTGTTACCGACAACCTTGGCTATGACGGTGAGGACGGGATTTATACGATTCTATACAAGGGCTCCGGTTATGTAAAAAGATTGCAGCGGACCCTGGACGGGATAAAGATAATCTCGGACAACAAGCACTACGAGCCTATGAGCGTCACGGCAGAAAACGAGGACTTTAAGATTATTGGTCGTGTGCGCTGTGTGCTGCATGAGTTCTAATCGGACAAAAAAATACCCCGACAAGGACATCGGGGCATGCGGTTTTACGGTTGAATCAATATCCTATCTTTTTCAGGACATCATCAATCAGCTTTGCATTTTTAATTGAGAATTCCTCCGTAATATGAGGTTTTTCTCCATTCATGATGCAGCGGTTCAGCTGGTCAAGCTCTAGGGCATAATTCTGGGGTACAGTTACAGTCCGTTCAATAATCTGTCCCTGTGAATGAATTGTATACTTTAGTTCACCTTCCTGATTGTATTCAACATCGGACTTTATGCAGCCCTTTGTTCCATGGATGTAAAGGCGGTCAAAGCGGGAATTGGATGTGCGGTCCAAAACCATGCCGACCGTAAAGGATGCCCTTGCTCCATTGGCAAACTTCATTACCGCAGTGGTCAGATGGTCAACGCCGCCCTCAAACTCTGCGCTGGCGTTCAGGAAGCTTACGTCCGAATCGATAAGGGAAAGAATCATTGTTGTGCAGTAACATCCCAAATCATACATGGCACCGCCGCCAAATTCCTTATGGAGTCGGAAATCTTCCGCGTAACCCTGGGTGACAAATGCCGTGTCTATAAAATCAACTTTACCGATGATGCCGCTTTCAACGTCTTTTTTAAGGGATTCAACATACGGACTGTGCAGGTAGGCATAGGCTTCCATAAGGATGACGTTGTTTGCCCTGGCCGCATCAAACATCTTCTTTACCTCATCTGCATTCATGGCAAGAGGCTTTTCACAGAGGACGTGCTTTTTCGCGTTGAGTGCCTTAACGACCCATTCACAGTGGATGTCATTTGGCAGTGGAATGTAGATTGCCTGAACCTCGGGATCTGCAAGAAGCTGGTCATAGCCGACATAGGCCTTCTTAAACCCGAATTCATCCTTGAAATCATTTGCCTTCTTTTCGTTCCTGCCCGCGATGGCATAAAGCTCACAGTATTCGGACTTTTTCATACCTGGGATTGTTGCCCAGCGAGCTATGCCTGCCGTTCCCAGAACACCCCATTTGATTTTCATATATCCCTCCTAATGCAGTAAAGGCTGATTTGCGCTTACCTTACCGCTTAAAATTGCTTTATAATCCTCGTAATTCTTTTCCAGAAGTGTCGGGGTGTCCAATTCGTAGGGACAGTGTTTGGTGCACTTTCTGCAATGGGTACAGTTTTCAATTTTCTTCATCTCTGCCTGCCAGTAATCCGAAAGCCACACATGAGAAGGAGCACGCCTGACCATAAGCGACATACGGGCACAGTTGTTAATCTGTATCCCTGCAGGACATGGCATGCAGTAACCGCATCCACGGCAAAAATTACCGGAAAGCTCATCCTTTTCCTTTTGAATGAATGCCTTGATCTCGTCTGTCATTTCCGGGGGATTATCCATGAACGAAAGCCATTCCTCAAGCTCTGTCATTCTTTGGATGCCCCAGATGGGAATTATGCCGTCGTAGTCCGTCATAAAGGCAAAAGCCGCATCTGCCCTGTTGATAAGGCCGCCCGCAAGACCTTTCATGGCAATAAAGCCGATATCTTTTTCCTGGCACCTTTTTACCAGTTGAATGTCACGATCGGATGCAAGATAGGAGAAAGGATACTGTAATGTCTCGTAAAGGCCTGATTCCACGATTTCTTCCGCTACACCGATTTTATGGGCCGTAATCCCGATATGTCGTATAAGACCCTGTTCCTTTGCCTGGACAAGAGCCTCGTACATGCCTGTTCCGTCACCGGGCTTGTAGCATTGACCTGCCATGTGCAGCTGGTAGATGTCGATGTAGTCGGTCCTCATGTTTTTTAACGAGGTATGAAGGTGTTCCCAGAAAACTTCCGGTGTGGTAGCAGCTGTTTTTGTTGCGATGAAAATCTTGTCCCTTATGCCCATGTCGCCAAAGGCATGGCCGATCTTTTCCTCACTGTCGCTGTAGGCACGTGCGGTATCAAAAAAACGCATTCCACCCTCATAGGCACGGCGCAAAATGGCGACAGATTCTTCAACACTGTCCCGCTGAATCGGCAGGGCTCCGAATCCATTTTGAGGAACAATGATGCCTGTTTTTCCAAGCTTGATGTTTCTTATTTTTGATGTCTCGTTCATGTAAAGGTATCCTTAATTAAGATTGTGGCATGAGAAGGAATATTTGTCTAGTGCTTGCCGCCTGGCTTGATGCCGTTAGTTGCAACAGATGCTCGACAAATCAGATTTATTGAAATATATTATTATATGGAGTATTCAGCAAAGGGGGATAGAAATGACGGAAAATGAAGCGATGCAGAATGCGATTCAAGAGGCCTACGACGGAATAAATGCAGGGGACGGCGGACCTTTTGGCGCGGTGGTTGTAAAGGATGGAAATATAGTCGGACGGGGTCACAACAGGGTGATTAAGAATCAGGATGCGACATGCCATGGAGAGATGGAGGCAATTCGCGATGCCTGCAGGAATCTTGGGACCTTTGATTTAAGTGGCTGTGAGATTTACACGACCTCTGAGCCATGCCCCATGTGCCTTGGTGCGATCCTCTGGGCTAACATAAACAGAATTTACCAGGGCTGCAATATCCAGGATGCAGAGGCCATAGGCTTCCGTGATAAAAGATTCTATGACCATCTTCAGGGAAATTCCAGCTTATTGACGGTGACAGAATTGAACCGTACAGGCTGCCAGGAGCTTTTTAACGCCTACAAGAACCTTGAGGATAAAAAAGACTACTAGAGCCTGTACCCGAAAACCTACTCTTTTACCTTGATGCGGCGTGCAATGTAGATGAACGGTGTGTCCAGAAGGCTTGTTGCCACATAGATCACGTAGCATGAGCCGGTGATTGCCACAAGTTCGCTGAAGCTGTAGATTCCCCAGAATGCACCAAAGTTAAACAGGACGATATTCACGAACTGAGAGATCAGCGTGGAGAAATTGTTGCGGAACCAGAGCAGCTTTGTATGGCTTCCTGTTTTCTTTTCCGTAAGTTTCCACCAGGCATGGTAAAGGAAGACATCAACTGTCTCGGAGATGACATAGGCAATCAGGCTGGAAAGGAGCATACGGGGAGTGTTTGTGAAAAGGCCGTGTACAAATTCACTTGACCAGTCGCCCTTCGCAGGAATGTAGTGGACCCACAGGAACGAAAGCAGAATAAAGCTCAGGCTAGTAAAGATTCCCGCAAGTACACCCTTTGTAGCCTCTTTTTTACCGTAGAGCTCGCTCAAGATGTCCGTACAGAGGAAGGTGGCCGCAAAAAGTGTGTTTCCCAGCGTCTGATCCATTCCAAAGGCACGCACAAGGATTGTGACCTCAATATTCGCAAGGACGGTACAGATTCCGATCCATGCAAACAGACCGCCTTTCCCGAAAACCCTGAGGAAAAGGATTGTACCCCCGAACGAAAGCAAAAGTGTGATGATTAGAAATAATTCATTCATTTGAAACCTCCTGACAGAGAGATTCCATATCGTAAAAACGTTGACCTGGTTTTGTTTAACGACAGGAAGGACTTCGAACTGTCTTTTGAATGTGAGGGAAAGATACACTATTTTCGGTATTTATGCAATCGGACGGATAATTCAAAATTGCCTAAAACTTTCGCTTAAACATTGATTTTTCTGCTTGAAAAATGTTTTATTCAAATGTAATATGAAAACAAGGAAATTAAGGAGGCTGTTTCTATATGAAATATGGATATTTTGACGACGAGAACAAAGAGTATGTAATTACTCGCCCTGATACCCCGGAAGCATGGGCAAATTACCTGGGATCCCCAGAGTACGGTGCCCTCATCTCAAACAATGCCGGTGGTTATAGCTTTGCAAAATCTGGTGCAAATGGACGTATCCTGCGTTACATTTTCAACAGTTTTGACAGGCCGGGACGCTACATTTATATTCGTGACAATGAATCAAAGGATTATTGGTCTGCATCATGGCAGCCGGTTGGAAAGCCACTGGACGTTTACAAAAGCGAATGTAGGCATGGTTTGGGATACACAAAGCTCAAGGCCGATTATTCCTCAATTCAAAGCGAGGCATGCTACTATGTCCCGTTTGGAAAAAGCTATGAGGTATGGGCATTAAAGCTTACAAACACAGACAAAAAGGCCAGGAACCTTACAATAACAGGATACGCAGAATTTACTAACAACAGCAACTACGAGCAGGATCAGGTTAACCTCCAGTATTCCCTTTTCATTTCCAGAACTGCATTTGACAAAAACAGAATCATTCAGCAGATTCACGGAAATATGGATGCCTTGGATACAGATGACGAGAAGGACGGAAAACATGTAACCGAGCGCTTCTTTGGAATGGCAAAGGCAAAGGTTGATTCTGCATGTGGAGACAAAGCCTCTTTCTTCAGCAATTATACAGATTACAGGAATCCAGATGGTGTTCAGAACGGAAAACTGTCCGGAAAGATGAACTACAACGAGAACTCTTGTGGAGCACTTTCTTCTGTGATTACCCTGCAGCCTGGGGAAACAAAGGAAGTTATTTTCCTTCTGGGAGAGAAATACAAGAAAGAATCAGAGCAGATCATCAAGGCCTACGATGACACAGACGGAATTGTAGAGAAGGAAGTTGATGAGCTTAAGGCATACTGGAAGAAATACCTTTCACGCTTTGTGGTAAAGACTCCAAGTGCGGAATTCAACTCCATGATGAACGTCTGGCATGCATACAACTGCTTCATGACATTCATCTGGTCACGCGCCGCCTCGCTGATTTACTGCGGACTCAGGAACGGATACGGTTACCGCGACACGGTTCAGGACATTCAGGGTGTAATTCACCTGGCTCCGGAAATGGCGGAAGAAAAAATCAAGTTCATGCTTTCTGCTCAGGTACATCACGGTGGTGGATTGCCATTGGTAAAGTTCACCCACAACGCAGGCCACGAAAACACACCTGAGGATGCATCATACGTAAAGGAAACAGGACACCCGGCATACCGCGCCGACGATGCACTATGGCTTTTCCCGACCGTCTACAAGTATGTCGCTGAGACCGGAAACTTGAAATTCATTGACACCGAGATTCCCTATGCGAACAAGGACAGCGGAACAGTTTACGATCACCTCAAGAGGGCAATCGACTTTACCCTGAACCACATGGGACCACACGGAATGCCTGCCGGTCTTTATGCCGACTGGAACGACTGTCTGCGCCTTGGCAAGAACGGAGAGTCTTCTTTTGTTGCACTCCAGTTCTACTATGCCCTGGACATCATGCAGCAGTTTGCGGAATACAAGAAAGACGGCGAATACTTGAAGTTCCTTCAGGACAAAGAAAAGGAAATGAAGGACATCATCAATAAAGTCTGCTGGAACGAAGATCAGTTCATCCGTGGTTATGCAGAAGATGGAACCGTTGTAGGAAAGAGGGATGACCCTGAGGCCCGTACCTGGCTCAACCCGCAGAGCTGGGCGGTCATTTCGGGGCTTGCAGATCAAAAGCAGAGGGATCTTGCAATGGACACTGTTTACAACAAGCTCAACACAGAGTACGGTGCAATCCTGATGGATCCTCCTTTCCATGCCCATGCAATAGA
>JAGCYQ010000222.1 GCA_017960765.1 Treponema sp.
GAATATTCATCATATAAAAGTATCATAAATTCAAAAGCTTTTCCAGTTGAACGCTTCAAAATCCCCCTACTTCACTAAATGCGATTTTTTCTATATAATATCCCGCATGAGTGACTCTAAAAGAACTGAAGTAAACGAAGATACTCTTGAAAAACTCCTGTATCTTTCAAGGCTTTCACCAGAAAGCACAGACATGACAACCCTGAAAAAGCAGGTTGATGATATTGTAGGCTATTTCGACATTCTTTCAAAATATGATGACAGCGAAAATCCTTATGACGCTTACCCGACGACAAAAGCAGATGCACTTCGCGAGGACGAGGTAGTTCCCGGTCTTGAGATGCACGATGTAAAGAAAATCAACGAGGGACACTTTCTGGACGGATATTTCCAGGTTCCGAAGGTTCTTGGGGAGGGTGCGTGATGCAGACTATAAAAGAAGCGGTTGCGGCCCTTAAATCTGGAGCAATCACAAGCGAAAAACTTGTTCAGGATTCAATCGACACATTTGAAGCAGATAAAAAATCATCGCTCCCACTCAACGCCTTTATCGAAATGTATGACGACGCTCTGGAACTTGCAAAGGCCGCCGACAAGGAAATTCAGGAAGCAAGAAACGCAGGAAAACTCGACGAACTTTTTGCAGAGAAACCACTGCTTGGACTTCCATTTGCAAACAAGGACAACATCTCGGTACGCGGAAAAAGGCTTACATGCTCATCAAAAATCCTCTCAGGCTATGTGGCCCCCTACAATGCGACTGTAATCAACAGGCTCATGAATGCTGGTGCAATTCCACTTGGACGCTGCAACCAGGATGAATTTGCCATGGGTTCTTCAACTGAGTATTCAAGCTACGGACCAACAAGAAACCCGATCAACCGTGTATATGTATCAGGTGGATCATCGGGCGGCTCAACTGCGGCTGTTGCGGCAAACCAGGCGCTTTTTGGACTTGGAACTGAGACTGGTGGTTCTGTAAGGCTTCCGGCATCCTACTGCGGTATTTACGGATTAAAGCCGACTTACGGTGTATTGAGCCGCTGGGGTGTTGTTGCATACGGTTCATCCCTGGACCAAGTCGGTATCCTGGGTCACATGCCGGAGGACATAGCACTTCCGCTTTCCGTTATGTGCGGTGTGGACATGTATGATGACACATCTGCAGACCTTCCTGAGTCACAGAAGCTTAAGAAACTTGAGGCAATGAGCGACTCTGACTTTGCTAAGCTCAAGGTTGCAATCCCCAAGCAGTTCCTGGAAAGCAAGGGTCTTGATCCGGACGTAGGAAAGGTATTTGAGGATACACGCAGCTGGTTCGAGAAAAAGGGAGCAAAAATCGATGTGGTTGATCTTCCTGTACTGGAGGCTTCCATTGCATCATATTATGTCATAGCACTTTCCGAGGCCGCATCAAACCTGAGCCGTTTTGACGGAATCCGCTACGGTGAACGCATCGACAACGGTGAAGGATATGACCAGCTCTACGTTGACACACGCTCAGCAGGTTTTGGTCCTGAGGTAAAGCGAAGAATCATCATCGGAAACTATGTTCTCAGCGAGCAGTTCTCCGGCGACACATACAAGAAGGGAATGTCAGTCCGTGCAAGAATCCAGAGGGATGTTGCAAAGCTGTTTGAGACATACGACCTGATCCTGTGCCCCACATGTCCTACCCCGTCGTTCAGGCTTGGCGAGAAGGTGGATGATCCTCTTGAGATGTATTTGAGTGACTTATTCACAGTTTTTGTCAACCTGTCACGTATTCCGTCCATATCCGTACCATGCGGACATACAGCCGGAAAAGGTGTAGAGGCAGGAATAACAAAGGGCTTTGACGGTGAGTTTGCAGCGGCGGCGGCACGTGGTGACAGCGACAGCATGCCTGTTGGAGTTCAGTTTGCAGGACCTATGTTCAGCGAGGCCAAAATCCTCTCTATTGCACAGGCTTGGGAAAATGATCATCCGGGGTGTGGACGCCCTGTTGCAGAAAAATAGATTTTTCCTTTGCATTATCTGGGAATCTGTCGTATACTGTAAATTATGGAAGCATCATTTCTCAACCCCTTCCTCACTTCATGTCAGGAAGCGTTTGTTACAATGTTTAATCTTGAATCTCAACACAAGCCGCCCTATCTGCTTAACCCGATATCAAAGCATTCATGGGAAATATCGGGACTCGTTGCAGTCAACGGAGAGGAAACGGGCATAGTGGCATTCCGTCTGCACAAGCTTCTTGCGGCAAAAATGCTGGAGCTGTCAGGCATTACGATAGAGTCACCAAATGAACAGGAAGCGATGATGAAGGACATGGCTACCGAGTTTACCAACATCATCACCGGAAATGCAGTTACCGCAATCAAAAAGAATATTTTCGTTTCTGCACCGGACATACGCAGTGGAGAAGACCATGAAATACCGTGGCCGCGTTCCTCAAAAATAATAGCTGTTCCTTTCTACACAAAATTCGGCTCATTTGAAGTGGACCTGTGTTTCAAAGGCATGTAGGTTTCTGAGCCGACAAGCCTTCGGCTTGCGGTCAAATCCAGCCATATCAGGATTCTTTCAGAACCTGATAAATCAATTTCTAAGCTGACTCGTTTGGCTTTCGCCAAACTTGCAGTTAAAATCATAAAGTTTTCCATGTTACTTGTTAAACCACCGATAATGAATTATAATTTAATGTAGTTGAGAGAGTTGGATATTTGTGATTTTCGTATCGTTACGAGGAGGAATTTTTTATGGATAATTTGAAAAACTCCTACACACTTGTACCCCCCCACAATAAACTGCCTGAAGGAATCTAAAACCACTGTCATTCCAAATTGTACTGTCATTCCGAACTTGATTCGGAATCTCTTCCTTGCACTTATCCTTCCTGTTATACTTCTTTTATCTTCCTGTGAATTCTGGCAGGTACCGGTGCGTGATTATCTTGAAACATGGACTCAGGAAGTTTACATTGCAAAATTCGAGGTTGACGGTGTTGAATCCTATACAAACAAGGACGGAAACCTGTGCATACCAAGTGGAAGTGATGCAAAACTGAAACTTTTTCTTGTAAATCCACGCCACTATGATTATTCTAGCTCTGAATATAGCGATAAGATTACATCAATAAATACTGCCATTGGGAATTCCAATATTTCTCTTACAGCAGATCCTGATGACACAACAGTATTTCATCTTGAGTATAAGAACGGATATCTTGTAGACCATGACGGAAAAGATGGAGATGTGTCTGAAATAGGAATGACATTAGCCTTACAACATCCACTGAATGGAACTGCAAAAGAATTCAAATACAATCTTAAATGCAACTCTAGGCCGCCTGCAATCACAGACGGTGCAGTAATGACAAACAACAGCACTTATTACCTGTGCTTTAACCTTCCTATACCGGAAATTCACTCTGACCTAAAAAAAATCATCATAAATGACGGAAACAGCACGCATACCATAAGCTGCCATGTATCTGGTGGAGCCATAGTTCTTGATGACACAGGAAACCTCAGCATGTCCGCACCAACTGGCATTTTATCCTCCGTAGCAGGGGGAGCTGATTTCACACCAGGAACAAACCATCTGTATTATTCAAGCGGGATAGTTCCACAGGACGGTGTTGAGCAGGTATTCACGATTACACTGGAAGATGAGGCAGGCCTTACAAGCTCAACTGTAATATCTACCGCATCAAAACAGATACTGTCTCCGGTTGTCATGGATGCCGTAAGCAACTCAACAATATCTGCAGCAACATCAAGTACTAATCCATATCAATTATTGCTTAACGCCAGTTCTGAATATAACGCAAAACTCAGCATCAGCACTCCGACGCAATTAAGCACAGGTGAGTCAGTAGAAGGTGTAAGCGTAAAGTACACGTTAAAACAAAATGGCTCTAGCGATGAACTAGAAGAACTAACTTTATCTTCAGATGGGTTAATAGTAATACAAGACACGGGAACATACGAACTCAAGGTATGGGCAGAAAAAACAGGCTATCTTTCAAGCTCAACTGTAACATATAACCTGAGAGTACGACCGCTAAGGGTAACATTCAATCCCAACGGCGGAACAATAACAACTACAACACAGGACATAAGCAAGAACACAGCCACAAACTTAACAGATTCAACTACTCTTAACCTGAGAAGAAAAGGCTACTCATTCCAGGGATGGGCCGCATCATCGGGAGGAACAAAAGCCCATGATGACAGTGATAGTGTAACATTACAAAGCGATATTACGCTCTATGCACTATGGCAGGCAAATACATATCAAGTAAGTTTCTGTTCTGATGGTGAAATTGGTATGGTTATAAACTCAGTAACCTATGACAGTCTATACTACTACAATGATGGATGGCCGACAACTGATCCCGAAAAAGAAGGCTACAGGTTTGACGGATGGTTTACTAGTGCCACAGGCGGAACCAAGATAACCGACCAGACCTCATGCACTACAGCCTCTGACCACATGTTCTACGCACACTGGACGGCAAGGACATATACGGTCACCTTAAAATATAATTATACCAATTATGGCACTTATAGAACAATAAGTGTTCCTTACGATGCAAAATACAGCGATTATTTACCATCAAATCCAGGCAGAACGGGCTATTCATTTACTGAATGGTGGACCTCTTCTAACGATACAGGATCTAAAATAGAAACAGGCACAACTTGTACAACTGCTTCAAACCACACACTATATGCTCACTGGACGGTAAGAACATATACTGTCACCTTAAAATATAATTATACCTATTATGGCACTTATAGAACAATAAGTGTTCCTTACGATGCAAAATACAGCGATTATTTACCCCAAAATCCAAGCAGAACAGGCTATTCACTTGCTGAATGGTGGACCTCTGCTGACAATACAGGAACTAAAATACAAACAAGCACAACTTGTACAACAGATTCAGACCACATACTATATGCACACTGGAATTTGAACTATCATTCCGTAACCTGCGACAGTACAAACTGTTCAGTGTCTATAACTTCCGATGTGCGTCAGGGTGATACTTATGGATACGGTTCAACTGTCACTGTAGTGATAACGCCTACCGGTGACTATGGAGTGTACAGCATAACAGTACCAGATGGCTTAAATGCAACAGATCCTGTAGAAAGCGGAACAAATGGTAAAACCAAGACCATAACATTCACAATGCCAGATGAGAATGTCACAGTGACACGAGTTATTAAAAAAGCAATTAACGTTAATATAACACCGTATAATTGTACTTATGACGGTCAATCTGAATTTGTAAAAAAATATGCCAAGAACAAAACTGTAAGATTATGGTTTAATGCCACATCAACTTGTTATGACAATGAAGGTGAATATAAAGAAGTATCCCTTGATGGAAATGGGGAGTATCATGGATATATCTGTTACGCTGATGATGATCCAGGTATTGGTATATATGGTTCCAACAAATTATGTGTCATGAGTAAAACTTCATTTTCTGATCCTTCAAGCGATTGTCGTCTATTCGGATTTCAATCTCTCACTACAAGTTCAACAACTGTCAATATAAGTCTTGCAGTAATTTTGTTTCAACCAGGTCCCAAATCAACCCCAGAAAATACCACTGAGTTAGAATTCTACGAGCATGGTTCCTCTTTGTATGCCTCAACTAATTGGGAGACACTTGGGTTTAAATTTTACTGGGTTAATAACAAAAAAGATGAAAGTAATCATTGGATACCTTATAGGACAGCTGGTCCTACAACTTCAAATTCATATACATGGAGTACATCTCAATTTTTTAGTGGAGAGAATATTATTAGCGCATATATATCCGTGGCGGGTATTAAGGCAGATAGTAATAGTGGGTATACAATAAATTATCCTTGATCCCATTTAACTGCCACGGCCAACAGCTGTGGCAGTTTTTTTCATTTGCAAAATATTCTTGAATGGCGTTAGCCATGAACCAATCCGTTTGTTTTTTTTTACACAAGCGGATTGGATTAGCCAGTTCGTTTTCTCTGGACCTAATAACTTACGTTAGTCGTAAAACTTTATATCTCCACCAAAGTATTGTTTCCCCAGTTTCATTTGACCAAAAATATATCTTATAACCAGCGATACGAATGAATTGCGGCATCAAGCTGTCTCCAAGGAATCAAGACTTCGAAAAGAAGAAATTGCAGGATATATTCTTGTCAGATAATCCTGAAAATATTTATCCTTATGGCGTTCAAAATTTGAATGAATTATTGTTCCGTCATTTTTTAGTAGAATTGCTTCAGCTGTCCTACAGTCCTCAAAGCACACGTCATTTTCTGTGTATGTAATCAGGATGCCGTCATTTTCACAAAATTCTTTCCTCGCCATTATTACACGCCCCAAACAAGAATTATTATATCATAAATAGTTTTATTACAGCAATTACAAAACCTTCTTTTTTGGAAACCCCTGAAACACGTCAAAATTATCCGCCATCCAGAATTTCCACGCATACGGAAACTATTCCAACCTATAGAATTTTTTTTTAATTTTTGCTATAATTTTGCATTAATGTTTAGAAATGGACTCCATGGAGGTCTCCTTAAATGGCTATTGATAAATGGGAAATCGTAATCGGCTGTGAGATTCATACTCAGCTTTTGACAAAAACCAAGGCATTCTGTGCATGTGAGAACCGGTACGGCGGAATGCCAAATACACGTGTATGCCCGGTATGTCTTGGACTGCCAGGTGCAATGCCCCGCATAAGCAAGGGTTACGTTGAGCTGGGCGCTGTTGCCGGACAGGCATTGAACTGCAATATCGCCCGTTTTACAAAATTCGACCGCAAACACTATTTTTATCCTGACTTAACCAAGGGCTATCAGATTACCCAGTACGATATTCCTCTTTGCACTGACGGCCATGTTGACCTCCCCATGTCAAAACTCCCCAAGGAACAGCAGTTCGGCGGAGAAAAATGCAGGACAAAGAACTTTATCGGTGAGGACTGCATAATCGACAACGGAAAATACCGCCGTGTAAGGGTTGAGAGAATCCACCTTGAGGAAGACGTAGGTAAATCACTTCACCTGCCGGGTCAGCACTCTTACATCGACTACAACCGCTCAGGAACTCCGCTTATAGAGATCGTAACAAAGCCGGACATGACAAGCCCGGAGGAAGCCGCCCTGTTTATGGAAACCGTCCAGGAGATTTTGCGCTATGTAAAAGTCACAAACGGTAACCTTGAAGAAGGCAACATGCGATGTGACGCCAACATCAACCTGAATGTATGGGAAGACGGAAAGCTCTACCACACCCCTATCAGCGAGATAAAGAACCTTAACTCATTCCGCGTTATCCGTGACGCATGCACATACGAGGCAAAAAGACAGCTTGAGGAATTCATCAACGACAGGCAGGAGTTCAACCCGGGATTCAAGGTGACGATGGGTTGGGACGAGGCAAAACAGCAGACTGTCGTTCAGCGTACAAAGAACTCTTTTGTTGATTACCGCTTTGTCGTAGAGCCGGACATCAAGCCTTTCTCTGTAAGCGAGGAACTTATCTCACGCGCAGGATCAAGAGTCGGTGAGCTGCCTGAGTCAAAGAGGAACCGCCTTAAGAAAGAATACGGTCTTTCTGACTTTGAAGTTGAGACCCTTACCTCCACACGTGAGCTTTCACTCTGGTTTGAGGAGGCCACAAAGGGAGCAAAGGACGGAAAGAAGGTTGCCAACTGGATTCTTGCAGAGCTTCTTGCGGTACTGAACGAAAAGAACGAGACTATCAACGACGTAAAGATTACGCCAGCCCACATCACAGAACTTGTGAACATCATTGCAGACGGTAAAATCTCCGGTGCACAGGGAAAGACAGTTTTTGCAGAGATGCTTGACTCAAACAAGATGCCGTCAGAGATCATCAAGGAAAAGGGTCTGGAAGTTGTAAGCGACAACAGTGCAATCGAGGCAATTGTTGACAAGGTTATAGCCGCCAACCCCAAGGCCATTGAAGACTTCAAGGGTGGCAAGACAAACGTTATAGGCTGGCTTACAGGTCAGGTCATGAAGGAATCAAAGGGCAAGGCAAATCCAAAGATGGCTTCCGAGCTTGTGAACAAAAAGCTTTCAAGTCTTTAGGAATTGTGCCAGATTGATTTTTTATTGAAATTTGTTTAAAATATAGAGGTAGGACAATATATGTTAAGGTTCATAATCACGTTTCTTATTTCTATACCTTCCATCCTCACATTGGTTTGGAAGACAAATTATATCATGGCGCATCAAGATGAGTATACGGAACAAGACAGGTATGACTTCATCAGATATTTCGCCGCAAAACTTAAGAAGAATGCACATATATTCACTCATGTGTATGGACTTGAGAACCTTCCGAAAGAAGGCGGCTATGTCATGTACCCTAATCACCAGGGTAAATATGATGCAATAGGAATTTTTGACGCCCATAAGAATCCCTGCACGATAGTCGTAGACGCAAAAAGATCCAAACTGCTTCTTGTGGATCAGATGATGAGGGTTCTTGATGGAGTACGTCTGGATTCAAGCTCCATACGAAATCAAATTGAAGGCATACAGAAAGTTTACCGTGAGGTCAGCAACGGAAGACGCTACATCATTTTCCCGGAAGGCGGATACAAGGACAACCGCAACAATGTTCAGGAATTCAAGCCGGGTGCATTCAAATGCGCAATCAAGGCAAAAAGCCCGATAGTACCGGTGGCACTCATTGACTCATGGAAGCCGTTCACATTGAATTCACTTAGGCGAGTTGAGACACAGATTCATTTTCTAGAGCCTCTGAATTACGATGACTACAAAGATTTGAGCACTCAGGAAATTGCAGAGCAGGTACGTACATCCATCGTAAACAAAATAGCCGCATGCCTGTAAACATCCGGGTAAATTGAATGAAAATCTACCGCATTCCGCAAAACACAAAGACAATCCTCTTTGACATCGACGGAACCCTTTACACTAACAATGCATGGGTCCTTGAGCAGGTTGACATACAGATAAGGCATTATGCACACATCAACGGAATAAGCGAAGACGCAGCCCGTGAGAAAATCAGGAATTTCAGGAAGAAATGGGCGGCAGAGCATGGCGGAAAAAAAATCAGCCTGGGGAACACTTTTGTACACCTTGGTATTCCGGTAAAAACCAGCGTTGAATGGAGGAACAAGCTTCTTGAGCCTTCACGATACCTTAATCCCGACCCAAAGCTAAGGGAAGAAATAAAAATCCTTCAGGAAAAATACCATCTTATATGTGTCACAAACAATTCGGTTCATGCCGCACAGGAAACTCTAAAGGCCATCGGAGTTGAAGACCTGCTTACGGACATCATCGGCCTTGATTCATGCTGGAAGTCAAAACCCGACAAGGCAATCCTAGATCTTGCAGTTGAACACGGACAGTGCCGCGCTGAAGAATGCCTTTCCATCGGAGACAGGTTCGACATAGACCTTGACATGCCCCTCTCTATGGGAATGGGAGGCATACTTGTTGACGGAGTTGAAGATATTTACGGCTTACATTCAATTCTTAAATCTCAGTCTACTTCTTCCAGAACGACGGAGTAATAAAGATAATCATCGTATAGAACTCAAGACGGCCAGCGAGCATTGCAAAACTGTACCACCATTTTACGCCGCACGGAAGCCATCCATAATTGCATGACGGACCAAGCATTCCAAATCCAGGACCGATATTTCCGATCATGCTCAGGGCACCCGTAAACGAAGTAAACACATCCATTTTTCCAATGCAACCGATGAATGTCGTAGTAAAGATCAGGCACAGATAGACAAAGAAGAATGAAACGACGGTGTAGCCCAGATCCTTTTTTACAGGCTGCTTGTTAAGGCGCAGTGTGAATACCCCGTGAGGATGAAGCATGCGCAGGATTTCGTTTTTGGCAATCTTATACAGGACAACCCATCTTATGACCTTCACGCCACCAGATGTTGAACCCGCAGAGCCACCGATAAAGAACAGGGCAAAGATGATGACCTGACTTGCCGTTGACCATGTTGTGAAATCATCTGTTGCAAAACCAGTTGTGGAGCTGATTGACATTGTCTGGAAAGAGGAATAGCGCAGAGACTGGAAGAATCCGCCGTATTTTCCCATCTCAAACAAGGCAATCAAAATCATGCCGGTAAAACATATTCCGATGTATGCCTTTAGTTCCGAATTGTCCTTTATGTCGGTGAAGTTCCTTTTTATCGCAGAATAATAGAGCGAGAAGTTAATTCCCGCAAGGAACATGAACACAGTTATTATCACATCGATTGCAACTGAATCATAGGCACCGATGCTTGCATTCCTGGTAGAAAAGCCACCGGTTCCCAATGTTGCAAGAGCGTGGCACAGGGCATCATACAGGGACATTCCCGCAAGCTTAAGCAAAATGAACTCAAGGACGGTAAATCCCAGGTACATGAACCAGAGCCACTTTGCAGTATCCGTAATCTTTGCAGTAAGCTTTCCTTTCTCCGGGCCTGTAGTCTCTGCCTTTATAAGCTGGAATCCTCCCACACCAAGAATCGGAAGAAGAGCAACGGTCAGGGCAACGATTCCCATACCGCCAAGCCAGTGGGTAGTACACCTCCACAGATTGATGCTGTATGTGTACGGTATCTGCTCAATTTCACTTAAGATTGTAGCACCTGTTGTAGAAAAACCGGATGCACTTTCAAAAAACGCATCGGTAAAGCTTGGAATCGCACGGCTGAACCACATAGGAAGCGCACCAAAAAGGCTGACGGAAACCCATGCAAGGGCAACGACGACAAAGGATGCACGTGTGGAAAGAACGGATCTTTTTCCTTTACCAGCAAAAAAGAAGATTCCTCCAAGGACAAAACTTACAAGCATCGGAATCACAAATGCAGGAAGTACTTTTGTTTCCCCATGGACAACAGCGGAAACTATCGGGAACAAAAATGCAAGACCGACAATCGCAAGAATCAAAAATGTAATACGAAACACCGTAAAAACGACGGACGCCTTATTCTTTTCCACTGAAGTTCTCCAATATTCTTTTGTCACCGATTTTTTCTATCAAGACAAGATGGTCTCCTACATTAAAGACGGTATCTCCGTTTGGAAGCTGATAGCCTGCACTACCCGGCTTTTTAATCAGCATCATAAGGAATTCTCCAGGACGGGCAACTTCCTTCAGAGATTTACCAAGATACTTGCTTGTTGAAGGAACATCACATTCAACTATCTCAAACTCACCGGAAGACAGTGTATGGACATCAGTTACATTCTTTCCGCGAAGATGGCTCATTATGCTGTCTACAACGGTATCACGGATCGGAACGGTAACGTCTACACCAAGCCTCTGTGCAATGTCAGTAAACGTGGAATTTGTTATGAGTGCAATTGTATTCTTTACACCGATTGATTCAAAGTATGCGGCAACAACCATGTTCATCTCGTGATTATGGGTAACGCAGATCGCAAGGTTGAATTTGTCAAGGCCTTCTTCCTCGATAAAGCTTTCGTCAGTGATGTCCGCGCAGAAAACCTTTGCATCCGGGAATTTCTCGGTGGCGGCGTCACAGAGCTCGTTGTCCTTGTCTACGATTACAAAATCCTGAGTAACACGCTTTTGATTTTTCCTGCTGCCGAAAAGTTTCCTGAGCACTGTCGTCTGCCCCTTCTGAACAAGGCGCTCTGCAACAAGGGTTCCGATTTTTCCAGCTCCGACCATTACAACTTTCTTTATGTTCTTTTTACCCGAGCCGCAAAGCTCAAGGAGTGTATTCATATTGTCACGGTGTGCAAGAACTCCGATAGAATCTCCCGCATGAAGCACAGTATCACCTGCAGGAAGGGATGCCCCACCCTTGTCTTTATCCACAAAAACAACAATCAGCTTGCATTCTGTCAGGGTACGGATGTTCTTTATTACTACTCCGTCCATCTGGCTTCCTGGTGCTATCTGTACTGTGGTGAGCTCATATTCTCCGTCACCAAGGGGAACTACATCTGAAACTCCATGCTCAACTGCGGTAACGATTGCCTCCGCCGCCTCTACGTCAGGATGTATCATGTAGTCAATTCCATAAAGAGGCCTGTGGTTGTTTGCAAATGTCTCGGCATGATGTTTGGCCGCCTCATTCGTGTTCACATAGTAGGCATAGTTACGCACGCGTGCAATCTTGAGCACATTTGGATAAACCGCATCCACAAGGGAACAGGTAATCATGTTTATCTCATCGTTTTCGGTTACGGCAACCAAAGCGTCCGCGTTTTGAATTCCCGCATCCTCAAGATTGTTCAGGTTGTTTCCGTCAGCCTGAATGACAGTACAGTCCAGCATGTTCCTTGCATGGCGCACGGTATCCTCGTCATTTTCCAGAATTGTGACGATATTCTTCTCTTCTATCAGCCTTTTGGCCAGCTGTACACCAGTAAAGCCGGCACCTACAATTACAATGTTCATAAAATAAATTATAGCACAACACCCCCTGTTTTTTCAATCCTATTTAAAGAATTGCATACGGCCATGCTGACAGGCCCGCATCATGGTGATTTTTAATTGAAATTAGACATGAAAATCAATTGACATCATTCCATTTTTATGGGATATTTTTTTTGAGGTGGTATTATGAAGTTTTTGAAAATTTCCGCAATTGCATGTCTTTCTCTGGCACTTATTTCGCTTTGTTCTTGCAAGGCTAAGGACGGCGCTTATGTTCCGGAGTGATATTCGCTTGGATGGTCTGATGAATTCAATGTGGACGGTGCTCC
>JAGCYQ010000223.1 GCA_017960765.1 Treponema sp.
AAAAAACAAAATATTTTATAAATTTGGACTGCTATTGGAATTCGGGCTTTGTACTTGACTTATGTTTTGGTTTATTGTAGAATTTTTTTTGCAAACGATGAAGTGAAAAGAAAAAAACGGAAGAAGTTTATCAAAAAGAAAGGAGAAAACAAATGAAAAAGTTCATTAAATGTTTCGCAATTTTGGCTTTTGCCCTGTGTTTCTTTGGATGTAAGAATAATGTATTTAATGCATCAATAACTGAAGTGTTTTACACGGATGTAACAGATCCAACTGAATGGGCGAATGGATGATATTATTGCTGTGCGAAGATGCGGTCTGTTGCATAATGCTGTTGAGTATAGGCTTGTATGTGATTTCCATGAACCAGATATGGATGTCGTAAAGATGGTTATGGAGACGGAAGATGGCCAGTCTAGTGAATTTCCAATAACCTCTAGTTATGAATGGCAGATTTCATCTTGGTGTCCTGTAACATGGACTATTCATGAGCGTGAACCGTTAAAACATTTGACATGTTATCTTGAAGATGCTGAGGGACACAGAAGCGCCCCATATACACTCACAGTAACTCTATTGCCGGATTAAAATCTCTGACACTTCATCGTTTACAAATTAAAACAATAATTACCTTTAGAAGATGATTTTAGCTGGTCTGCTTGATCTGAAGATTGTAAAATCCAAAAAAAGCCCCATCAGAACGGGTCTAATGGGGCTCTATAAAGAAATCATTCAAATATTAGCCTAGAACTTTATCTGATAGCCTAAACCGATTGTAAAAATTCCACGTTTAAAAAGATTATCATTATCTTCGACTGTTATTCCAGTGCTCTTGTCTATTCTTGTTACTGTTGTTGGATTAAAATCAAGCATATAACGAAGGTCAAGTACTATATCCCCTGGGCCAACTTTGTAGGCTCCGTTAACGTCAAAAGCAAGACCAAAATTCATGCCTGATTTCATAGTATAATTATCAGATTCTTTTGTAGTAGGAGAAGATGTTATTTTTCTTTGACTATCAATCATCACAGGAATTGAAAAATAGGGACCAATTCCTCCTCCAACTGAGAAGGTATCCATAACAGGATATGTGAATGTAACTAACAAAGGAATATCAATGGTAGTTTTATAAAAACTACGTTCCAATTTAGTTGTTCCGATTTGAATCATATAATTATAGCCGTTGTTAAAATTCATTATAATTTCTGGCTGAATTCCAAGAGATCCGCCTCCCAGCTCCAAAAGACCGAAGTTTGCATAGAGACCAAATCCTCCTCCTGTATTTCCGCCTTCATCCCAAGTGCCTCCACCAGAAGCCATATCTTTCAATGTTTGGGCACTCTCCTTGTAGTCTTCAACCAAACAGGTACCAAAACCTAAATTTAAGTTACCGCGAGCACCAACGGTAATGTCCAGAGCAAAAGCTGTCAATGAGCTTATTGCAAGTACTGCTACAGCAGCAATAATCTTTTTCATTTCATACTCCTTTTTTTGGGTAAAAATAGTCTATTCTCTTTCCTTTTATTTTGTCAAGTACTTTAATTTTTTATCAATGCCATTCCTCGTTTTATTTAAAACTTGACTAACCGCTATTTTTTTTTGTATAGTAATCCTGTTCCGTGTGGGACTATATTTCAACAAGTAGACGCTCATATTAAACGTCAGATATGGAGAAATCATGAAATTATTGCACAAAACACTGGCGGCTGGTGCTGTTCTTGCATTTGCCGTTTTCGGGGCGGCCTTTGCGGAAAGCGGGCTTTCATTTGAGAATAAGATATCAACAAACACCTGGTGCATTGGGAATTACAGCGGGGAACAGCGTTTTCCTGGCATTACCGAAAGCATGAAGGTGGAATACCTGGGCGATAAAATTGATGCCAAGGCTGATGTGTCTTTCTGGCTCTACAGGTATAACGATGACATCGAGAAAAACAGTCAGATGGCATTTTATGGCTTTGACTTCGGGGACACATACATTAAGTTCCGTCCGATAGAATTGCTTCAGATTGCAATAAGGGGAAATGAAAAGGCGGCCGGTTCATATCTTCCGGTAATGGGAAGTCATCTTCCTCATGGAAATTATACCGGTGATTTTGGTCTTCTGTTCAAGCCGCTGGAAGGCCTGTCGGTCGGTACTGGTATTGATTTCCGGGATGGATACGGATTCATCTACAATGATTTCAGCACAAGTTATGACAAGATTTATCTGAACCTTGGTGCGGAATATGAGTTTGATAATGTCGGTAAATTTGCTCTTACATTCAACGACATGATAAACAACTTCTCACTGGGCATATATGCACATGTTTCTGCAATCACTGACTTAGACATATTCGCGGGATTTGCATATCAGTATAAGGCCAGTAAGTTCCTGAAAATTCCTGCAACCATACTGAATGACGCATACCTCAGGGGAAATGTCCTGCTGAGTGCCGGCATTGAATACGGTGGACTTGACAGGTTCACTCTTGGGGCTGATCTGGCTACAAACCTGTTTATCAACGGTGATGCTGATTACGACGTTCACTACAATCCGTCCTATGATTTATATGCGGGCGTAAAGGTGGCATACGATATAACTGATGCTTTAAACCTGAACTGTACGGGCTCCATGGCATTTGATTTTGTTGATGTCGGAAACGATGAATACAGCAACTTCAGCGGATCTCCTGTAATATCGCTTTATCCTGAGCTGAGCTACAAAGTGGGAAACCATACCTTCAGGGCTGGCTTTAAGATGGAGCTTGAGCGTACTTATGAGATAAACAGGGCAGTGGACAGGGAAACATTGTTTGGAGCATGCCTCCCAATCTCCTGGACATATTCGTTCTGATAAAAAAATAAATCTGATAAAACGAGGCTGCTTTGGAAACATCGGTTTTTGAAGCGGCCTTTTTTCATGCCACGGAAAAATCAGGAGAAATAGCGTGCGGTCAATGCGTCGGCCAGTGTCTGGGATTTCCTGAATGTCTGTAGAATCAGCGGAACAAAAAGTGGAATAAGCATCTTGACTTTGCCCAGTCCCCTTGCAGATGCAAATGCCCCGCGAATCAACTGCGTCTTTATTATTCCGGAAAGCTCGTCAATCAAAAGCGGTACAAAACGGAACATTATCCCCATGGTAAGAACAAAATACCGTACAGGTATCTTTATCAAGGCAAGTGGTGTCAGGAAAGCGGAGATGCCGTCCATTATCTGCCGTTCATCCGTGGAGAATATGAATGTTCCCAGCGTGATGATTATTGAAGGTGCCCTGATCAGCATCCTGAGGACTATGCCGACCTTGTATGCGCTTATGTTTATGAATTTCCAGTTAAAGAATACCCTTGAGCTGTCAACGCTTGCGGGATAAAACAAAAACTGAATTATGGAGAAAACAAGGAGCCATGGAAGCAGCTTGAAGAAAGCATAGAGCGGTTTTGTAAGCGGGTACTTTGCCAGGAGTGCATACAGTATGGAGACGGCCAGCATCGTAACAAGGAACGGAACGGGACGTGCAACCATAGAGCAGGTCAGAATCAAGAGGAACAATATGAACTTGCATAATGCGGGGAGCCTGCTTATAAGTGAGTCAGGAATTTTGGGCGGTGCCATGAGTGCGGCGCTTGTCTTTTGAATTTTCTGAAGCATGGAGGCATTCTTAAGCGGTAAAAGAAGCTCCAGTCCCTCCGATGCCTTCTTGGCTTCCTCTTTGACTGCATGATCATTTTTTATCATGTCTTCCCAGATAAGATGCTCATCGGCTATGTCAGATTCTTCCATTCTGTGTGTGCTGAACAGGACAGTTTTTCCGGAATCTGCCAGTTTGCGGAGTGTCTCAAGCACTGTCTTACGGGATGTTGCATCAAGGGCAGAGGTAGGTTCATCAAAAATCAATATGTCTGCATCCAGGGCAAGAATACCCGCCAGAGAGAGCTTGCGTTTTTCCCCTCCGGAGAGCCTGAAAGTACCCCTGTTCCCGAACTTTTCGTATGGAAGGCCGACATCCTGCATCGATTGCTTTACACGCTCAACGAGTGCCTTTCCCTTTACACCGCGGTTCTTTGGCCCGAATGCCACGTCATCTGCGGCATAGGACTCAAACAGGGCTGCCTCGCTTTCCTGCAATGCAAGCACAGGCCTGGATTTTGCATGTATCTCACCGCCGTTCAGTTTGTTCAGGCCTGCAAGACATTCAAACAGTGTGGATTTACCGCAGCCGGATGGACCTGTAATCGCCGTAAGCTTTCCCTTTTTCAGGCAGAAAGACATGTCAGAGAATACTTTCCGTTCAGGATATGAAAAAGATGCCCCGCAAACACTGAGGACAGTTTCTTTTTCCTCTGTAACATTGGGTTTATCTTCAATAGATACGGGTTTACCGAATACTGTGTCGATTATCGAACCGGATGACATGAAGTCAGACTTCTGGCCGTCCAGTATTATCTTTCCCTTGTCCAGAGCTATGACCCTCTGTGCGCAGAAAGCCTCGTCCAGATCGTGGGTTATGTGGATTATCGTGTGGCCTCTTTTGTGCCATTGGTTTATCAGCTGGATTATCTCAGTTCTTGCCCCGGGATCAAGCATGGCGGTAATCTCATCAAGAATCAGGACCTCAGGGAAAAGGGCAAGTATTCCGCTTAATGCAAGCCTCTGTGTCTGTCCCAGAGAAAGCTCGAATGTCCTGGAGGATGCCCTGTCAGCAAGTCCCACCACAGAAAGACATTCCAGAGTCCTGAGCTCAATTTCGCCCTTGGTCATGTCCAGGTTCTGGGGGCCGAATGCCGTATCACGCTCGACTACACCCGCAACAATCTGTTCCTTTGGCTGCTGAAACACAATTCCGGGTAAAAGTCCCTCTGCAAAAGTCAGGTTACCGGAGTCGGGAAAGAAAAATCCTGCAAGAATACGTGCCAGAGTGCTTTTTCCAGAGCCGTTTCCCCCCACAAGAGCGATGTATTCCCCACGGTGGACACTGAAACTCACGTCATCAAGAGCATGTTCCTTGGACTGTGGATAGCAATAGGAGATGTGTTCAGCTGTAATGATCGTATCGTTCTCTGGCATAGGCGCATTCTACAATATTTGCGCTGTTTTGTCATCAAGTGGGTATTTTAAAATGATTTGGGGGCTGCCACAGTGGACATCCCCCATGTATTTTCTATGAATTATTTTACTGTGCTTACGATGCGGAATCCGTTGAGGTAATAGCTCTCAGCGGCCTTTGCAGAAGAGCGGTTGGAAACACGGCAGATGCTGCTTCCGTCACCGATGATGCTTGAGCGTGAACCGCCACGAAGAACCTTCTTGTCTCCTGAGCCCGGTCCCCTGGTGTTGCTCTGTGTGCCCTCAGCGTAATATGTCTCTGAGTAGTTGTCCCAGCACCATTCCCAGACGTTGCCGCTCATGTCATAGATACCGAGTGAGTTCGGGGCCTTTGTTCCAACCTCGTGTGTCTCGTTATCACTGTTTCCGGTGTACCATGCAACTTCGTCGATTGAATCACTTCCAGCGTACTGGAATTTCTCGTTAGCTTTTCCACCACGAGCTGCATATTCCCACTCAGCTTCTGTCGGCAGTCTATATCCGTTTGCATAAAAATCACAGGTTACTGTTGAACCGATTGTATAGCAGGGATCAAGGCCCTGGATTTCGCTCAGCTTGTTGCAGAACTTAACTGCATCCAACCAGCTTACCTTTTCTACAGGAAGCTTTTCGCCCTTGAAGTATGACGGGTTAGTTCCCATGACCTTTTTGTAGAGTTCCTGAGTAATCTCGGTGGTTGACATCTTAAATGAGCCTACCTCTACAGTGTGAACCGGGAATTCGTCCTTTTCTCCCATGGCGTCTCCCATCTTGTAGCTTCCACCTTCAACATCAACAAGCTCAAAAAGTCCTTGTATCTCAGCGGCTTTAGCGGCTGCTGCTTCTGCTTCTTCCGGTGTCTGTGCCGTTTTGGAGCCTGAAGCACATCCCATGGCAACAAGGGCCACGACCGTCATAGCTGCAATAAACGCTTTTTTCATTACATTATCCTCCAAGATAAATTCTTATTATACAATTTTACCACATGATTCAAGAAAAGAAAAGAGGAATTTTTCTTTTCCTGTTGAAATTATTCCATTAAATGTGTAAAATCATATTAATTGCTATTGGAAAAAGGGGATTGTTCTTATGGAAATTTCAAAATATGAGCTTGATGAATGTGTGTCTTACATAAATCGCTGTCGTGCAGAGGTCTCAAAGAGGCTTGTCGGTCAGAAGGAGATTGTTGACGGAATCCTTACTGCCATGATTGCGGGCGGTCATGTCCTTCTGGAAGGTGTTCCGGGACTTGCAAAGACCCTCGCGGTACGTACTTTTGCAGAGATTTCTGGTCTTGAATACAAGCGCATTCAGTTTACACCGGATCTTTTGCCTGCTGATGTAACCGGTACTCTCATCTATCAGCAGACCTTGGGAAAATTCGCTGTCAGACGCGGACCTGTTTTCTCAAACGTGCTTCTTGCGGACGAAATCAACCGTGCTCCTGCCAAAGTTCAATCGGCACTTCTGGAGGCAATGGCAGAGCATCAGGTAACAATCGGTGAGACAAGCTATCATCTTCCTGAGCCTTTCTTCGTGCTTGCCACCCAGAACCCAATAGAGCAGGAGGGAACCTATAACCTTCCAGAGGCTGAGTTGGACCGCTTTTTGATGAAGCTCCTCATAACATATCCAACACCGGAAGAAGAAATCCAGATTATAAAGGCAAACGGAGAGTCTATATCATCTCCTGTTCAGCAGGTCTTCTCTCCAACTATTCTTGAGAAATGCAAGGCAGCCGTACAGGCCATTACCGCCGACGAAAAGATTCTTCGCTACATCGTTTCAATCGTAAACGTAACCAGGCCGGATCCTAACCGTCAGGAAAAGCGTTCTGCAGCCGCACAGAAAAAGAACGACATCCTTCACTACATTTCCTTTGGTGTGTCTCCTCGTGCAGGCATTGCGCTCCTTCAGTGTGCCCGTGTTGCCGCCTTGTTTGCAGGACGTGGATTTGTTTTGCCTGAGGATGTCCAGAATGTGGCAAAACCGGTTCTCCGCCATCGTCTTGTCCTGAATTATGAGGCCTCTGCTGACGGAGTTTCTTCCGACGACTTGATTTCAAAGATTATCGAACTCATGCCGCTTCCGTAATAAAAGAGGGGCATGATGAAAACTGAGGCTCTAGCAAAAAAAGCATCTTATCTGCATTTAAGTTCCTTGAAGCTTGCCCAGGGAATGAGAATCGGTTCTTTCCGTTCCCTGTACAAGGGCCGTGGAATTGAATTCAGCGGTGTACGTGAATATCTTGACGGGGATGATGTGCGTTCCATCGACTGGAATGTTACCGCCCGTATGGGTCGTCCCTTTGTAAAGCAGTATGAGGAAGAGCGTGACCTGAACGTCCTGCTTGTTGTTGACGTGTCACAGTCCATGCGCTCCGGTTCAACTGGCCGCTCCAGGCTCGATGTTGCCCTTGAGTGTGCCTCCCTATTGACTCTTGCTTCTTTCCACAATTCTTCTCCTGTAGGTACTGTCATCTTTGACGGTGACATTCAGTTCAACTGTGTGCCACGTGCCGGACATGATCAGGTAATGCTGATTCTGTCAGAGTATGAGAAAATCGGTCAGGTGATGAAAAACGGTTCTGCCCTGGACAATGCACTTCTTGGTGCTCAGAAGCTCCTGAAAAAACGTACGCTGATTCTTGTCTTCTCTGATTTCCGTACTTCAAGCTGGCAGGAAAGTTTTGGCCGCCTTTGTCAGAAAAATGATGTTGTTGCGGTGCGAATTGTTGATCCGATGGACGAGATGCTGCCTTCTGTGGGTGCGATTCCATTTGCAGACAGTGAGACAGGTTACCGTCTGGTTCTTCCGACTTCATCAACAAAATTCCGCAGGATGTGGCGCGAGGAAAACGACATTCACATGACGGAGTGGAAGCATGAGTGTGAGCGTAACGGTGGATTTCCCTTGATTTTGAAGACAAACTCAGACCCGTTAAAAGAACTTACAAAATTCTTTATTATCAGGGAGCGCTGATATGAGGAAAATCTGCTGCCTGATTCTTGGAGCCGTTCTTTCAAGTATTGCTCTATTTGCACAGAGTTCTCTCTCTGCTGCCGACGATTTTGTCCATCAGCTGGTGTTTCCTACTGTTGTATACGTGGGTGACCAGGCTGAGCTTCACTTTACATTCAACAGCCCGATAGATTTCTTTGCCCCGGCTGATCCCAAGCGGATTGACGGAGATACTCTGGAGATAGATCATACCCGTCCGGAATTTCTTTCTGCTGACGACAGCTTTACCGTGAACAGTGTTGTCCTGGCCCGAAACGGAATGTCATATACGCTGCTGGTTTCTTTTATTCCATGGAAGCCCGGAGTCATCGACATTCCCATGTTCGACCTGAATGCATGCATCAAGGACATAAAGCTTGAGGACGGACAGAGCACCGAGTCATCCACATACGGAATTGACCTTCAGCCTGTTACTGTTGAGTCTCTTTCCCAAAAGACAAATGACCTGTCGCTCAGGCCACCGGCTCCTCCTGTTCTGCTTCCGGGAACTAATTATGTCCTGTGGACTGTAATCATCGGCGGCATAGCATTTCTTTTCCTGATTACATTCCTTCTGGCACGTCTCAGGACAATCCAGGAATTCTATTATACCATAATGGAAAAGCTAGGTCTCTTGAGGAATTCTCATGTTACGCGCAGGAAGATAAAGAGGCTTCTTGATTCAGACATAAGTGACGTTGAATTTGCATCCTCATGGCAGCGCATAATCCGTTCTTATCTTGAATACAGGTTTGGCTGTCCTTTTGTGTCGGTAACGGCTTCTCATGTTGCAGGCGTCATAAACAATGCCACAGGCAACATGCTCAACGAAAGTCAGGAAAGTGCGGTAATGGATCTGGTTTCGCTCTTTACACGCACAGACTATATTGTGTTTGCTCAGGGTTCCATTGACTCCCGCCTTGATCCTCCTCAGGAACATGAGGCTGCGTTTGCGGATGGAGAAAAGAAGGAAATAGTAAGGATTACGTCCAAGTGCATTGACGGTCTGGAATTGGTGGACAAAGACATAGGAGTGACAGTATGATGGAATTTGAGAACCCCACGGCATTCTTTTTGCTGCTTTTGATTCCTGTCTTCTTTTTCCTGCGCTACCTCAAGCTGTTCAGGCCCATCACATTTCCGCTGACACTTGGCGACTGGCACGGTCATTACTTCAAGTGGAGCAGCCCCGGAAGAACTGTCCTTGGTGTGGTTTCCGTTCTTTGTGCGGTTGCGGGCTTTGTATGCCTTGTGATTTCCTATGCGAATCCGGTTGTGCATCATCAGGACCGTGTTTATTCATCCCGTGGTGCTGACATTCTTTTTGTACTTGATATAAGTCCTTCAATGGCGGCAAAGGATATGGCAGGAATGACCCGTATGCAGGCGGCTGTTCAGGCTATCAAGACGCTGGAATCTGAAAGCACGGGTGATTCTGTGGGACTTGTTGAGATGGCAAAGACAGCGGCGGTGTCCGTTCCTCCAACGATGGACAGGGAAGTGCTCTTCAAGAAGCTGGACTCAATAATAATCGGAGATCTGGGAGATGGCACTGCAATCGGCAACGGTCTTTCATGCGCGGTCTTCCATCTTGCTACCTCCCGTTCCCCCAGAAAGGCAATTGTCCTGATTACCGATGGAGAGAACAATTCCGGTGTGGTTCATCCTCATACGGCGGCACATCTTGCAAAGGAAAAGGGCATATCGGTATATGTGCTTGGAATAGGTACAAAAGGCTCCGTTCCGCTTGAATATGTTGATCCTCAGACTGGCAAGGCCCGCTCGGGATTCCTGCACTCTGATTACGACAGGACAGTCCTTTCACAGATTGCAAGCGAGGCAGACGGTAAATTCTATGAAATCACTTCTATCTCAGAACTTGCTCAGGCACTGGATGCAGTCGGCCGTAACGAAAGCATTGTACAGAGCTACCACATAAAGAACACGGACAAGAAATATTACCATGTATTCGTCATGATTGCGGCGGCTCTTTTCCTTCTTTCAATTTTCATACGCTGCGTGTTCCTTCAGGAGGTACTATGAATTTTTCAATTGAACGTCCATGGGTCCTGTACCTTCTGATTCTGCTGATTCCGTATGTTTATTTCATGTCATCTCGTTTTGCCCGGATCATGAAGAACCTTGGCCCGCACACGTCTCTGGCAAAGGATTCCGCGGTGTTTACCCGTACAAGATCCAGTTTTGTTCCAAGTACATTCCTGCGGTGTCTTGCATGGGTCATGCTTGTCCTGGGTGCTTCTGGAATATCCTGGGGTGCAAGATATGTTCCTGTTCAAAAAAACGGCAGGGCACTTTCACTTGTATTTGACATATCACACAGCATGGAGGCAGAGGATGCTCCGGGAGACATGACTCGTCTTACCGCTGCGGCAAATTATGCGGACAGTCTGCTTGAGCATATTCCGTATACTTCTGTTTCCGTGGTACTTGCAAAGGGTGACGGTGTGGTCGCAATACCGCTTACAGAGGACATGGAGGCTGTCAGGACACTGCTTTCCTCTCTTTCTCCAAACCTCATGACTGCACAGGGTACATCGCTTGGCAAGGGCATAATGACTGCAATCAATTCTTTCCCGGTTCAGTCCTCACAGGCGGCTACAATATGGCTTTTTACCGACGGCGAGGAAACTGACGGTTCTCTTGCAAATGCACTGACGGAGGCAATGAAGTTCGGTATTCCGGTAACGATAATCGGATTTGGCTCAGAAAGGGAAATCTCTGTCACGGCGGGCGACGGCAAGACTCAGGTCAAAACCGCTTTGCGCTCAGAAACCCTTGAGCAGACCATTGCATCGGTAAAGGAAAAGTTTGCACAGAAGGCAGGCGATTCTCCTGTAACTCCGGACATTTTCTATATTGACGCATCGGTTCTGGGATCTGCCAACACTGTACTCGACAGCTTTGCAAAGAAAACAGGCGGGGCTTCATGGCAGAATCAGGTATACGGTAGCGAGGACGAAAGCTCTGTTGTCTATGAGCTGGAAACCGTTGACAGGCACAACCTCTTTATTCTGCTTGCCATTGTCTTTATAGCCGCTTCGTTCATATTTGCTGAGCTTACAATTCCTGTGACCTACCTCAAGAAAAAGGGAATCATCGCATCTTCTGTCGTTGCAATGGCATTCCTCTTTAGCGGATGTTCTGATGATGTTTCAGACGGTGCAAAAATTCTTTCCGGAAGACTCAACTGGAACCGCAAGAAATATCAGGAGTCCGTGGCATCGTTCATGACTGTGGCGGAAAACGCTGAGGAAAGGGGAGACAGTGCGGTTCATGATTATGCCCTGTACAATCTGGCAACAACCTATCTGATGCAGAATGAAAACGAGGCCGCCGAGAAACGCTACAATGAGATTTCTCCGGATGCCGATGACAAGATAAAATTCTCAACACTCTACAATCTGGGGATACTCTCACACCGCAACGGAGACTATTCAAAGGCAACAGATTATTTTAAGAGGGCGCTTCTTGTTGACAGCACCAGCATAAATGCCAAAATCAACCTGGAACTGTCACAGAGCGAGGTGGAGGCCCATGCACGAAGCCAGGAGCAGGTATTGACGCCTGTTACCCAAAATCATGATGAGCCAAGTGCAGGAGAGAATTCTCTATATTCAACCATAAGGGAGGATGAACAAAACCGATGGAAAAACCAGCAGCAGGAAACAGAAAGTTCGGAATTGGATTATTAGTCCTCCTTTTGATTTCATCATTGTCTGGGTTCAGGATTCAAAAAGCGGAAGCCTTGTCATGGGCTTATGTCCAGAGCCTCAGGTTCAAGAAGGTAGAGAACTATTTTTTCACTGACACCGAATGTTCATTTACGCTTAACATAGAAAATGTATCGCCGGAAAAAGTGACTGTCTCGGTGAATGACGTTCCTGATGGCGTAAGCTTTGAGGGATGGAACAAGATAACGTACATGCCGTACTCAAATGCATCAAGCGACCAGTATGGCACGACTCTTACACTTTCCTTTAAATTTGCTGAGCCGGGATGGTATCAGATCAAGGCGATTGACGTGAGGATTGACGAGACATACGCGAAAATCCCCGTTGAGGCAGTTGAGGTATTTGAGAACCCAAGTACCGTGCGCCCGAAGATAAGCCTTTCGTTTGATGAGACAAAAGTTCAGGTCAGCGGCAAGACGGTCAAGGTAAACGCAAACGAGCACATCGTATTCAAGATGTACATTCAATATGCCATTCAAGTGCTTAAATTTGACTGGGCACGTCCAGAAGATTCAGTCTTTAAGGAACTGGATTACTATGACATAAGCGACAAGGTTGTTGTGGGAGAATTTTCCCCGGAGAAAATACCTATAGCAGTCTTTGACTGGCAGCCGTTAAAAACAGGTACCTACGATTTCCCGGAGTTTGACATTGTGGCAACTTCCTTTGGTGGAATACGCTATGATGTTGAATCCCCTTCTTATAAGATAGAAGTTCTAGAGGCTACCGAGGCCTACGTGGAGGAAGAAAAGGACAGCGGTGTCTTTGCCTATGCCTTTGTAAGTCCTCCGTCCGCTCAGGAAGATGTAAAGGAAAAAACAGCGGAAGATGTTCCAGTGGACAAACTGTTTGATCTTTACACAAGGGAACGCCATTCGATAGTGCTTTTCTCTTCCGCATATAATGAACGGCTTGCTCTGGAGGAGGAACTGGGGCTTTCCTCTCTCAAGCACATGCCCAGTGTCCCGCTTTTTGTCCTGGTATGGATTTTGTGCACGGTGAGTCTTGTGGCAACAATCGTTCTGTTTATACTTAAGAAAATACCTCATGCGGCGCTTTGTGCAGTCCTCTTTGTCCTTCTGCTGACCCTTGGTGTTTTGAACGGCCATCAGATATCAAAGAAATACGGAGTGTATCAGGGTGGCGAAATCTATTCAATTCCCGAAGATACGGGCGGTTCAGGCGTTGACATGCCGGAAGGAAGCGTGGTTCTGGTCAAGCACAGTACTGCAGGCTGGCTTTATGTTGTATTCAACGACACTTACGGCTGGGTCCCGGAGAATTCAGTACGTCTTATTGAATAGGTGGCGGCATGGATTTTGGTGACATACTTAACCAGTGGGAAGGCGAGCAGAAGCAAAAACGGCAGAAAAAGACCGGACCCCAGAAATCAAATAAAAAGGCAAACGCACTTACAAAGGAGCAGCGGGAACTGTTGAGGCAGGGATATTCCCTGGAGCGGCAGATGGAGGAAGATAATTCCAGGCGTGCGAATCCCATAGAGGTGTGGCTGAATCAGCATGGAACCGTGGACAAGGACAGGATCAACGACGAGGCAGAGAGGGAAAATGCTCTGAATGACAGGGAATACCTCAAGAACCTTAAGCCTGAGGCTGTGATCGATCTGCACGGACTTACACGGGACGAGGCATGGTCAAGGCTGGATGCGTTCGTGACTGATGCCCGTAGAAGGTCCTACCGCAAGATTATGATTATTCACGGCAAGGGAAACCACTCTACAGGCTCAGATCCCGTTCTGGGACCCATGGTAAGGCTTTTCATAGAGCAGGATAAAAGGCTAGGGGCATCCGGGCATCCCGACAGGAATAACGGCGGCAACGGGGCAACCTGGGTGCTTTTGCGCAGATAAAAAATTGTTTTTTCTTGCTTTAACTCTTGTTTTTTAAGAAGATTTTGAGTACCTTTACCTATATGGACGATCTGTATAAGGAACTTGGAGTTGATAAGAATGCCTCTAGCGACGAGATAAAGAAGGCCTACCGTAATCTGGCTTTTAAGTATCACCCGGACAGAAATGAGGGAAATAAAGAAGCTGAGGATAAGTTCAAGAGGATAAATGAGGCCTATTCCGTGCTTGGTGATGAATCTAAGAGGCGTCAGTATGATTTGTACGGCTCAAGCTCTTCACGGGGCTATTCATCATCGTCAGGCTCTCAGGGCAGCAATTCTGGCTACGGACAGAGTTACGGCACATACGGATCATACAATTCATACGACTGGGCTTCCAATGGAAGTGCGTTCTGGGAGTTTTTCAGGCAGGCAGAGAACGGCCAGGATACGTCAGAAAAGAACAATACCTATACATGGACAACACGCAATACAAATACCAAATATACGCGCCGTCAGGGGGTCACAATGCTCCTTAACGGCCTTCTTCAGGCGATTGCGGGATTTGCGTTCTTTGACCTGTTGATGTGGTTCCTGCCGGTTA
>JAGCYQ010000224.1 GCA_017960765.1 Treponema sp.
CAGACTATTCCGAGGCAGCCCTGGAGCACAATACCACAATAAAGGTTCAGGCTGTGCTGCCGGACGACACCGAGGGGCAGACAATTACGCTTACTGGATGCATTTGGCCTGACAACCGCAGCTCACTAGGATTTTCAGAGGAACAGCTTTTGGAATCTTTCCCTGAGCTTTTCTACACCACCACTTTTGTTCAGAACACACCGCCGGATAACGTCAAGAACATGAATTCTTCCGGGCCTGGTGATTTCTACAGCGGAACAAGAAAACATTACCTTTCATTCGACATCCCGAATCTTGGCCTGAAGAAGAACCATGGCTCAAGATATGAGATAAAGACCTACCTGCGCGAAACTGACGGAGAACTGTACTACAAAGGTAGCGAGACAGTAAGTCTTGATGACAGCGACCCGGGAAACCGCACTTTCCTCTATTATTATGCCGGGCAGGAAGACAATCTTTTCTATGAGTATACGGTTCAGGTTCTGGGACCTCATGGATTAAAGTCAGAACTGCTTGCCACCGACGAAAGGCTTGGAGTGCATCAGCTTACAGAGCCGGTAATCACCATTCTGAATGAGTTCAACGGACTTGAGGATGAGCAGGGCTATAAGTGTATTGAAGTGGCAACGAATGACGATTCAATTTCATACACAGCCGCACCAGCCCATGAGGACGACACTCTTACCGTAAAAGTTGACGATGTAGAGATAACAGACGGAAACTATACAGTAAGCGGAATAGGACAGCACACAATAGAAGCCATATCAAGCAAGGATGGAAGCCGCCCGATTTCCGTAACAAGGAAAATCAGGATTGTAAAGACACCGGATCCTGCCACGTTCACTTTTGCAAGCGATGATACCACCGACTTGAACGGATTCAACGGATTTACCGACACAAACGGATTTGAATATCTTGAAGTTCCACAGTCTACTTCAACAGTTGGCTACACAATCTCTCCGACGGAAGAAGGAACCACAGTCTCAGGCACTGTAGACGGAACTGAATACAGCGAGCCCATAGACAGTGAAACCCTTGACGTAGGACCACACACCCTGGTTGCCGTAATCCACAAGCAGTACTGCAACGACGTAACAACCACACGGAAGATAATGGTTGCAAAGAGTCTTGAAGCACCGGTCTATACATTTACCCAGAAGACGAACGACAAAATGGTAGGGGAAGTTGAATATATTGAAGTCTCCTCTTCAACTGCAAAGGCATGCTATACGATTAGGCCTTCACTGGCGGACAGCGGAGCAAAAGTTTCTGGAACCGTGGGAAGTACGTCATTTGCGGCCACAACACAAAAGACAGGAGAACTTGCTGTAAATGACTACACATTCACTGTCACCGTAAGCAAGGACTACATGATTCCACGGACGTTCACAAAAACGATAAAGGTTGACTCAAAGCTCTCCAAACCTTCAATAACATTTGGAACAGTGGACAATGGCAAGTCGGAAAACTATGCTGGAAACACTTATGAGTATTTCGAAGTTGACAACTCTTCCTCAAAAGTAACGTATACCGTAACCAACTCGGACCCAAGGGGAGGATCCGTAAGCACAATAGTCACCAACATGACAAACAGTTCTACAGTATCAACAAGCAATTCAGGACAACTCAGCACAGGAAGATACAAGATTGAAGCCACGGTCAGCAAAGACGGATACAGCGATGTACCTGCAACAAAGTACATAGTCATTGTACCGAAACTCAAGAAGCCGACAATCACATTCAATCCGACAGACAACGAACTAGGACCTGACTCTAACGGCTATCTTTATATTGAGGTTTCCAACTCAGGTTCAACAATAACATATAACGCAAGCACAACGGACGATGGGGCAACGGTCTCCGTAAAGATTAACGGACACTCAAATGGCAGCAATTTAGGAACTCTAGGAACAGGAACGTATGAAGTTGAGGTAATATCCAGCAAGCCATATCACAAAGATGCAAGCATCGAGAAGAAAATAAAGGTTGTACCGATACTCCAGGAACCAACGTATTCATTCACACCAAATTTGACAGGCTCTAAGACTGGAGATTATGAATGGGTAGAAGTTCCTGATGGAAGCACTCCAGTCAACTATACAATCACAGCGGAAGACGGATGTACTATGGTTGTAAAAGATAGCGTTGATAATAGTAATCACACAACAGCGGGAAACACCTACTCTGAGAATTTTGTAAGCCTCAGCACACTCTCAGAGAAAGACCATATACTTACAGTCAAAGTATCTAAGCAATTCTACACGGATCAGACTTACTACAAATACATAAAGGTAGTAAAGGCAATTCAGGAACCGTCATATTCATTCACACCTGGACTGACTTCGGAATCGGGAGATAAATGGATAGAGGTTCCAAAGGATAACCACAATGTAAGCTGCACGATAACGGCAAATGCAAGCGGAGAAAAAATCAAGGTAACAGAAGGCGGCAATACTCTTTACAACACAGGCTCAAGCCCTGCAACATTTACGCTCAGCACTCTCGGTGATCACACTCTTACAATAACCGTAACAAAAGACAAATACGAGACAAAGACATTCTCAAAGACGATAAAGATTGTGGAGGAGCTGCAGAAACCGACGATTAAATTCTATAAGGAATCAGGGCACAGCACCCAAATCAATAAAAAATCTGGGAACCCGGAGGACGCAAGATTCCTGCTGTATGACACATACAACATCACCCTTGCGTCAGATGGTACTGGCTATCTGTATTACACAGCCACAACAAGCGACGGCTCAACAATCACAATAAAGGATGACGGCACTACGACTACCTCTGGAAAGCTTGGCCTTGGACCTCACAATCTTACGATGGAAGTCTCAAAAACAAATTACGTTACAAGAACATTTGACACTCCCGAAAAAGTTTATGTGGACGACCTCCTTGCCGCCCCGACATTCCCACCGGTCGGAACAAAAACCAAAACGGATACAGACGGTACCGAACACTGGCAGTTCAGCTACATAAGTTATGACGAGATGCCAGTCAACGTAACGCCGGGAAACACTGGAAATACAGTTAAGATGTACATAGACGGACACGAAGTTTCTGAAGCCACCATCGGTCATAATACAGCGGCAAGCATAACTGTAGTTCAGACCCGTGAGCACTGTAAGCGCCGTGAAGATGATTCGCCATGGATGTCTGTTACAATTAAGCCGATTACGCTTACTTATGAAGCCGGTAAGTACACTGATGGTTTGCAAGTTGAAGTCCAAGGCTTCGGAGGAAATTCCGGAGAAAATATGTGCATAAGAGGACAAATATATGTTAAGGGACCAAATACCGATAAACTAATATGGCACTTTGAGGGGGATTATCAAACCGTAACCCGAAATCAATGGAGTACTATTTGTGATACAGGTGATCCCTACAAGTATTGGAGTGATACCTTTACATCCCCGTCAGACACGATTCAAGTCACTTTTTACAAGTTCAGGAGGGATAAGGAAGGAACTGATATACAATTCTCAGGCAACGACTGGCATAGTTTTCCGGCACTAACTCTTTCAGATATAAAAAAGGGTAAGGGTGAAAATTCAACTGCAGGTACAAGCTGGACTTATGTCTGTGACATAGCAAACCGGTCTGGTGATTGTGCAAGACCTAAGATTAGGTTCACCGCAACGGAGTAATGCCAGATTCGCAGCACCTCAACAATAACCGTCATTTTTTAAGGAAATTACGTCAGTAATCTCGAATCCGTGTGGCTTTTCTCTTCAAAAACATTTTTTCAGCCGACTCGTTGGGATGGGCTTTTTCCCCTTGATCTTTGAAGCGTATGGTTTCTGAAAGCTAAACACCATATTGTTTTTTTTTAAATTTTGAGCCATAATTTATGATATGATGAATGATGGTATGCTTAAAGCGCTCAACAAAACAAAAGTTTATCTCGATACTTCCGTTATAAGCTATTTGGAACAAGACGATGCTCCAGAACGGAAAAAGATAACTTGTGAAGTTTGGGAGACTCTCAAAAGCGGAAAATACGATATTTTAATATCTTCGGGATATTGAAGCAAAAAAGCTTTGATGATTGTCAACATATTGCAGCAGCTATAGTTAACAACTGCGATTTTATAATATCTTGGAATTTCAAGCACATAGTAAATGTTAAGACTATAAGAGGAATCAAAATTTTGACCACGATGGAAGGATATAAAGATATTGCGATTTATCCACCGTCAGCTTTACAGGAGGAAATTGATGGAAATGACTAAACCAGTTCTTTCACCACGTTTTGATGTGGATGACATTCAGAAACTCCGTGAATACAATTCAATGCGCCACATAAAAATGACACCTTCTGAAATTGTTGAAGAAACAAAGGCTGCAACCGCCAAAATTATAGAGCAACTTATGAAAGGCGGCAATGTTAAGAGAGTTCTTCCCATTCAATAAAAACTGGAAGAGATTACGTCAGTAATCTCGAATCCGTGTGACACAAAAGCCTAAGCCGCAGACCAGGGGCAGACCAGGACAATTTCGGATGACAATTCAAATATTATATGATATAGTCGAATATGTGAGGTAATTAGAATGGTTTCAGAGCTTACTCTAAACAAAATATCAACTATTCTCAAAGATGAAGGTTGCAGAGAAATCTTTCTGTTTGGCTCGCAGGCAAACGGACATGCACATGAGAACTCTGACATTGATATTGGTATTCGTGGGCTTGAGCCGTCAAAGTTTTTTTCCGTTTATGCCAGACTTGATAATGAAATTCCTCAAAAAATTGATTTTGTTGATTTCGATGAACAGGTTTCATTCTTTAATTTTTTAAGTGGTATTGGAGAACTTCGGAAAATTGGATGAAATCATAAAGAAAAAGATAGAATTTGAAATTTCTCAACTTGATGAACATCTTTCTAAGTCATCAGTCCTTGTCAAGAAATGTGCATCACAAGAACCTGACTATGTTGAATTATGTGCAGCAGGTTCAATCCTTCAGTCTTTTTACAATGGAATTGAAAACATTCTCCTGGTTATTTCTAAAAACATTGACGGTACAATTCTGAGACAAGGCAAATGGCATAGTGAATTATTATCATCAATGTTTAATCCTACGGAAAACAGACCTGCTGTTTTTTCTGAATCATTGCATTCTATTCTTACTGATTATATGAATTTCCGTCATTTCTTCAGACATTCTTATGGCTATTCAATGAAATGGGAAAAGCTCTCTCATTTATTCATAAACATCAACAGCAACTGGGAAAGAATAGAAAAGGAACTGATAGATTTTATCGCAAAAATGGAAGGCGGTAACGTTCAGAAAGTTCTTCCTGTTCAGTAACGGTTACTTTTATAAATTGGGAGAATAAAATAAAAAAACACTCATTAAAAATCGGAATCATTTCAGCAGCAGTCATGCTTTTGTTTTCTTGCAAAACTACGGTTGATAATTCTAATCCGGACTTTGTTCGTGTCAATGGCGGAACTTACAATGGAACAAGTGCATTGAATCCACCATCAGAAGTTTTCATCGAAGGCCGTACAATAACCATCAATGATTTGTGGGTGGGCACGCATGAGGTGACTCAGGGCTCCTCTATATATAACACTTGTTTATGAACTTATCCCATAGAATAAAATTCAATAATCAACTATACTAAAGAAATCTACAAAATTGCGGGATTTTTATGGGTTTTGATTTGAAGAAGATTTTATTTGCGGTTTTGATGGGAACTGCTTTTTTTGCATCAGCGGCAACCACTACAGGGAAAACGACTGCAAATACTAAGAAAAACGTCAAGAATAAAAAAGAAGAACTTCCTCCTACTCTTCCAGTTGAAGAACCGGCAACTATTACTATTATAGAAGAAATACTCGAAGAACAGATTCCAGACCTTGAGGACAACGAACCCACGCCTGACAGCACACCGGCAAACAAAGAGGCCACGGAGAATTCCCCGGATGCAGCCTCATCCACAGACACCTATGCGGTTGAGCAGGAACTTGAGGCAGAACTGGAGGATTCAGGAGAAGGCTCCGGTACAGAGGGCATAACGGAAACCGAATTTGTTCCGCAAGAGGAAGAGTCACAGAAAAAAGGCATAAAGAAAAAAGAGATTGGACTTGACGGCGTAGACAATGCCCTGACCGAAAAATACCGCAACCAGTATCTTGGAGCACACGGAAGAAAACTCCTGATTGAATCCATTCAGAATTCAGCCCCGTACAGGCCATACATTATCCAGCAGCTTACAGAAAAGGGCCTCCCGCTGTACCTGCAGTACCTTCCGATTGTTGAGTCAAACTATGTCCCGACGGCTGTATCACGCTCAGGAGCCACAGGAATATGGCAGTTCATGGAGAATTCAATGAAGCCGCTGCTCAAAAAGAGCTCATGGTATGACGACAGGCGCGACGGATGGAAATCCACCGACATGGCAATCCTTAAGCTTACGGAGAACTACAAGACATTCAATGACTGGGCGCTTGCTCTTGCGGCATACAACTGCGGGGCGGGTGCAATGTCCAGGATACTCAAGGAAAACCCCGGCAAAGACTTCTGGTACCTTGCAGAAAACGGCCTTTTGAATCAGCAGTCATCCCAGTATGTCCCAAGACTCCTTGCCATAGCGGACATCATAGAGAATGCAGAGTACTACGGTGCCACTGACATCCTGGAGGCAAACAACAAGATTCTGGAGCTTCCTGTTGAGGAATTCGACTACATCACTACCAGCGCGATGATAAGCTTTGGTCAGCTTTCAGAGGCATCGGGAGTCAAAAAAGATACAATCAAACAGCTGAATCTTGCTCTTTTCCGTAACTGTACGCCCGCCGGAGAGGTTTATAAGGTAATGATGCCCAAG
>JAGCYQ010000225.1 GCA_017960765.1 Treponema sp.
TCGATTCAGAAATGAACCTGTACGAGCAGCAGAGTACATTCAACCCCAACATGCCGCTGAGGGGCCTGCTGTATTTTTCACAGCTTTACCAGATATACCTTACGGAAAGAGGCAGGAACTTGCTCAGCAGCAAGCTTGTTCAAATCCCGACACCGAAATTCATTGTATTCTATAACGGTAATGAGTATGAGGCAAGCAGATGGAAAATGAGATTATCAGATGCTTTCTTACGTGCAGATAAATCTGGTGACTTCGAATGGGTCGCAGATATTATAAATATAAATCCAAAATGTAATGAACCTCTTCAAAAAAAATGCAAAGCGTTGTATGATTACATAAGGTATGTCTACAGGGTAAAGAAGAACAGGGAAACCGGCATGGACAAGAAGGCAGCCGTTGAGGAAGCTGTGGACTGGGCAATAAAAGAGAATCTACTGGAAGGATTTTTCAAGATACAGAAAGCGGAGGTGATTGGCATGAGCTTGACGGAGTTTGATGAAGAGGAATTCAAGAGAGTATGCTATGAGGACGGATTAGCAGATGGACTTGCAGCAGGAGCCTCCCAAAAAGCCCTAGAGGCCGCAGAGAACCTTCTTAAAGCTAATATTGATTCCGAAACTATTGCAAAATGTATCGGTCTTCCATTGGAGCAGATTCTGAAAATCAAGGAAAACCTTTCAGTTAAGGCATAAAAGAAAAAACATAGGATGTTTTTTTGTGTTTAATGGCAGAGTTTTTACGTTTTTTTTTGCGATAGCAATTCAATATCAACTGTTGCTATTGAATTACAAAGTTTTGTCGTTTTTTCCGAAGGAAAAATGCGAGCTTCGCGAGTAAGACAAAACTTTTTAGCAAGCTTTAGCTTGCGACCGGAGGTAATCGGAATGATTCTGGAAGAGTTTGACGAGGAACGTTTCAAGAAAAATATGCGTGAGGAAGGCTATGAGGACGGGGTTAATGATAAAGCCTTAGAAGCCGCAGAGAACCTTCTTAGATTGAATTTGCTTTCTGTAGAACAAATTGCTCAGGTACAAGGGATACCAATTGAGCAGGTCCTGAAAATTAAAGAAAAGCTTTCAGTGAAGGTGTAAAAGAAAACCTGCTGAATGACTTTTTTGTGTATAATTTATGAAGAGTTTTTACGTTTTTTTTGCGATAGCAATTCAATATCAACTGTTGCTATTGAATTACAAAGTTTTGGCGTTTTTTCCGAAGGGAAAATACGAGCCTCGCGAGTAAGACAAAACTTTTTAGCAAGCGCCAGCTTGCGACAAGTCCTGAAAATCAAGGAAAAACTTACTGTGAAGGCGTGATTACGTTCTGGCAGAAAAAAAAGAATCCCACCGCCTTGATGAACGATGGGGCATGAATAACGGAACTATGCTGTGGTGGCCACAAAAGCAAGCCGTTGGAACGGATTAAAGGGATGTTTCATTATGTGTATTAAGATAATAATCTCGGATAACTAACAAAGTATTGGTATCGTTACATAATGTATGGCATAAGAATTTAATATTGCTTGTTATAGAATTCCAATCTTTAGTATCAGCGAATTTTTGCAACGAAGTTTCCAGCAGGTTTTTCTTCACTTTTTTTCAAAATTTCCTCCAATTTTTTGTTAAAAACATCAAGTCTCACACCATATATATAGTATAAGGATTTTAGGAATCCCATATTAAAAAATTCAGAAAGGAGTTTAAATTATGCCCAAAAAGAAAAAGTCACCGTCATGGGAGGAATTGACATTTGCAAACAACTTCCTCTTCTGCAAGATTATGGAAAGTGAACCGGAATTATGCCGCCGTATTCTTGAAGTGCTACTAGGAATCAAGATTTCACATCTTAAAGCGCCACAGGCAGAAAAGACAATGTATGAAACCCTTGATTCAAAATCTGTAAGATTTGATGTATATGCAAAGGACTCAAGGCATGTCTTTGATATAGAAATCCAGACCACGATAAACAGGAAACTTCCCAAGCGCGCTAGATAGTATCAGAGCGTCATTGATATGGACACATTATCCCGAGGAGACAAGTACAACAAATTGAAAGACTCATACGTAATCTTCCTCTGCCTTGATTCACCGTTCAAGGAAACAAAGCCGGTATATTTCTTTGAAAACATGTGTCGTGAAGACACCAGCATAAAATTGAACGACAGGGCCTACAAGGTCTTTTTCAATGCGTCAGAATATGATAGAATCAAGGACGAAGAGGAAAGGGCCTTCTTAAAGTACCTGAAGGAACACAGCCCCCAGAGCGAGATATGAATGTATTATTCATAATTAACAATTAATGACGGAGTTTTTTCGGTTTTTTGCTTGCAAAAAATGCGAGCCTTCGCGAGCAAGAAGAAACTCCTTAGCAAGCGCAAGCTTGCGACATGGAGTAAGCAGTACATGACTTGGCAGCAGACTATCGATGACGAAAAGGAAGATGCTTACGAGGAAGGCCTTGAAACTGGACGTGCCGAAGGCCTTACTGCCGGTCTTGCCCAGGGCACAAGACAAAAGGCCGAGGAAGCTGCTGAAAATCTTTTGAGGGAAGGTGATTCTGTAGAAAAAGTCTCCCGTTGTATTGGCCTCACAATGGAACAAGTACAGGAAATTGCGGAAAAGATTGCGGTAAAAGTTGAAAGTTAGTTGTCACGCGGATTGACGCAAGCTTACGCTTGCTAAAGAGTTTTGCTTTGCTCGCGAAAGCTCGCATTTTCCTTTTGGAAAAACAGCAAAACTCCACAACTACACTCAGAATTAAAAAAATGGGAAAAATTTTCAAAAATTACATCGACATGATAAATTCATCAAATCTCCAACCAGCACGATAAAAACACCTGCCTGCCATGGGGTACTGGCTGCGGGGATTGCGGGATAAAAAAAAAGGAAGCACTTTTTGCGGTGCTTCCTCTTGTGGCATGTGTTGGGGGGGGTACTGCCTAGACTTAGTTCTCAAGTTTAGACACAACTAAATCAAAGTCTCTTGCTATCAAGAGGTAATTTGTGTCCTGGCAGTCTGCATGGCAAAGGATCTTATAATCATCTCTAAACACAGGATTTGTATTTTGTATGTTGTTAAAGGTAATGGCATAAAAGTCTCTATCATCAGAGTCGTTGTCAAACTCAAAATTGGTGTTGGTATTGAAAGATTGGGGTTGACGACTTAAAGTAACGTAATTTTGTCCATCTGCGGCTGTCCCATTCCAATACCATAATTCTGAAGTTAATTGCATGCTTGCCGGAACGAACTTTTTGTCCCCGAAATGGAACAGGCAAAAACGAATTCATAATTGAGAATGTGACTGTGTCATTACAGTGCTCTTGCGAAGCTGTGGAACGCCCGCGGCACCCTCTCGATGCACTGGCATTGCAATACAAAACAAAAACCCCCGCCGCCGGATTGACGATGGGGTTGTTGCTGGATTATAGGGAAGTATTAAGCTTGACCACTGGAAAAATAATATGAACAGTTTCTAATTATAAGCAGAATGTTTCTATCGTTACACGGCATATAGCAGCTAAACGAACAGTATGGAGCATCCTCCCCCCAACCACTTTGTAGTTCGTATTCTAAATAGTAGCATGTAGGATCATTACTATCAAAAGAAACAACACCAGTGTTGATTTGCTTTTGAGTTTCAGGTACCGCATAGAATATACCTTGGTCGAAGTAATACAGCTCTGAATTCAATGTTGCCTTTGCGGGGACAAAAGCCTTGCTCGTCAGGTCGAAAAAGCAAACCTCGCCATATAGACTAGAATTAGGTTTAAAACCATCAGATAATAGCCCTGCAGACTTATCCATTTGGTAGCGGTACTGAGAATCGCCCTCTGGTTTTGATACCTTAAAGATATGTGCATTCATATCCTCCGGGAAATAATACCAGTCTATGTTAAGTGAAATATTTAAATCTTCAGATGGAGTGGTACTGTCCCCTTTAATGGCCAAAAAAAAGTTAGAAGAATATTCCATGGGAAATTCATTTAGGGGAATGACAAAACGAGTTTCACCAGGATCATGGTTAATACACTGCGAACTGCTAAATAAGTATTGGCCAAGTGGTATATCGTTATCGACATAATTAGCAATATCTGAATCGTCTCCAGGCAGGTGATAATACAACTGAGTTGAATTTGGGAGGGGATTTCTTCCCTTCATCGTCAAAACCAAGACGACTGAACTTTGTGTAATATCAGAAATAGAAATATCATCGTTTCCAATAATGGAATATAGGTCACCCGGATAAGCATAGGCTACTTTACCGTCATCATATACACACCGGTTAAAAGTATACACACCCTCTGTATGCCCACTAACCACCTCATCCTCCGACTTAAATGTGAAGGCGGGTGCGCATTCTATAAAGCTGAAATTGCCCTTTGAGATTTTTGCGGGATAGCCGCTAGTAAGGGAGCCAATTTTAAAATTTCCGTCCACTTCACCAAAAGCATAACCCGCCGGGAAGCCCCTGTAGTTCAACAAAAAGTCTTCCAAGGAATACCTGTCGCCGTCAAAGGTAATATAATTCGGATCGTCAATATTTCCGATTTCATTAACCATTCCATATGGAATTGAATACTTGTATGAGGATTCGGGGAAATTGGAGTTTGAGTCCAGGGCATAATAAATGCTTTTTATGGGCTGTGGTTCATTATTCGGTGCTTCATACCAGAGCTTGCCGTATTTTTTGAAGACGGTTCCTCCCTCGCTGGTACTTGTTCCATAAGGTGGCAAATGAGAATTTGATATAGGGTCGGAGTTGCCATTTTCGTATTCAACCTTGATATAAAGCGGACTAAGCGAAGTATTGGTAAACCCATTCACGTCCAGTTCTACGGTGGCGGGCTGGCCCCTCTTTACTTCTACGTCCCTGCTTTTACCTTTCATGACCAGATAGTTTTTGTCATCTTGCTTTGCGAACATGTCCAGCATGACCGTATACTTTTGGTTTGCCGGTACATAGCCGAATGTAAAGATCAGCTCATTGTCTTTTATGTAGTTACCGTAGGGGTCATATACGCCAATCACGGTATTGCCACCAGGCAATGGATTAATCTGCTGTCCACCACCCATATCTGCATTATTATTTTCCACCCTTACAGTTTGAATCTGGTAGTCGTAGTAGTTCCTGCTTCCCTTTACCTGCACAAGAAATGTGTATTCGCTCATACCGGTAGTATTGCTTTCGTCCGACCCCCTGATGAAGTCCGTCGCGTTAAATGAAAAGCTGATGTCGCCGGTCTTGTCGGACAAATCGTTCTTACATGACAGGAACAGGATGCTAAAAATCAAACAGAGAAATCCCAATAATCTTTTCATATTAAAACCTCACTTTTTTGAAAACTCTCCACCATACTATAAGTATTAACACAAAACCCTGAATAAAACAAGTTATTTTTGAATTTTTGCCTGATTTTACGTTAAAAACGCGGGGTCACATACTATTTATATAGTGCAGGGAGAGAGTATTAAACTTAAAAGAGAGGTTTTTATGCCAAACAGTTCATTTCACATTAAGCCAATCGAGGACTTGACATTCACAGATGACGGGATGTTCCAGGCCGTGCTTCATGAGCCTGACATCTGTGCCGAGCTTGTCGAGCGCCTTCTTCACGTAAGCGTTCACCATGTTGAGTATCCGAAGATCGAGAAACATATTGCGCCTTACTTCACGACAAAGGGAGTCCGTCTGGATGTCTACCTCAAGGATAATGACAAAATCATAGACGTTGAGATGCAGTCGTACCCGCAGGAGGCTCTGGGAAAGCGTACGCGCTACTACAACAGCATGATAGACATGGACAGCCTTATGAAAGGTCAGGACTACACTGAGCTCAAGGACTGCTACATCCTGTTCATCTGCAAGAAAGACCCGTTCATTGATGATAATGAGCAACCTTGCGGATTACCGTGCTATACGTTCAGGAATACTTGTCTGGAAAAATCTGACGTAAATTTAAATGACAAAACCCTGAAAGTGATATATAATGCAAGTGCGTACAGAGAAGAGAAGGATCCTCGCATCCGGGATTTCCTGCACTTTGTATGTACCAATGAGCCAGGAAAGGATGATTTCACGAACCGTCTTTCCGCCATAGTCGAGAAACTGAAGGATAACGAGAAATTCAAGGGAGACTATTTAGCCATGAACCTGCATGACCGTGACCTGATAAGAAGAACCAGAAAGGAAGCCATTGAGGAAGGTATTGCCATGGGTATATCTCAAGGTATATCTCAAGGTGCCCGAAACAATGCCATTGAGAATGCACGGAATTTTCTGAAGGAAGGAATCTCTACGGAAATAATTGCACGCTGTACAGGTCTCCCCGTTGAGAAGGTGCAGGAAATTGCAGAGAGTATCTTGGTTAACACCTAGAACATGAGAGGATAAAAATGAATGCTTTATGGTACAATCAGCCGGCAAAAGACTGGAACGAGGCACTTCCTGTGGGAAATGGACGTCTTGGTGCAATGGTTTACGGCAGGCCGGGACATGAAATAATTCAGTTGAACGAGGAGTCTGTCTGGTCAGGATGCAGGCAGGACCGCAATAACCGGAGCGCAAGGGAAAACCTGGGCAAGATCAGGGAATATGTTTCACAGGGGCAGGTTCAAAAGGCTCAGGAGCTTGCATTTGAGTCGCTCACTGGCACCCCCTCTGAACAGGCGGCCTATCAGACTGCGGGAGAACTTCACATAGACTGCTATACTCGCGAAAAACCGGGGATTACCGGACCGATGCCGGATTCAGGATTGGAATTCCAGAATTGCACTGCATACCGCCGGGAACTGGATCTGGAGAGTGCCATTGCCACAACTTCATTCAGCTCGGAGACAAGCGTACCCAGCACTGCCATTTTCGCAAGGAACACCAGAGGAAGCAGCATAAGCTATACAAGGGAAGTATTTGTTTCCAAGTCGATGGACGTAATCCTGGTTCACTTTAGCGCCAACACTCCCAAAAGCATCAATTTCAGGGCATATCTGGACCGGGGAATATATGCCGGACGGTACTATTCTATAGAA
>JAGCYQ010000226.1 GCA_017960765.1 Treponema sp.
TGTAGAAAATGACATTCATTCAATTGTCTTTCCTTTGATCTCAGCGGGAATCTTCGGCTATCCGTTGCGTAATGCCTGGGAACAAGCCGCCTGTGCATGCAGGGATTTTACAAATTCAAATCCTGACTACAAGCTTGAAATCATTTTTGCAATTCCAGAGGAAGAGAAAGTCAGGGTTGGAAAGGAGATTTTGTTCTCTTAGTTGAAAATCAATTTCCTAGCCGCAAACACTAGCCGCATATGCTCTGGGCATATTTTACGCTTTCCATGGCGTCCTTGGTATAGGCATCGGCGTGGATCTTGTCTGCATATTCCTGATTCAGGACTGCGCCTCCGACAAAAACCTTGCACCACGGGGCATCCTTATGAAGCAGCTTGATTGTCTCCTCCATGGCACCCACTGTCGTTGTCATCAAGGCAGAGAGTCCCGCTAACGGAGCATGCTCTTTTACAACGGCTTCAAGTATTGTCTCAGGGGGAACAACCTTTCCCAAATCGATTACACGGAATGAATAGTTCTCCAGCAGAACCTTGACGATGTTTTTTCCAATGTCATGGATATCACCTTTTACGGTTGCGATTACAATCGGTCCTTTCTTTTCTCCTGCAACACCTTTTTTCTCCAGCTCGCTCTTGATTACTGCAAACGCTTCTTTTGCCGCATCCGCCGCCATCAACAGCTGAGGAAGATATGCCTTTTTCTGCTCAAAATCTTTTCCTATGATATCAAGTGCAGGAATTATCTTTGTGTTGATTACATCCATCGCGCTCATCTGACCGTTACCGTCTGTGCCTGTCAACAAGCGCAGGGTTTCTGTCTTTGCATTCTCCTTTAGTCCCTTGATGATTGCTTTTGTAAGCGGATGAATTGAATCTGACGACTGTGTTCCTGCACTTCCGGCTGAAGATTTATCTCCTCCCGCACTGGCAGTTGATTCAGCATGAACGATACTTCCCTCGTACTTACCTGCAAAATCAATGTAACCAAGACACTGAGGATCCAGACCGGAAAGTGTTTTAAAGCATGTCCACGCCTTCATCATTTCCGTTGCATTAGGATTCATGATTGCGGCACTTAGTCCGTTCTGCATTGCCATTGTAAAAAATATTGAGGTGATGTGCTCACGTAAAGGAAGCCCGAACGAGACATTTGAAATTCCAAGCGAAGATAATCCGTTCTTTTTTTCCTTTACATATTTCACAGTCTCCAGGGTTGCAAGTCCAGCCTGATCATCTGCACTGACGGTCATTGCAAGCGGATCTATGATAATGTCTTTTTCTGATATTCCGTATTCCGCTGCCTTTGCATAAAGCTTCTCTACAACAGCAATTCTTCCCTGCGCTGTCTCTGGAATGCCGTCCTCATCCAGGGCAAGGGCTACAACCATTCCGCCATATTTCTTTACAAGAGGAAAAATCTGCTTCATGACCTCCTGCTTTCCGTTTACTGAATTGATAAGCGGTTTTCCGTTGTAAAGCCTTAGAGCCTTTTCCATTGTCACAGGATCGGATGTGTCTATCTGCAATGGCAAGTCCGTAACAGCCTGAAGCTCCTTTATGACCGTCTGCATCATGGCACATTCATCTATCTCAGGCAGTCCCACATTCACATCAAGTACCTGCGCGCCTTTTTCCTCCTGAGTAAGTGCCTCGTTCAAAATATACGCAATGTCATTATCCTTGAGTGCCTGCTTGAGCTTTTTCTTGCCCGTAGGATTTATGCGTTCCCCTATCAGGACAGGTGGATTTTTCCCGCCGAATTCAACAAGCCTTGTTCCAGAAGTAATCACCGACTTTTTTACCGATGGCTTGTCCCTTACAATCTCATTCTTTTGGACAAGGACCTGGACTTTTTCTACAAGACGTTTTATGAACACTGGATTTGTTCCGCAGCAACCTCCCGCAATCATTGCACCCTGCCTGCAGAATTCACTTACTATGTCAGAGAACTCTTCAGCATCAACATCATAGACGGTCTGTCCTTTTACGCTCTTTGGCAAACCTGCATTGGGCTTAACCAATATCGGAAGATCCGTTGCCTCAAGAAGACGCTTAACTATCGGCTTCATCTGCTCGGGACCAAGACTGCAGTTCAACCCGAGGGCCGCAACTCCCAGACTTTCCAGAACCGCCGCGCATATTTCAGGTGAACTTCCTGTCAGTGTTTTTTGTCCTTCATCGTAAACCATGGAGGCCACAATCGGAATGTCCTTTCCCTGTTCCTCCATGACTTCCTTTGCGGCAATTATGGCGGCCTTTGCCTCATACAGATCATTCATCGTTTCAATGAGGATAAGATCGGGATTGTTGCTGATGCCACATTCAAATGTATGTCTGAACAGAAGAACAGCATCCTCAAATTCAAGATCACCAAGAGGCTTAAGCAGTTTTCCGCATGAGCCTATGTCAAAAGCAATAAAACGCGGAACATCCCCTCTTCCATCCTCCGCATCTTTTTCTATTATGAGCCTGCGTGCTTCCTGTGCATTCTTGAATGCCGCATCTATGACCTGCTGTGTGCTGTATTTGCCGTCCTGTCCCGTGAATTTTGTAGTAAACGCACCGAATGTATTTGTGTTGATTATGTTTGAGCCTGCAAGATAATATCCGTATCCAAGCTGAACGATTTTCTTTGGCTGCTCAATGTTCCAGTTCTCGGGGAGCTCTCCGGGCAACAATCCCTGTGCCTGCAAAACGGAGCCTGTTCCACCGTCAAAAAACAATATCTGATTTCCTAAACATTCACGAACAGTTTTCATATTCTCTATCCTCATGCGTTTTCTTTGTCATACACACCAATGAACGCCGTCACAGATTTCTCTGGAGACATTATGAGTGTATCATTCAATGTCAGTGCCAGATTCTTCTGGCATTCCAAAAGCTCAAAAAATGTTTTCTGAACCTCAAGCCCCACATCGCCAAAACCCGGACTGTAACGTGGCTTCAAGAGGTTTCCCTGTGTGGCCTCTTCTGTCCTTAAAAACTCCACGAACATGTCGCAGTATTTTTCTATGAACATCGCCCCCGCTGCCTGCATCATCACAGCCTTTGCCGGATTAATCCTTGTCTCACGCTGAATGATCCTATCCACCTCCGGCCCAAGAGTCGCCGCAAACATATAAACCGAATGGCAGTCTTTTAGATTAAGCGTAAGATGATGAGTTTGCAAACTCTTTCCCGCAAAACTTACAATGTCACAAGGCAAGAGCTCCATTTGAAATCTTGAATACACAGAGCGGCAGTTCATCTTTTGTGACACTGCTTCAACTGCACTCTGGGCAAGCTCCTTCATCTGCATGTCAGTCAGCTGATCGATGCTTTTTTTTGCGAAGCCTGCGTACCTGTACAATTCCGGGTAATCTGGTTCAATTTGATCTGAATTCAGTCTGTATTGAAAAATCATTTTCTTCCACTAAAACTATAATCTATTCATTGTTTTATTGCAACAAAGTTCACTTTTGATTATACTATTTTTATGAGAAATACAAAGAAACTTTCTATTTTATTGTTCCTCTCTCTTGCTGTCACAGTCGCTTTTTCTTTTGGCAACCCAAAAAACTCAAAGAAGAAAGCCGATTCTGATGTAAGGATTGTTACACTGGGACCAGCCGCCACAGAGATTGTTTTTGCCGTTGGAGCACAGGATCAGCTTGTTGCAAGAACTGATTTGTGCGATTATCCTGCCCAGGCTGCAAACTATCCGTCTGTCGGTGGATTTGCAGGAAACACAATCAGCCTTGAGGCAATTATTTCCTACGAGCCTACACTGGTTTACTGTTTTGCCGGAATGCATGATTATCTTGTTCAGCCGCTTAAGGATGCCGGAATTGAAGTCTATGTCTCCAATGCGGTTTCCATTGATGCCGTTAAGCAGGAAGTCCTTGACATCGGTAAGCTGACAGGTCACGAGAAAGAAGCCCAGAAAGTCGTAAAGGAAATGAACGCAAGCCTTTCCCGCACAGAGAAATACATCAAGTCAAAGCGCAAGGGAAAAGCCGCACCAAAGGTTTACTGGGAAGTCTGGAATGACCCGATGATGAGCGCCGGAAAAAATTCATTCATGAATGACATTATTCAAAAAGCCGGTGGAAACAACATCTTTGGAAATCTTGCTGAAGCCTATCCTATGGTAAGCGAAGAAGCCGTTCTCCTTGCTGATCCTGATTACATTTTCTATTCAGGTGACGGAATGGGCGGCGGTAAGCCAAGTGATATTTTTGAGCCAAAGGGTGGCTTTCACTACATGGGTGATGATGACAGGTTTGTCCGCTCTACACCACGCTGTGTTGAAGCCGTTGAAAAACTTGCAAAAATCCTCTGGCCATAAAATCCGAATATGAAACAAAAACGGTCAAAGTGTATATCAGTTTTCTGGAAGATTCTCCCCATTGTGGTTTTGATTCTTACCGGGCTGATTGCACTTTGCATCGGTACAAAATTCATCTCACCGCTGTCGGTGATTTTCCAGACATGCTCAAAAACTGAATTCACAATCATTGCAAAAATCAGATTACCCCGGATCCTCATAAGCATAATGTGCGGTGCCCTTCTTGGCGGAACGGGTGCAGTGTTCCAGGGATTTTTCCGTAACCCTCTGGCCGACCCGGGCATCATGGGAGTGTGCTCCGGTGCGACTTTTGGGGCAGTTTTGTCCGGACTGATACCATTTGCCGCCATTCCATTTTTGAGTCCGGCTACCTTGTTTTCTTTTGCAGGTGCATTGTTTTCGGCATTCTGTGTTTTTCTTTTCGCCAAATTCTTCCGCGGTAATTCAAGCGTAACCCTGCTTTTGTCTGGAACTGCAATAGGAACATTTTTTTCTGCCATAGCTTCAATCATTCTTCTTACACACGAAAGCGACTTGCATTCATTTTACGTATGGACAACAGGAAGCTTTAACGCAAAAGGCTGGAAGGAATTCTCCGTCTTTATAATACCGTCGATTATTTCCCTTGTACTTCTTGAATTCTCCGCTCGACATCTTGATGTGCTTGTATGTGGAGAAGATTCAGCAAGGACATTCGGGTTGAACTATAAATTCCTGAGGAACTACACTTTGATTTCCGGTTCACTAGCCGCAAGCTGTGCAGTATGCTCAGGTGGAATCATTTCTTTTGTGGGATTGATTGCACCTCATATTGCACGAAAGATTTACGGTCCCATGCACAGGACATTAATTTTTCAGAGCATGATTTACGGCGGACTTCTGATGCTGATTGCAGACACACTCGCACGAACTGTTGTTGCCCCATCCGAACTGCCAGTCGGGATCATAACATCTCTGGTTGGAGTTCCCTGCTTTATGGTTGTCTTGATAAAGATGAGCGGAGGCAGCAGACGTCAATGATTGAAGTAAAAGATTTAAGCGCATGGTATGAGGAAGACACCCCTGTTTTTAAGAACGTGAGCTTTAAGCTTTCCGACAACAGCTTTACGGCACTCTGCGGGAAAAACGGCTCAGGTAAAAGCACATTGCTTTCTTTGATTGCAGGAATTGTTCCAGACGGTCTTAAATATTCAGGAGAGGTTTTATTGGACGGTAAAAACCTTTTTGAAATGAAGCGAGAGGAGGCAGCCCAGAACATCTCGTTCCTGTTGCAAAGCGAAACCCCTGCATGGAATTTTTCTGTACGTCATTTTGTAGAGACAGGACTTTATGCATTTGGCAGGATGAGCCAGACAGAATGTGACAAAGCCGTGGACCAGGCCCTGGAGAAAACCGGAATCCCCGACTTTGCCGATAAAAAAGTCCTTAACCTTTCAGGCGGTGAATTCCAGAAATGCCGTCTTGCACGCTGCTTTGTCCAAAAAACAAAAACCATCCTTTTTGACGAGCCCGCAGAAAAACTTGACCTTCCCTTTCAGCTTAAATTCCTTGAGAAGATCAGTTCACTTGAAAAAACAATCCTCTTCTCCATCCACGATTTGAACACAGCGTCTTTGTTTGCCACAGATTTCCTTTTATTGTCAAACGGCCAGCTGATTCAGGCAGACAGGGCCACAATCTTTGACAAAGAGCTCCTTACCACCGCCTACAGCACCCAGGCCACCATCTTCACCCACCCCGTCAAAAACGTCCCCCAGGTTTTGTTCTTGTAGGTTTTGTAATATAAACATTGTATCCCCACACACACCAAATAATGATTACAAAAACATTAATTTTGTGATATATTGATATCTCGAAATACAATGGGGTTGGTAAAATAATGGATGACAATTTGATTTTTGAGAGCGAGAGGGAGATTTCCTCGGCGTTTATTGATTCTTCGGTTCGGATGGGTGTTGCACAGTCGGTGCTGCTTATTCAGGACAATCTTACGGAATGCTTTAATGCGATGGATTGCGACGGTGTGATTTACCGCGAGAAGTTCAATGCGTTCTGGGTTTTTACAAAGACAAAGGTGCATTTTGAACGCCGCCCTGACTGGAGGGAAATCATTACAGCAAGGACCTTCCCCATCGACAATCTCGGAATCCGCACTCATGTAAATACTCAGTTTGTTGATAAAAACGGAAAGACTCTTCTTACGGCAAATCAGGAGGCATGTGTCCTTAGCCTTGAAAACCATCGTCCGCTAAAAATCACAGACCTTCCATATCCCAAGGAAAACTTTCCCGAGCCAGTTTTTACGGAAGCCTTTGAGCGTTTCCCGACAGACTTCTCTGACAACGACTTTATCTTTGAGCAGGAGATTCGTTCATCCCAGATTGACATGTCACACCACATGAACAACATCGAGTACATAAAGTTTGCCCTCTGCGTGTTCACGGATGATTTTCTGCAGGCACACGAAATCACAGACCTGGAAGTCCACTACACCGGAGAAAGCAAGGAAGGACAGATTCTTAAAGTCTACAAAAAGGAAGACCCGGATACTCCCGGTAAGATTTACATCCACATAAAGGAAAGCGACAGATGCGTTTTTGAATGCTGCGTCATAATGGCGTCCTGATTCAAGATTGCCCTTTATGAGACAATCCTTTTGTGCTATACTTTTTTTATAAATCAACACCTCTGGAGAAGTGAAAAATGGGACTGACGGCACCTGAAAAAATCACAGACAACGAATATCGTTTTGATTCTTTTTCTAATGGAAAGATTCTCTTTGGCAAAAAGAAAAATCATCTTCCCGCAATGGGATGGAACAGCTGGAATGCATTTGGAACCGGAAACAATGAGGCTCTTTCAAAGGCAATGGCAGACTGTCTTGTTCAGCTTGGACTTGATAAGCTGGGTTACAAATATGTGATTCTGGACGACGGCTGCTACAAATCCACAAGGGGGCCTGACGGAAAGCTTTTAAGCGATGAGGTGAAATTCCCGGGCGGTTTCATGGCGATGTCGGATTATGTACATTCCAAGGGCCTAAAGTTTGGTATGTACAATGACATAGGAAACAAGCTCTGCAGCGGACTTGAGGTCGGAACATGCGGACACGAAAAAGAAGATGCTGTCTCTTACATAAACTGGAAAATCGATTACCTTAAAGTCGATAACTGCTATTACCTTTGGGACAACGCAACTTTCTCTGATCCCAAAAATGCAAAATATGTTTTTGCCCCGGAAATCAAAAATGTAGAAATCTCAGGATGCACAATTAAATCTGTAAAGGTCACGGGCAACGGAATCAAGGAAGAGAACGGTGTCTATTCAAATATCGGAACCTTTGACGGAACGAATACCGGAACATCTCCAAACGGTCTGCGCAGCGGAGAAATTGAATATCTTCTTGACGCACCCAAGGACGGATCCTACACACTCACGGTGGATTACGAGGCAGGAGAAGAAAACGGAAAAGGAAGCTGGCTCCAGATTGCAGCAGGCCACGGAAATGAAGCCCGCTATTTCTATGATGATCTGGTCCCAGAGTCAGGAAAGCTTTCTCTGCAGATTGACTTAAAGAACGGCTCGAACATCCTGAGGCTCATGAACCACAGGCGTCAGGAAAACACACTCTGCTCTTATGCCGCAATGCTACAGGGGCTTAAGCTTGCAGACCCGGACAACGACATTATCCTGTCTTTGTGTGAATGGGGAAAGACTCACCCGCAGAACTGGGGCTACAAGGTTGCAGACTCATGGCGTATTCTGAATGACATAACCTTCCGTGTTGGCTCAGATGGCGATCCCGGATATGGCACATGGAAGGACGAAGGAACCCCAAGTGTGACATCGCAGTACAACAAGGCCGTTGTGATGGATGAATATGCCGGTCTGGACAAGGGCTGGAATGATCCGGACATGCTCATGATTGGAATGACAGGTCTTAGCCTGACTATGAACCAGACTCATTTTGCCATGTGGTGCATGCTCAATTCACCTCTTTTGCTCGGGCTTGATCTTCGACGTGTATCTGTGGGTGATGAGCTTTACAACATAATCGCAAACAAGGATTTAATCGCGCTGAATCAGGATGCACTTGGCGTTCAGGCTAAAAGGATATATACCTCGGCGGCTGTGGATGAGTCGGCAGGAGAGACAGCAGACAGGAAATATATAGAAGACAATGAGCGTTTTGACGTTCTTGCAAAACCTTTGTCGGACGGAAGCATTGCCATCTCTCTCTTCAACTTGAGCGACACAAAAGATTCCGGAGATTTTGTCCTGGACTGTTCACTCATAAAGGAAAAACTCGGTGCCAAGTTCCCAACGGATTTTGACAAGGCAAAGAGTTACAGCGTAAAGAACCTGTGGACTGGAAAAACAGAGACTGTTAGTGCCACATCTTTTGCCCTGCCCTCAGTTGAGCCATGCGGAAATTACACAGTAAAAATCACACCTGTTTCTTGATGATTATTCATAGAAGAAAATGACTGTCCGTGATTTTGCGGGTCTTTTATGGGAAAGCTTTTCACCGTCGATGAAAAATATCGATGACGGGAATCTGCTTCACTATGGAAGGACCCGCTATTGGCTGGAAGATATTGATGAGGCAAAACCTGAGAACTCTCTGGACAAACGTACTGCCGCAAGAATCATTCATCAGTTCATGCGGATGGAGCTTGGCATAAAGGATATTCCTGATGTGGCAAAGGCAAGGGAGCTGAAGGATCTTTACACATGCAGGATATGCACGGCTCATGTGGCTCAGGTTTATGTACGCGGAATAATGGATGCCGAGGATTTCATGGATTCAGACGGGCAATATGTCAGGCTGTTCAACATGACGGAACCAGTTGACGACAAGACAGCCCGACAGATAATCGAACGCGTTAAAGCGCTTGTTGACTAAAGCAGGATAGCTCCGGCAAGGACAAGGCCTCCGATCAAGATGAACAGGACATCGTAGAAATGCATCTTATATGATTTTGTGCAGCATGCCCTTGTGCGAAGATAAAAACCACGTAATTCAGCGGCGGTTGCAGTGGATTCAATTTTACGAACAGACGAAATCAAAAGAGGGAAACACAGCGGAAGAATCATGCCGACTTTCTTGAAGGGATTCTTCACCTCAAAATCAACTCCCCTGGCCTGCTGTGACTCAATGATTCCACTCATCTCAACAGAGAAAACCGGGATAAAACGTATTGCACTTGTAAACGTAAACGCAAACTTATACGGAATGTGAAGATACTTTACCATTGCATTGGAGAGGTCATTCAGATTTGTTACGGAGATTAAAATTGAAAGCGGCAAGGTTGCACCGATAAGCCTAAGGACAAGAAGAAGGCCTTTTTTAACTGCAACATCCGTGATTGCAAAGCTTCCTATCTTAAAAAGAGGCTCACCCGTTCTTATTACAAGCACCTGAAGGACAAACAGGAAGATTGACATTTTGACAAGCCCCTTGAGGATGCCTAGTGTTCTGATTAAAAGACCGTTTCCTTTTTTACCGGAGTTTCCGATCACTGCCAGAAGAATATTGAAGACAAGTATTCCGCAAAGATAATAGAAATTTGACGAGCAGAATGAAGCCGCACAGATCAAAATTGAAACAAGGATTTTTGCAAGCGGATGCATTTTATGGAGTATGGACTGTCCGGGTAAATAATCTAAGAAACCTTTCATCTTACATCACCTCTTTAATTCTTTTAATCATCTCATCATCGGTAAACACATCATTGAAACTGTTTCCAAGAAGCATGGATACCTGTGCAATCTGCGGAGGAAGAAGGCGTGCTCTTTCCAAAAGTGTCCTGTTGCCGAGTACACTCCTCGTTTCATCTTCTGCAAGAATCTCTCCACGGTTCATCACGATGATTGTCTTTGCAAAATCCAGGACAACCTCCATATCGTGGCATACCATGATTACTGTTGTTCCGTTCTTGTTCAGCTCTGCGATTTTTCCCATCACTTCCATGCATTCACGGTAATCAAGTCCGGTAGTCGGCTCATCAAGAATAAGGATCTCCGGGTTGAGTGCAATAAGACATGCAAGGCACAATCTCTGGCGTTGTCCACGGCTCATGTTGAACGGCTCAGTGTCACCGTCAAAACCGAATTCGTTCAGCGTATCTGTTACACGCTTTTCTATCTCGTCCTGTGGAATACCGTTGTTCTTCAGGCTGAATGCAATCTCTTCGCGGACTGTTGCACAGCAGATCTGACGGTCTGGATTCTGGAAAAGGAATCCTATGTGTTTTGCAAGTGCGCTGACCTTCTTTTTCTTTGTATTCTGACCAAGAACCAGGACATCTCCGCTTGAAGGCTTAAGAAGACCGTTGCACAGTTTTGAGAATGTGGATTTTCCCGCACCGTTTGAGCCAATCAGGGAAATAAAATCACCCTTGTTCACTTTTACGCTGAGGTTGTGGACGTTTGCTGTCTCGTTGTAAGAGAATGCGACATTCTTGAATTCAAGAACAACATTTTCATCAGATGTAGATTCACCTGTCAGGCCAGAGAATGACATGTCTGTACCAGTGGTTTTGCTGGACTTGAACTGAGATTCCTTCCTTGAATCAATCTTTACGACCTTCTTTATAAAATCTGCCGCCTCTTCTGCATTCAGGCAGATTCTGTCCTCAGGCTTCATGCTCTTTGGCACAAGATTCTCATCTGCCATTTTCGATGTAAGCGTAAGGACACGCGGACAGTTGATGCCGGCTTCCTCCATTTCACGTTTATGAGTGAGTGTGCTTCTGATCTCGCCATAGTGCACGCATGTTCCTTTTTCAAGAACAATCAGTTTCTTTACAAACTCACAAAGCAGCATGATCTTCTGCTCAGCGACAACAATGGTAATGCCTTTTTCCTCGTTGAGTTTTTTAAGGAGGTTGAATATCTGAACGGATGATGCAGGATCAAGCTCGCCTGTAGGTTCATCAAGGACAAGAACATCCGGTTCAAGCGCAAGAATAGCGGCAATCACAAGTTTCTGTTTCTGTCCGCCGCTCAGGGAAGAAATCTCTTTATGACGAAGCTCTGTGATTCCCAGAGTCTCGAGTGAATCCGTAATTCTTTTTTCAATCTGATCAGCTGGAATACCGAAATTCTCCAGGCCAAAAAGAATCTCATCCTCTACAAAATAGCCTGTAATCTGGCTTTCGATATCCTGAAACACAGAACCGACTTTCAGGGCAAGCTTTCCCGCGTCAATATCAAAGGTATCTGTTCCATCAACCTTGACGCTTCCGTAAAAATCCCCCTCGTAATGATGAGGAATAAGTCCGTTGATGCAGTTGCACAAGCTTGTCTTTCCAGCTCCTGATTCACCGATGATTCCTACAAATCCGCCTTTTTCGATTGTCAGCGAAATATTCTCCAGTACATTCTTTTTTGAACCGGAATATCTGAATGTCAGTTCCTGTATTTCTATCATGATTACTCTTCCACTATCTTTTTCTTCATTGCCTTCATCAGCGGAACATAAAGTGCTGCCACGATGATTGCGTTAAGTGTTGCTGTTCCAAGTACAATCGGCACATAAGCGGCCATTGCAGAAGGATCAGACTTGATGAACACAAAGAGAAGGACTGTATAAAGCCCGCCGGAAATAACCGTGCTTATGAATGTTGCAACTGCAGCAAGAACGATTTTTCCTGCCTTTGTCTTTGCCGGAATGTAGATCAAAAGTCCCATTGCAAGGGCACCCGCAGCCTCAGAAGCGAAGTTCAGGTATGGAGTTCCCGGGTAGAACTGACATATTGCACCAGCTATAAGACCGATGATCAGGCTGTAATAGATCTTTGGACGGATAATTACAATCGCCATACAGTACATTGCGATAATGAAATTAGGTTTCATTCCGAACAAGTTGATATAAGTACCTACAAAGAACTTAAGTACTGCACCAGCGGCAAGAAGTACTGCTGTCAAAAGCAGGTCCTGAAGGCTAATGCCTTTTTTCTCTGATTGTTTTAATTCTCTCTTTTCCATTTTGGTTTCCTCTTATAATTCGTTTAATTCTTCATGAAGGCAACAAGGACTGTTCCGTTCTCTTGTTACTATAAGTAGTAACATATTTTAATGTTCTTGTCAATAGAAACAATAAAAAATTTTGAAAAAATTCTTTATCCGATTAACGAAACATACCATCATGTGCTATAATATGGATGGAGTTAACCATGAAACGACTATATGATGAAGCAGAATCTAAAACTTATATAAAATGGGACCCGAAATTCAAGATAGGCATCCCTGTCATCGACGAGCAGCATGAGCATCTTGTAAAACTGTGCAATGATTTTTATCAAAGCCTTTTGCAGAACAAGGATTCTGACAGCTACCGCAAGCTGATAAAGGAAACCCTGGAGAAATGCCTTAATTACGCGGCGACACACTTTAAGGAAGAAGAGCGTCTTATGCAGGCCTCAAAATTCAGCGGATACAAGCAGCACAAGGCCGCCCACGATGAATTTGCGGCACAGTGCATGATCACCTCCTCCGAGATAGACTCCCTCACAGTTTCCGAGGCAATAAAATTCGCACATTTCCTGTATGACTGGATCAATACCCACATTGCCCATGAGGACCGTCTTTATATACCGACCCTGGTTGAGTACCTGAAAGAGCAGAAAAAATAAAGCTTCTATATACGGTGATTTTTGTTGTAATTATAAGGAAGTATGGTATAATTAACTATATAGCTAAGTTTTAAATACTTCGCAACCATTGGAGAGCTCGATTTTTTAAGGATGGTGAAATTATGGCAAAAAAAGGGAAAATCCGCATCACACTGACAGTAAAGCTGCTGATATTGTTCTTAGCAGTTCTTTTTGTTGCAAACATTACTTTTGGAGAAGTGGCCTATCAGGAAGCTTCGTCCGGCATGGAAAAAAACGTTCAGAATCAGATTGAGACTTTTTCCACGGATGTCGTTCACCAGCTGAAGGCAATAAATGACAGGCACTTTCAGACTCTTCATTCCATTGCAGAGCTTGCGGTCATGAAGGATGAATCCATATCCCTGGCAGACAAGCAGAATCAGCTTACAAGAGTTGCGGCGGCTATTGGGGAAAACATCCAGAACATGGCCTTTTATGATGCAGAGGGAAATGCCATTACCGCAGACGGACGACTTATTAACTTTGCGACCCGTCCATACTTTATGGAGTCCTTTGCAGGAAATGATTTCATGTCAGACCCCGCATACAGTACGGTCACAGACAGTGTCCTGCAGCATTACGGCGTTCCGGTCTACAACGAGAACAAGAAGGCCATCGGTGCCATCGTCATGGTTGTAAGCGGAAACACAATCCTGAGTACAATCGAGAAAATTGACATGGGTGGCGGGATGCATCCTACAGTCGTCAATTATATCGACAATACCATAGTTGCAAATGCAAATGTTGAAGAGAATCCAGATGCAACTGAAGAAGAGAAAACCGAGGCAGAAAAAAAGAACGAGGAGCTTGCCAAGATGATTGCTGACCTCTTTAAGGGAAAAGAGGACATAAAGGATTTTAACGATCCTGATACCAAGGAACACCTTATTGCTTCTTACCGCCAGATCCCGAATACCAAATGGGCTGTTTTTGCCTTTGCTCCATACAATTATTACTATGGCTCCCTCAAGGACATGCAGCGCTCACTTACTTACGTCAACCTGATTACGCTTCTTCTTGCCGCAGTAATTGTCATCGTTCTTGTACGTCTTCTGGTTAAGCCTCTTAAGAAAGTCAAGAATTCAATTGAAACTATTGCCAGCGGAAATGCAGACCTTACCCAGCGTATTCCGGAGGCAACAAATGATGAGATCGGTGATGTCGTCAAGGGATTCAACTCCTTTGTTGAGAAACTTCAGGGCATCGTTACAAATCTTCAGACCTCAAAGAACAACCTTATCACTGTAGACAACGACCTTCAGTCAAGAACACAGGACACTTCAACTTCCATTACGGAAATCATATCCAACATAGAGGGCGTGAACAAACAGATCAACTCACAGTCCGATTATGTAACCGAGACCGCTGATGCAGTAAACCAGATAAGCTCGAATATTGACTCCCTTGAGAAAATGATTCAGTCCCAGGTCTCATGTGTGTCGGAAGCCTCTGCCGCAGTTGAGCAGATGATCGGAAACATCAATTCCGTAAATACTTCCGTCGGTAAAATGATTTCATCGTTCTCCACCCTGCAACATCATTCAAACGAAGGTTTCAACACACAAAGCAATGCAAATGAAAAAATCATGCGTATTGATGAGCAGTCAAAAATGCTTCAGGATGCAAACACTGCCATCGCAAGCATAGCTGAACAGACCAATCTTCTGGCCATGAACGCAGCAATCGAAGCGGCACACGCAGGAGAAGCAGGTAAAGGTTTTGCCGTTGTTGCCGACGAAATCAGAAAACTGTCCGAGACTTCCACAACCCAGTCAAAGACAATCGGTTCAGAGCTGCAGAAAATCCAGGAGACCATACGCGATGTCGTTACGGTTTCAAACGAGACAAACACCGCATTCTCTGCAATCACGAACAGCATCTCAGAGACCAGCCAGATTATCGAGCAGATTAAGGCCGCAATGGAAGAACAGCAGATCGGCTCAAAGCAGATTATCGATGCACTTCAGTCCATGAACGACTCAACATCAGAAGTCCATACCGCATCCGGAGAAATGACGGAAGGAAACAGGCATATTCTTGAGGAAATACAAAAACTTCAGGTTTCAACAGACAGCGTAAAGCAGAGCATAGAAAATATGCATTCCGGCGCTGTTAAAATCAATGAGACAGGCTCTCTGCTTTCCGATATCTCAGGCAAGATGGCAGACAACATCAGGCAGATCGGAACTGAAATCGATTTGTTCAAGATTTAAAACCTGAGATTTGTCATTGCCGGACTCAATCCGCAATCTATAAATGATTATGAGACAAAAATACCCCGCCTCTATGACGGGGTATAATTATTTTCTGCGGCCGTTTATTACAACTTGAACTTGTCCAATTCTGAGGTAATTGCAAGTACGGACTGTTTGTTGGCCTCAGCTTTTGCACGGACAGTGGAGAAAGACTCAGAGAATGTCTTTACTACCGTTTCTGACTGCGTTACGGAATCATTGACCTGACCTGTCAGAGAAACAACCTCATTAAGATCGTTCATGATTTCCTCTGTGTAATTCGCCTGGTTCTTGGCAAGATCACTTACCTCACCAATCTGTTTTACAATCACATTTGTTCCGGAAAGAATTGTATTCGCATCCATTGACTGCTGTGCCATTGTCTTTGAGATCTCTGCGACAACACGGCTCTGCTCCTGAATCTCCTTCTGGATCTTGTTGAATGCATTGCTTGTAAGCTCCATGTTAGAGGAACCTTCTCCCATGGATTTTGAAATCTCGCTGATAAGCTTGCTGATATCCTTTGTGGATTTTTGAGTTGACTCAGAAAGCTTACGTATTTCATCTGCAACGACACTGAATCCCTTTCCGGCCTCACCAGCATGGGCAGCCTCAATAGCCGCATTCATGGCAAGAAGGTTTGTCTGGGATGCAACCGACTGGATCACCTTGATGACTTCTATCATGCGCTTGGACATTTCAGTAATGCCGTTGATTACAGTCTGTGTCTTCTTTACTTCCTCGCTACCTGAGACTGATTCCGCAGTAAGTGCATCAGAAAGATTCTGGGCCCGTGATATAAGTTCTGTAATTGATTTAAAATTATCCACCATTTCTGACATGGATTTTTCATTCTCTTTTTCGGACTTAAACTGGGAGTCTGTAAAATCACTTACCTTTACGGCATCTGAGCTAAGCTTTTCAACACCCTTGTTTACGGAAGCAAGCAAATCCGACTGATTGCTTGATTCACTGCTCATGGACTGGAATCTGTTTACAATCTGATTAATGTCAGCTGACGAAGTCTCGGTAAGCCCCATGAGTTCTTCCGCACTTGAATCAACAGATTTGATCTCGTTCTTAAGATTCAAGAGGAACACGCGGAGAGAATCCATAAGGAGGTTCATCTCGGACATGATGATTCCAAAGTCATCAAAGGTACCGACATAAATGCGGCTGTGCAGGTCTCCCTCCGTACGAAGCCTCCTAATCAGGTTGATGGAAATTGTAAAACGATGCCTCAGCTGAACAAGTGTAATGATGATGAGCGGCGTACAGAAAACCAGGGCTTGAATCAAACCGGAAAAGGCCTTGTTGAAAAAAACGTCCATTGTCCATCCGTGCCGTATCGCACTATATCCTGAGCAGAAAACATGCCACACAACAGTAAGGCTTGCAATCAGAATGGCCTGTCCGATATTCATGGAGACAGTTGTTCTTTTGAATCCATCGCATGAAATAATCTTGAGCTTATAGAGTTCCCTTCTGGAAAGGACGGCAAAACACTTTACCGAATACTGGACCGCCATGAAACCATACAGCAGAATAAGAATCATGATTATTACAAGATCAACTGTGTTATAGTTTACTTTTCCGGCCATTGTCTTGATGATGATTGTTGATCCGTTTCCAAGAGGATATCCTGCCATGAGGGCAACAGTAGTTAGCACCTTGATTTTCCTGAGGATTCCGTCAGCGCTTTCCTGCTCCTCTTTTGTAATCGGCTGAGTCTCTGCTTTTTTTATAAGATCCAGCAGGGGCTTCATGATTATATAGCTTATAATCGTGATGACTATAAAGATTCCTGCTGCAGGTCCCAAAGTTGCCCCAAGGCCAGAAACCCAGTCTCCCCACGTTGACCCCTTGATCTGTGTTACCTGAAAAGAGGAAACCAAAGGAACACCGATGATTGTACTTACACCAAAAAATAACATGTAAATTTGAAATAAACTCATCTTTTTACTCCATAATTAATATATTCAAATTTTTACCATTTATTCCGGTTTTTAGCTTATACAAAGAACGATTTATATCTCAAAAGGAATAATTTAAATTATAACACGGTTTTTTCATAAAGACAATGTTTGTTTTTAAAGGAGGCAATTTTTTTGTGTATTTTTTTGGGATGATAAAATCACCAGCAGCAGAAAAAAAAAGCCCAGCACAGAGTTGTACCGGGCTATCTCAATGGCAGATTTTATTCTTCAATAAAGTTTCCGGATTCATCCTTTTCCATGAATTTGAATGAATGATAATTTGAGAATAACGGACTGTCTTCAGATATCATGCCTTGCTCATCAATGCCGACAAAAGCAACATCGTTGAAGAGGAAAGTCCTCATTACAAGGCCCTGGTCTTTCTTATAGAAGAATTCAACCATCATGTACTTGTATCCTTTGGCATACTCTGATTTTGGGTCCTGTATAAAAGCAGTGCATCCGAAGTCGCCGTTGAATTCATATTTTACATCCTCATCGTTAAAGGAAGAGATGGCATCTCCCGGAACTTCATATCCTGCAACATTGTTCAGGCACATGTAAACCCACATTGCATACTGAATTTCCAGGTCACAGTCGTCCCCGCCGCAATCGGTAAACAGGGAATACCTTAATTCACCTTTGAGCTTGTTCTTCTTGACCTGAAAAGTCTGTGTTACGTCCACATCAGGGTTCTTTTTGTTCTTTACAGATTTCATATCTTTGGAGACATAATAGATAACATCAAATTCTTTTTCAGACTCCGTGATCTTGAACCTGCTGGCGCCAATCTTTGCGAAACAATTTGATGTCAACACAAACAAAGCAAGAATAGTAATTACAACTGATTTTTTGTTGAACAACATTTTTTACACTCCTTAATCAACATTGTTAAATACTTAACTTGATTTTGGTATTCTATAACATTAAAAAAATAAAATCAATGTTTCATGCATAATCACAGGGAAGGCCCTTTGCATCTACCTTGCATGTAAAAAGGCAGCCATCATATTCTCCTGTCTGATTCCGGCCTGAGCTTGTAATAAAAAGCGTGTCCAGATTATCGCCCATAAAACAGCATGATGTTACATTCTTTGCATCTACGTTAACCGTGGCAAGAAGAGTTCCGTTCTTTGTACTTCTCTGTTCTATTCTATGACCTCCCCAAAAGGCACCCCAGAGATTATCCTCAGAGTCTATGCACATTCCATCAGAGATTCCATCTTCAACCTTAAACAGAATCTGTCTGTTGGAAATATTGCCTGTGGTCAAATCATAATCATAAGCAAACACAGCATACTGCAGTGAATCTGAAAAATAAAATTTCTTGCGGTCACGGCTCCATGCCATTCCGTTTGAGATTTTAGTTGAAGGCTGCATGCATGTCACATTTACGCCATCAAGACAGAAAAGGTTTCCGCTTGCCTCATGAACATCATCATCAACAGACGAACCGAACCAAAGTCTTCCAGCTGGATCTGCCTTTGCATCATTTGAGCGCTGATACGATTCAAAATACTCCGAGAGATTTTTTAATAGGCTTGCCTCTCCATTTTCCAAAAGATATATTCCATCTGTACCTGCCACGACATAGCTTCCAGTTTTTTTTGCAGGAACGGCAGCACCAATCGGTTTTTCAAAAGTGAATGAATTTTTTTCGCCAACTGGATTTACATCATCAACTTTCTGTGTAAAAAGTTTCCCCTTTGGAATATCAACCCATGACAGTGTCTTTGTCCTTACGTCATAAAACGGTGATTCACCAAGATCATATTTTTCTGTAGAAAAAACACTTGCACTGTAAGTTTTCATATCTTATTATCCTTTCTGTTTTCCGCCCATGCCCCAGTTTTCCAGCGGTGGTTCGTTCATCACTATGAAGACATCCGTGGGTTCAATGCCGAGTGTTTTGTTCAGGTTTGTGGTAATCATCTCTATTGCATTTTTCTTTTGTTCCTTTGTGCGGCCCGGAAAAATCGTAAGCTCTATTATCATGAAGTTTTCTGTTTTGCCTGGAGCGGTCTCAAAATCGGAAGGTTCAATCTCTACAATTCTCTGGAACCTGTCCCAGTCCTCAATTGCAAGGGAAGCCATGAGTCCTTCATGTATACATTCAAGCACAGACTTCTTGAATTCCGCGCTCTTTCCTTTTTTCATCTCTACTTTTACCAAAGGCACGATTTCCCCCTTTAAGCTAAGTTCCTGAATCAATCTTACAATATCGGGCTGTTGCATTTCAAGAAGTTTCATCTGAAATAAGAATTTAATATGCAAAAGATTCGACCAAAATCGCATGACATTACATTTTAACTTTGCTATAATAAATTGAAGGCAGATAACAAAATGCAAAATCAGAATGCCGATGTACAGTATAACAAAATGGTAAATACTCCGGTTTGGAAGCTGATCATTACGCTTGCAATTCCTACCATTATATCCATGCTTGTTACCTCGGTTTACAACATGGCCGACACGTTTTTTGTCTCTCAGCTGGGAACAGAGGCCAGTGCGGCAGTTGGAATCGTTTTCCCCATCATGTCCATAATTCAGGCATGCGGATTTACCCTTGGCATGGGTTCCGGAAGCCTTGTCTCCATACGTCTTGGCCAGAAGCGCAACGAAGAGGCCTCAGTGATTACCTCCACGGCATTTTTTGCGGCAATCGGGGTCGGTGTCCTGGTTACCTGCTTCGGAAACATTTTTGCACAGGGTGTCCTGAGTTTTATCGGTGCAAGCGAGAGTGTCCTTCCTTATGCAAAGGATTATGCGGGCTACATTTTCTGGGGTGCTCCATTTATGTGTGCCTCTTTTGTCCTGAACAATAACCTGCGTTCAGAGGGAAAGGCATTCTTCAGCATGATTGCACTTACCACGGGCGGCATCCTTAACATGGTTCTGGACCCGTTCTTTATTTTCCCTGAGCTTTCGATTTTTGGACTTCATATCAAGGGACTTGGTCTTGGAATCAGCGGTGCGGCTCTTTGTACACTCATAACACAGTTTGCTAGTTTCTGGCTGCTTTTCTCGTTCTACCTCAGGCGAAAGGCTATCTGCCACATAAGCATAAAGAATATTACCAGGGACATACGTCTTTTGGGCAATATCGTCACAACAGGGCTTCCTTCTATGGCACGTCAGGGATTGGCGAGCATTGCCTCAATTATGCTGAACAAGAGCGCGGGTCTCTTCGGTGTAAGTGCGATTGCGGCCATGGCGATTGTCGGTAAAATCATTATGTTCATTGCCAGCATGATGATCGGAATAGGCCAGGGATTCAGTCCGGTAAGCGGCTACAATTACGGTGCAAAGCGTTATGACAGGGTCAGAAAGGCATATTTTTTCCTTGTTGTCACAGGTGCGAGTGTCATGGCTGTCTTTGCAATTCTTGCGGTGGTCTTTGCTCCCCAGATCATTCAGGCGTTCCGTGATGACCCGGAGGTTATTGAAGTGGGCAAGGTTGCATTAAGGTGGCAGGCGGCATTCCTACCATTACATGCTATTATCGTAGGCACAAACATGCTGATGCAGTCCACACATCACATCAAGCAGGCGACTTTCCTTTCCATGAACAGGCAGGGCATCTATTTTATTCCGGCCATCCTGATTTTGCCACATCTGTTCGGACTTTTTGGCGTGGAGATAAGTCAGGCGGTGGCAGACCTCTTGAGTACATTCACCGCTATTCCATATTTAATCTGGTTCTTCCGAAAGCTGCCAAAGGAAAAGGCTTGTAATTCGGAATGAAAAAAACTATTTGAATTCTGGGAATAGTGTGTTACAATAGTATATTGAGAGAGACAAAGGAGTTTCCATGAGTACTAACCGAAATTCTTCCGAAAAAGGGCTTAGCTACAAAAAGAAAATCGCCAAAATTACTTTCGGTCAAAGACCTGCTCCAAAATTTGTATTTGCCATTCTTCTTGTTGTATATATCGTAGCTTCAATTATTCTTACGAATATCAGCCGTTCTCAGGAGATGATTCATTTATTCGGCATGCGCATTCCCCTGAATCTGTTCAACGGTGTTTTTTCTTCTCTTTCTGATGTCTGCCTCCTGCTGATGGCCTTTCTGTTCGGAAAGGTTGGATTCATAACTTCAATCATTCTTCTTATCCTTCATATTCCGAACCTGACAATCCACCTGCTTTTACAACATAATATAAATTCAATTCCGGGAATCTTCAGGAGTCTCTTTACAGCACTTACGGTCATAATCATTTACTGGACCAACAAGAACGCAAGAAAATTCCAGAAAAAACTGATGGCCCAGACTCTGACTGATCCGCTTACAGGTCTCCCGAGCCGTTTTGCCTGTACAGAAAGGATGAACAGCTACATTAAGAAGGACTATCAGTTCGTGGTGGTCTCAATTGACCTGAACAACTTCAAGGCTATAAACGATACGATGGGGCATGCCACGGGTGACAAGGTAATTGCAGAGATTGCCAGCCGACTTAAAACCCTGTCGGAAACAAGCCCTGACGGAAAAAGTGACTTTTTGGCAAGCCTGGGAGGAGATGTATTCTGCCTTCTTATACGCGACTATGAATGTGATGATGACATAATCGATACTATCCGTCTTTATGAATCTGAGATCAAAAGGAAAATCACAATTGACGGATATGATTACTTTATGACTGCAAACTTCGGTTATGCTGAATATCTTCTGGATGCCGACAACGAAGGTGCCCTTTACTCATGTGCTGATGCGGCGCTCCATGAAATCAAGCGCTCAAGAGGAGAGAACAACATCCTCCGCTTTAGCACTGATCTTATGAAAACGGCCAAATTCCTTGATTTGGAAAGGCGCATAAGGGTTGCCCTGCATGAGGAAGCCTTCTTGTTCTATCTGCAGCCTCAGTTTGACATGTCACATAAACTCCGCGGATTTGAGGCACTCGCACGACTTAAAGATCAGGACGGCAACATCATAAGCCCGAACGATTTCATTCCGGTTGCGGAAGAGGCAGGCCTGATTGACCGTGTGGATCTTCAGATATTCAGGAAAGCCGCATGTTTCCTGGGCAATTATATGGAAGAAACAGGTGCTGACCTTATCCTGAGTACAAACATTTCCGTAAAGCACTTGATGAAAAATAATTTCATTGAGGAGATTCAGTCTGTCATAAGGGAAAGCGGAATCCCTGCTAGAAATGTTGAGCTTGAAATCACCGAGTCCATCATGATTGACTCAGCGGAAGAAGCCATGAGATGCATCAACAGGCTCAAGAGCATGGGAATAACGATGGCTATTGACGATTTCGGAACAGGATATTCTTCATTGAGCTATCTGAACAAGATACCTGTGGACACCCTCAAAATCGACAAGGCCTTTATCGATCCTCTGGCCTTGAACGAGTCCTCAAAAAAATATGTCGAGGCCATCATCTCTATCGGCCACATCCTGAATTTCAAGGTTATATCAGAAGGTGTAGAGACCCCAGAGCAGTTGGAGACACTGAAATCAATCGGCTGTGACTATATCCAGGGATATATCTGGGGAGAGACCATGCCTCCAGAAAAAGCCATTGAGCTTGTGAAAAACATTTAAGCTCTGGTATCATGGCAGCTCAAGAATTTTCTCTTAGGACTTGCATTTCTATGCACTTCCATTTTTCTCCAAAGAATTCAATTTCACGCTCGTCATAGGGAACAAAACCGGCCGCCTTATAGCAGTTAATTGCCGGGGGATTATTGTCAAAAACACCAAGGGAGACTTTCTCTGCTCCAAAAATATTGAACGCATAATCAAGTGCAAGCTGAAGCATCTTTTTCCCATAGCCCTGCCCTCGCCTCTGGTCCGATACAATCACAAAGCCAAAGCGGATATGAGTTTTTGCCGCATCCATATACCTCAGGATAAGGTGCCCCACAATTCCATTTTCATCAAATGCTGTCATAGGATAAAAATTGTCCGCTTCCTCACAGTCGCCGTTGTTGTCGATATATTTTCTGTTCATGTCCTCTGCGGTAATTGGAAACGAATCATACCTGTCGCTAGTCCATTTACGGAAAGACTCCTCATCCCTGCACCACGAGATTATTGTCTCTGCATCTCCCGGTTTGTATTGTCTAAGTCGCAGCACTTCCTTCTCCTTAAAAAACTGTCTTGGTCTATAATACGGCTCAATAATACAATAAATCTAAAAAATTTGCAAAGTTAAAGAAGCTGTGCTAGAATATAAAAAGCATTTAAAGTGTTAACTCCTTAGTTCCTATTCTATATTATCCCGACAAGGAGAAAATATGAACAAAAAGAGAATACCTGTTTTCTTAGCTATTGTCGTTTTTCTAGCGTTTTTTGCAAATACCCTTTATGCACAGGAATCCAATGAGCTTACGTTAAATGACTTGATGCAGATGGATGAACCAAAGCAGGAAAAGATTCAGGAAAAGGAAGTTGAAAAGGTTCCGGAAGATAAAACAATCCAAGATCCAAAGCTTGAGCAGGAGGATAAAACTACTGAAGGGGAAAAGACAGAGGACAAAGATAAAAATGAAGAAATGGTCTTCTTCCCTGTATTTTCCGTATCATGGGGTACCCCGGAA
>JAGCYQ010000227.1 GCA_017960765.1 Treponema sp.
AGCGCGGGCTCTGCTCAAGAATGTATTTGATTGTAGGAAGGGCTGCCATGATGCGTGTGTCATCCTGAACGACTCCATCCTTCATTGGTACGTTAAAATCAACGCGCATGATGATGCGTTTGCCTTTAAGATCAACATCTTTTACTGTTTTAATCATAAAAATTCCTCCATAATTTGGATATAAAGCTAATATAATGCATTTATTGTACAGGTTTTTGGCTAATAATTCAAGGTTCTTGACAACAAAACGACATAATAATACACTTAAGGCATATAGATAAAAAGTTTTTGGAAAAAAGTGTATCAACATTCTGTCAGCATATTGAGTTCAGACAGGACCTTATCTATTGCAATTAACAGCTTATAACATGGCAACAGTAGGCAGGAATTTCCGGCTGCGGGGAATTCAGGCTTATTTTGCATAAAATTAAAATACGAGGAGTTTTTAAATGAAAAAAAGATGCTTGTTTGGCGTAATGGCCATTGTATTGGGTTCTGTATTGGTTCTGGCTTCCTGCAAACATTCTCCCGAGGAACCGGTGGGTCCAGAAGGATTTGTAAGGGTAGATGGCGGTACTTACGACGGACTGACAGTCCTGACTCCTGAATCTGGAGTGTTCATTGCCGGCCGCACTGTGACAATCTCCAATCTCTATGTCTGCCCGCACGAGGTTACCCAAAGTGAATATGAGACCTACTGCGAATACAATGGAACCTCTACCAGCACAGGTGGTGTACAAATGCACTTACGTCCTGATGGAAATCACGGTGCCGGTGAAAATTATCCCGTATACTATGTGAATTGGTATGATGCAATTGCCTACTGCAACTCAAGGAGCATTGCCGAAGGCCGCACACCCTGCTACAGTGTAAACGGAGATACAGATTATACACATTGGGCCGGGGGCTATATCCCTTCAACAACTTCATCAAATCCAAATGATACAACTGCTAGATGGGATAGAGTGCAGTGTGACTTTAACGCAAACGGATACCGCCTGCCTACAGAAGCTGAGTGGGAATACCTTGCAAGGGGAGGAAACAGGGATTCATTTTTATACTCAGGAAGCGATACTCTTAATGATGTTGCCTGGAATTGGAGAATCAGCGATATTAAATCACATGAGGTAATGACAAAGGCTCCGAATTCCCTCGGTCTCTATGATATGAGCGGCAATGTCCGAGAGTGGTGCTGGACTCAGGGCTCAGCGGAAACAAAACGTATTGTGCGTGGCGGAAGTTTCAATGAGAACATAGAGAATGTTTATAAAGTTTCAGATAGTGAAGAATATACAAGTTATACCAGAACTGCCATATTAGGTTTCCGTGTGGTCTGTACCGCAGACTGAGATATCAGGCAATATTGACTATCTTACCCTGTTTTGATATATTGTAGCCACATAAAATGATACTACTGGAAATTCAATCCAGATTTTGGAGAAAAAAATGAATATTATTAAGAGTATTCTGTTGGTTGTCTTTGTTATCATTGCCATTCTGTTGGTTCTGCTTGTACTTGTACAGAACGACGAGGGCAACGGCATGGGAAGCGCTTTTGGCGGTCAGTCCGCAGCTTTCGGTGCACATTCAGCCAGTGTACTTACCAAGACCACAGGTGTTTTTGTTACTCTGTTTTTTGTAATCGTATTTACTTTGGCATTCCTCAATAAAAATCCATCTGACGACACAGACCTCATGCAGCAGGCCGCAGAGCAGGTAAATGAAGGATCATCTGAAACATCTTCTGATTTCGGTTGGGATCCTCTTGCCGAAGAAAAAAAGGATGCTGTAGAAGAGACTCAGTCAATTGTAAATGCAGAACAGCCTGAAGTACTGGATGTTCCTGCTGAGTGATTTTTTTAATCAAGAGAGGTCGTTATGATTCTTGAAAAGGTTTTCTCTCCCGAAACCGTCATTTTGAATCTGGAGAGTACGGACAAAGACGAGCTCTTTGAAGAAATGGTGGAATCCATTGTCCGCGTGCATCCTGATTTGGATAGGACTCAGGCGCTGACAGCCCTTAGGGAAAGGGAATCCAAGATGAGCACCGGTATCATGCATGGTATTGCGGTTCCACACGGAAACTGCGCGTCTGCAAAGGATGTGATCGGTGCCATTGGAATAAGCCGTGCTGGAATAGATTACGATTCTTTGGACAAGGCCCCGGTCAATCTTGTATTTCTTGTACTGTGCAATCCCGAGCAGCCCGAAATGCACCTGTCTGTGCTAAAGGAACTTGCCTCGGTTTTGCAGAATCCGGGTTTTGTCGCGGACGTAATGGAAAAGAAAACTGCACAGGAGGTTTATGACCTTTTGTGTGCTTATAAAAATGCATCATTGTTGTAGAATCTTTCGGTAGGAGCGTTCTATGAGTCAAGAGATGGATGTTATAGAACATTTATTGGAAATTGAACGGGAAGCATCTAGGACTCTTGTCTCCGCTCAAACCCAGGCAGATGAGAAAATCGCTGCCGCCAGAACTAAATCAGACGAACAGTTTAAGAAATTATATTCAGAAGCCGTGAAGGAAATAGAAGAAAAAGCACGGCTCGCAAAAAAAGAAATCACGGACAGCAGGCAGTCTTCTCTCGATTCCTGTAAAGACTCGCTTTCATCCCTGGAGATGGACGTAGAGGCATTTAACTCGCTTTTGGAAAACTATATTTCCCAGTAGGAAAGAACACAATGGCAATGGATAAGGGTGCTGCGGATTGTTATGTATATGCTCGTGCCAGCGGTATACTTGCCCGCTCCTTTGTGGGAAAACGTGCCTCCGAGCTGTTTACCGTACATTCCCTGCAGGATCTTTGGACCCTTGTCTTTAAGACTGAGGTTCCCGCAATTCCTGAATCCCTTCTTGCCCGTGAGCTTGAGAAAAGTGCCCAGAGACGCTTTGTAAGTGAATTCAAGAAGCTTGTTGCAACCTATGAGAAGCCCGCACCAGTCCTTCTGGCCCTCCTTCATTTTTACGATTACGACAACATAAAGGAAATAGGGGCAGCCCTTTGCTTTAACGAGAAAGAGATGCCCGAGATAGCTGATACAAAACCGTTCAATCTCATCAACTATGACAAATGGCCCGACATCAAGGCGATGACGGCAAACACTCCGCTTTCATGGTACGACACAGTTCCCACGATTCAGGAGCAGCAGGTGGATGATTACCGTCTGGACTGTCAGTTCGTGGAGGAGCTTTTTAAGTCTGCGAACCAGATCAACACACCGGGAGAGAAGGCAATACTCAGTCTGTTTACGGAGAAATTCCAGGTGGAGAATGTTCTCTGGGCTCAGCGTCTAAGGCTTTTTTATGACATGGACAGTGAGGAGATAAAAAAACATCTTGTATACGATAAAACCGGCAAGCTTGATCTTGTTGCCCAGGCGCTCAAATCACTTGAATGGGACACGGACTCCTGGGAGCAATGGCAGAACTGGACTCATGCGGACCTATTGAATCCGAATGACGAAGGCGGACTCTGGACTGTCGACCCCCGCTGGATCTCCAATGCCTATAGGCGTGAGTATGTCTCAAAGGCATACCGGCTTTTTCATAAATATCCCTTTACTGTATGCCCGATAGTGTGCTATTACATTATCAAGCAGCATGAACTCAACAATATCCGCACGGCCTGTGAATGCCTGCGATTGAATTCTCCGGTGGATGAGGCCCTTGTGGTTGCCGGAGTTTCGGAGGTGAATAATGGCTAGAACTACACAGATGCGCCTTGTTGAACTTATGATTTACAGGGAAGACTTGCATCAGGTTCTTAAATATCTTGGAAAAATGGGACAGTTCCAGTTCCAGGACAATCTGGCTGCGGTTCCTGACGGGGACAAGCTTAATCCGGAAAAGGACCTGTTCAACCGTCTTGAGCAGGCAAGGGCAGACCTTTCCATTCAGGATATTCAGGATTACATAGGTGAAATCGACATTCCGACTCCTGAGGATGAGGACGAGGCAATGAAGATAATCGCCGAGGTGGAGCAGATTCACGAGAGGGAACTGAAGGCCGCCGAGGACCTTAAGAAACTGGACCAGGCAATAACAGAGGCCATAGCTTTCTCTAACCTAAAGATATCATATTCCGAGCTTGAATCACTTTCATTCCTGACAATGCGCATAGGAAAAATCCCACCGGAGAATTTTGATTTCCTTCAGGCCTCAATCGGAAGCCGTGCAACTGTGGTTCGCCTTGGAGAAGACAACAGCAGGATTCTTGTGGCATGTTCAAAGAAGGCACGTTTTGCAGTTGATATAGAGCTTAAGAAATGCGACTTCGTGGAGATTCAGGTTCCAAAGGATTTCAAGGGTATTCCTGAGGATGCGCTGGTATCACTTAAAAAAGAAAAGCTTGAGGCAGAGCAGGCCCTTGAGGAAATTCAGGTTGAGCGCAAGAACTATGCCCAGACGCACAAGGACACGTTGATCAGGCTGCTTGAGCTGTTCTCGGTTGACAGTCAGATTTACGACATTCAGAATAAGCTTGAGTCAACGGAATTCGTCTACCGCATAAACGGCTGGGTTCCGACATGCCTTACAGAAAAAATGACGGCTGATCTTGATGCCCTTACAGAAAAGAGGATAGGAATACGCCTTTATCACCCGGAGGAGGTTGCAACTGTCATATCCGGTTCAGAGCAGGTCCCTGTTCAGCTGAGGCACGGCAAGATTGTGTCTTCCTTTGAGCGCATGATTTTCAGCTATGGTTCTCCTCTTTATGGAACAATCGATCCTACTCCTTTTGTGGCATTGTTCTTTACCTTGCTTTTCGGAATCATGTTCGGTGATGCAGGTCAGGGTCTTGTCTTCCTTCTGGTCGGTATCCTGATGGCGGCAAAAAAAGTCAAGTTCGGCGGCTGGGAGAAATTCGGACCTGTGTTCATTGCAATAGGAATAAGCTCCACGATAATGGGATTGTTGACGGGTGAGTTCTTTGCAAACGAGGAGATACTTGCTCCGTTCTCAAGATGGGTTACGGGGCTTTTCGGTGAGCCTAGAAATCAGATATTGCCTATGATGCCTACCGGAAGCTCTGAGTCTATCAAGAGGATGTTCACCTTCTTTGGATTTACGGTTGGCGTTGGCTTTATAATCAACTCAACAGGTCTCATAATCAACATCATAAATCAGTTCTCGCTGCATCGTCCGGGTCGTGCGATATTCGGAAAGACCGGAATCTCCGGTGCAGTGTTCTTCTGGTATGTGCTTGCATTTGCATTGCGTATTGCATTCTTCCACCACAGTCCTGCAATCTATGACTGGATCATCATCGGTGTAACCCTTTTCTTTACAGCGTTCGGTGAGCCTTTTGCCCGTGCAATAGAAAAGGAGCATCCTGTTTTGGAGAACGGTGTGTTCAGTGCGGTGATTTCCGGCATAGTTGAGGTCATCGAGGTTGTCTCATCATATCTTTCAAACAGCGTAAGTTTCCTGCGTGTCGGAGCCTTTGCCCTTGCACATGCGGTTTTGGGATATATTATTGAAAAAATGGTGGGCATTGCGCCTTTTGCCGGTGGTATCGCCATCAGCATTGTGGGTAATGCCATAGTCATCGTACTTGAGGGAATGATAGTCGCGATTCAGGTTATCCGCTTGCAGTACTATGAGTTCTTCAGCAAGTTCTTTAATGAGACTGGACGTGAGTTCAAGCCCTTTGCATTCAAGTACAATGCGTTAAAGTCATAAATGAATCATTGATGATTTATTATATATGAATTATATAGAGGTGTTTTTATGAAAGCTTTTGTAAAGAGAAGATTCTTCATTATCGCGGTTTTGATGGCCGTGGTATCTGTAAGTGCCGTAAGTGCCCAGTCTGCAGCAGATCAGGCTACAGCTGTGGAAGAGCAGAGTCAGGATACTGGTTCATCCTCTGCAATCAAGTACATTGCGGCCGCTCTTGCTGTAGGCATTGCATGTGTCGGTGGTGGAATGGCTGTTGGTAAGATCGGTGCCGCCGCTATGGGTGCCATGAGCGAGAATGCTGAGCTTTCCGGTAAGGCATTGCCGTTCGTAGGTCTTGCGGAAGGTATTTGTCTCTGGGGATTCCTGGTTGCATTGTTCATCATATTGATGTAAGCGCGTCAAGGGAATTCCGTGGAATATTATTTTATCGGGGAACGTGAGCTGTATCTTGCCTTTAGATTGGTTGGTGTTCCGGGTGCCGTTGCAAACAAAAAGGATGACGCTCTTGACGCATTTCTCCTGATGACGGGACAATCGTCCAAGGTTTCGGGACCTTCTGAAAAAGACAGGCCAAAGGTGCTCATACTCACAGAAGATGTGGCGGATATGCTGGAGGCTCAGGTTGTTGCATGGCAGAAAACCGGAAAGACTCCTCTTATAGTTGAGGTTCCCGGATTACAGGGGCATTTGCCCGGACGGAAGAATCTTACCGATTCGATACGCGAGGCCTTGGGCATTCAGGTCTAGGCATCAGCGCTTTGCGTTCACCTTGATGTGGACATTATGTACCCTATTTAGGAAGTGTGATTTTTATGGAAGAATTGCGTTCGACACAGGCTTTGGATAACGAGATAATCTCTGATGCCAGGAAAAAATCTGAACGGATTTTGCAGAAAGCGGAGGAAACATGTACTTCCCTGTTGGCTGACGTGGACAAGCGTGTAAGTGATGCGCTTAAACAGGCTCAGGAAACACAGGATTCCATTCTTGCCGCATTCAAAAGAAATACAGAGGCATCCCTCCCTTTGGAGAAAGAAAGATATCTTGTTTCCTTTGTGAGTGAATCGATTCTTAATGCCGTCAACGGATATTTTGAGAAAGCCGGCGTGCAGAAGCGTCTTGATGTTGTTGAGTCGATGGTAAGGCGTGCAAAAAATGTTCTGGGCGACAAAAAGGTTTCAGCCTATGTCATTGGATTTTCACTTGATTCTGCAAGAAAAATGCTTGAGTCATCGCTTGGCGTTCAATTGCTTTCCGTGGAGCAGGTGCAAAAGTCAGTTCTTGATGAGGACGTGCTTCCAGGATTTGGTTTTGAGGACGGAGTGATTCTTGTAACGGAAGACGCTTCCATCAAATGCAGGCTCACCCTAAAGGAAAAAGTTAAGGAAATACTTGATGACAAAAAAATGGAGCTTTCCCAGGCTCTCTTTGCAGGGAGGCTTTGATTATGAATAAAGGAAAAATAACCCGTATCTCGGGACCTATTGTTTATGCCTCCGGTTTGGAAGGATGCGGTCTTTACGAGGTTGTTGATGTCGGAAACAAAAAGCTCATAGGCGAGATCATAAGCCAGGAAAAAGGAATGGCAACGATAGAAGTCTATGAGGATGATTCCGGCATGGGCATAGGGGAAGAGGTTGTATCCAGCGGTCGTCCTCTTTCGCTCAAGCTGGGTCCCGGTCTTGTAGGCACAATCTACGACGGCATTCAGCGTCCACTTAAAAAAATGTTTGAGTCAGGAAATGCCTTTCTTACTCCAGGACAAAGGACAGAGCCTCTTGATTCACAGAAAAAATGGGATTTTGTTCCAGAAGAAAACATCGCCGCAGGAACGGACATTCATCCAGGAATGGTGCTTGGTTTTGTTCAGGAGACAGGCTCAATTAAACATAAGATAATGGTGCCGCCGGATATAAAGGGAAAAAAGCTTTCTTCATTTGCCGGTGCGGGATCTTTTACAATAGACGAGCAGATTGCCCAGACTGATGCCGGAGAAAAAATATGCATGGCACAGTACTGGCCTTTGCGTAAACCCAGGCCTTTTGCAAAAAAACTTGAGGTAACGGAGCCGCTTGTAACAGGACAGCGTGTAATAGATGTTTTCTTTCCGTTGAGCAAGGGTGGAACAGCGGCTATCCCGGGCGGTTTCGGTACAGGAAAAACAATGACCCAGCATGCCATCGCAAAGTGGTGTGATGCTGATTTAATCGTATACATTGGATGCGGTGAACGTGGCAACGAGATGACCGACGTACTTACCGAATTCCCGGAGCTGATTGACCCCCGTACAGGACGATCCCTCATGGAGCGCACCATATTGATTGCAAACACATCCAACATGCCTGTTGCGGCCCGTGAGGTTTCGCTTTATGCAGGTATAACGCTTGCTGAGTATTACCGTGACATGGGAATGCATGTTGCCATCATGGCTGACTCAACATCAAGATGGGCGGAGGCCTTGCGTGAGCTTTCGGGACGTATGGAGGAAATGCCTGCTGAGGAAGGTTTCCCCGCATATTTACCGACACGTCTTGCGGAGTTCTATGAAAGGGCAGGCCGTGTGTTCTCTCTGTGCGGTCAGGAAGGATCTGTTTCTGTAATCGGTGCCGTATCTCCTCCGGGCGGTGATTTCTCTGAGCCGGTTACACAGCATACAAAACGATTCATCCGCTGCTTCTGGGCATTGGACAGGGAGCTTGCAAATGCACGTCACTATCCTGCAATCGGATGGATAGACTCATACTCCGAGTATGCAGAGGAAGTAAAGGAATGGTGGGACAAGCTTGATCCACGCTGGGCTGAGATAAGGATAAAGGCACTTGAGCTTCTTAAAAAAGAACAGAGGCTTGAGCAGATAGTAAGGCTTATCGGAGCAGATGCGCTTCCTGAGAATGACCGTCTGATATTGATTGTCGCAGAAATGATAAAGAACGGATTCCTGCAGCAGAATGCTTTTGACCAGATTGATCAGTATTCTGTGCCGGAGAAACAGATTGCGCTTTTGATGTTGATCATGCAGTTTTACGAGCTTGCGGCAAAGGCAATAAAGGCGGGCTGTCCGCTTTTAAAGATAACTGAGTTACCGGCCAGGGCAGAGATTGTCAAGGCAAAATCAGTCATTGCAAATGACAGGCTTGAAGATCTTGCAGTCCTGTCCGGTCATCTGGAAGAACAGCTTGGTGAACTGGAACGTCAGTACAGGACGACATCGTTGTAGAGGTTTGGGTATGAAGGGAATTGAATATAAGGGTCTTGAACAGGTTGACGGTCCTATTGTTGCGGTACAGCGCACACCAGATTCGTTCTACGATGAGGTTGTGTATGTCAGGGACAAGTCAGGCCAGAAAAAAACAGGACGCATAATCGACATAGACGAGAAATCCGCCATTGTTCAGGTTTTCGGAAGCACGACAGGTCTTGATTTGAATGACACCTCTGTTGAATTCCTTGACAGGCCTCTTGAGCTTCGTGTAGGAAAAGGCCTTCTGGGACGCATTTTCAACGGTCTTGGGGAACCTATCGACGGATACCCTGAGATCATCTCCAGCAAGAAACTCAACGTAAACGGAAACCCGATAAACCCGTTTGCACGATTGTACCCGAGGGACTTCATTCAGACTGGAATCTCTTCCATTGACGGAATGAACACTTTGATCCGCGGACAGAAGCTTCCGATTTTCAGCGGCAACGGTCTTTCACACAACAGGCTTGCGGCTCAGATAATCAGGCAGGCCAAACTCAAGAATGCAGACGGCGACTTTGTAATGGTCTTTGCGGGTATGGGAATAAAATACGATGTGGCCCAGTTCTTCCAGCATACATTTGAGGAAAGTGGCGTATTGAGCAAGGTTGTAATGTTCCAGTCTCTGGCCGATGCACCTTCACTTGAGCGTATCATCACTCCACGCTGTGCACTTACTGCCGCCGAATATCTTGCGTTTGAA